>CBFIHW010000073.1:0-14636 GCA_965662325.1 uncultured Pirellulales bacterium | reverse complement strand
AGATGTTTTCGTAAGGTGCGAGCGAAGAAAATTCTCGATTTCACTCCGCTCTGTCTCTGAGGCTCGACCTACAAAGGGATATTGCGCAAGATTTCGTGCAAGTCGAACCCGGCTACTCATGACAATATCCGACTCAGGACCAGTCCCCTTGAGCCATTCACCGACAGATGTTTTTAGCACTTCAAATTTCATGAACTTACTATAACAGTATTCCTGTTTCAAAAATCTAAACGCAGCCAGACTACGTGCTCGGGGAATAGCGTTTTCTGCTTCAACCGTAAAAAGCTAGTCTTTCGAATCTTCTGCATGCCATTTTTGAAGAATCTTCTGAATATTATCCCGAAGCTTTCCAGCCCTCTCATAGTCTTCACCCTCCACCGCATTACGAATGTCTTTTCGCATTCCTATCACGCGTGTGAGCTCCTCTGTTGATTCAGGCAGAACTTCTCCTCCTACCGATTTTTGGCGATTTGGTCGACGACCCCGGTGCTCAACCTCTCCGTGGATGTTTGCAATCAGGGGTTCGAGCTCATTTTCAAACTGCACATAATCGTGCGGACATCCCAGCCTGCCTTGGTTACGAAACTCAAAAAATGTTATGCCGCACATATCACATACTCGTTGATCAATCTCCGAAAGTTCTTTTGCTGTTTGCCCAACACCAAGAGGCCCGCCCGTAGCACCGGCGTCTTCTTGCTGCGAATCAGCCTCGGCCTGATTGAGATAGACCCGCGCATGATCCTCACACAGGTGTAGTTCACGAACTTCACCAGCCTCCAATTCTGTGATATGAAACATCGCCTGTTTATCACATTGTTGACACTGCATGTCGTTGCCCCTTAGCACGCTTTCTAAACATCAACAACGATATCTGGGAGTTCTCCTCACAAGATGCCGAAGTTTTCTGACATTCAATAAACTAATGTTACCTGTACTCGGTGCAAAGCACACTAACACTCTGCAAAAATATCACTTTTTCCGAAAGACAACGACTCGCATAAACCTCGGAAACTATCGCTATTCCAACAAAAACTTCGCGGAAATATCGTGGCAGAGCCAAATCGCTTCATACATTCAATCTTGGAGCGAGGCCGTCTCCAAAAGCCACATGAGTTCCCCTTCTCCAACAAAAAATAGACTTCAATCGATCCACACTACTAAAAAACGGGGGGTTTAACCAGACAAAACTGGCTCTCCATTTACGGTGGCTCTCCATTGAATGAACACGGTCATAAAAAGCAATCTTGCTCCCCATTGACTCCTGCTAACCCATAGTCCCAAATAGGATCAAAGGCCGTACTGAAAATTTGTGGAAATAACGTAACTGCTACTCCAATGAACCATTTCCCGAACTTCAAGCATTTTTCAGAGTTAGCCCAGCAAGAAAATCTCATCCCGGTTTATCGACGCATATTCGCCGACTCCCTAACACCCCTGTCAGCTTTTGCTCGCATCGACACCGGATCAGACGGATGCCTCTTTGAAAGCGTTATTGGGGGGGAAAAAGTTGGGCGGTACAGTTTCCTCGGATCCGAGCCATTCATGCAGTTTGAGGCCCACGGCTCAGAGGTAATAATACGGCGAAAAGGACTGCCAGAGGAGACGCTGCGCGTCGACGATCCATTAGCTGAACTCGAGAAGCAAATGGAGCTTTTTAGACCAGCCCGTCTCGACGAACTGCCACCGTTTACGAGCGGTGCAATTGGCTATGCGGCATACGATGCGATTCGATATGCCGAGCATCTTCCACATACACCTCCAGATGACCTCGGCTTACCTGACATCTATTTTGCACTTTACGATCGGCTCATTGTTTTCGATCATGTTTCAAAATCTATTGACGTCGTCGCCTTAGCCAAAACAGAAGACAAATCTCCCGAAGCAATAAAATCGGCTTATGAATCCACAAAGAAATGCGTGGATCAGACCATCGAAAAGCTGAATCAGGATTGTGGCTGGCCTCCTCTTCATGACATAAGTTCAATCAAGAACCCTGGCCAACTGACCCAAGAGACCATCACTGCTAATCGAAGTCGGGACGACTATTTAAAAGCTGTCGGAAAGGCTGTCGATTATATTCATGCCGGCGACATCTTTCAGGTGGTGCTAAGCCGTCGGCTCTCAATACCATTTGATGTCTCACCACTTGAACTCTATCGAACACTTCGTGTGGTCAATCCAAGTCCGTTCATGTTCTGCCTCCGCACGCCATCTGCAACACTCGTTGGAAGTTCGCCCGAAATCATGGTTCGTGTTATGGACAGAAAAGTCACTGTCCGGCCTTTAGCAGGCACTCGGCCACGTGGCGCAACCCCTGAGGAAGATACCGAACTTGCTGACGGCCTGCTTGCAGATCCGAAAGAACGCGCTGAGCACGTCATGCTTATTGACCTCGGCCGAAATGATATTGGACGAGTCTCAGAGATCGGATCTGTCGAACTCAATGACATCATGACCATTGAACGGTACAGCCACGTCATGCATATAACAAGCAACGTCAACGGCAAACTACTTCCGGAGGCTTCTGCTTTTGACGCACTTCGAGCGTGCTTACCCGCTGGTACCGTATCTGGAGCACCAAAGATCCGTGCAATGGAAATCATCGATGAACTCGAACCGAACAAGCGAGGCCCGTACGCTGGCGCTGTTGGCTATATCGATTTTTGCGGCTCAATGGACACCTGTATTGCACTGCGAACTATTGTTATCACAAAAGGCAATGCTCATGTTCAGTCGGGGGCAGGAATTGTTGCGGACAGTCAACCTGAAAAGGAATTTGATGAGACTCTGAACAAAGCTAAAGGGCTTGTCGTCGCGATCGAGATGACCATTCAACGGCTCAAAGGCAATGATGCCTCAAATGCAGGGAACCAATGATTTCGCTCGAACAAGTTACTGTCCAGAGACAGGGCGTCATTGCATTAAATCAATTCACGCACACGATTCACCCCGGGCAATCTGTTGCAGTTATTGGACTCACAGGATCTGGAAAAACCACGCTCCTTGAAACGATTGCCTCGCTTCTGCCCATTCAGTCAGGCAAGGTATCCTTCGCAGACTTCTCGTCAACGAACCGCTCACAGCAAACACAAGAACACATTGGCTTTGTGCCCGACAGCGTCACAACATGGCCCATGATACGAGCAGATGAATGCCTCGAGTTATTCGCAACGAGCGCCGGACTCCATGGGAAACAAATTGCTGAAGCGGTAAACCGTACTTTAGAAGAGGTTTGTCTTAGCAACTTGCGAGGACACCGAATCGACACGCTTTCTTCTGGCCAAAGCAAGCGATTGCTAATTGCTCGAGCATTGCTGTGCGAGCCCCATATCTTGCTACTCGACAACCCGTACACTGGCCTTGATCCTGTTGGCTACCAGATCATTGACCGACTGACGACCAATGCCCAAATTACAGGCCGAATCATTCTTGCTGCTTTCAACGATGCAAATGTTCCAGATAGCTTTACGGACCTACTCGTTGTAAATGACGGACAGAAAGTAACCGCTGGTCGTTTCCAGCCCGCACTATTTACCGATGTAAACGAATGGAGAATTCGTCTGAAATGCCCATCTTCTGCAGTACAAGCGGCCAAGACTATCGGCCACCTCACTCATTCCAGCACGGTAATCGATGACGATTTCTTCACCTGCTGTGTACCAACCAACCGTGGTCCGATTGAAGAAGCCGTGGCGGCACTTGTAAAAGCAGGATGTCCGATTGAGTCCTGCACGTATGACCCGCCATGGCCAGCTCAGGTCTTGAAGTCCGTCATTCCGACCTGACATTGTCATACGCATGAGATCAGTTGAGACGACACGATTCGACAAGTTCGCGAACAAAATCGCCTACAGCATCAGGCATTGACGTCCCTTCTCTAGCCTTTTCTACGCAACGGACAACCGCAGAGCCGACAATTACACCGTCAGCAACTGAAGCTACCTCTCTTGCCTGATCAGCAGTTGATATTCCAAAACCTACCAATATTGGCACGTCTGACTCTTCACGTAGCCATTGAATACGTTCAACAAGATTCTCTGGCAAGGCAGTCCGCTCTCCCGTCACTCCTGCAACTGATACACAATAAAGAAATCCCGTCGACCGTCTGGCGATCTCTCGAGCCCGCTCCGGCGGCGTTGTAGGCGTGACGAGTCGCACAAGAGCAAGGCCAGCCTGCCGGCACTGCGTGTCCAGCTCATCAGACTCCTCTAACGGCAAGTCCGGAACAACGAACCCTGCTAGACCACTTGCCTCACCACGTTTTACAAACGTCTCGATACCATTTCGAAATATAAGTGAATAACTAGCCATCGCCAGTAATGGCATCGAGCGTGACCTAGAAAACGTAGCAACGACATCAAACATTTTTTCAAGAGTCATGCCAGCGCTGAGTGCACGGGTATACGAGGCCTGAATTACCGGCCCATCAGCAATCGGATCGCTATAGGGAACACCAAGCTCACAACACGTGGCCCCCGCTGCGTAGATCGACTCCAAAATAGCAGATGTTGACTCACTATCTGGATCACCGGCTGTAACAAATGGTGCAACAGCACGACGTGACTCAGTTTTGCATAAAGCAAACGCGTCTTCCAAAAGATTGATTCCTGTTTTTTTCTTGCCGTTTTTGGAAGCCATTTATCGTCTGTTTCTTCTTCTGGAAAAGTATATACGGGCAAGGCATCGAGTCAGATCATTCAACTGATCATTCGTGCCCACGCAGCCTTGCTATCTCAGCAGCATCCTTATCACCACGGCCCGACATGCAAACTACCAAGATTTCTTCAGGACGCATCTTGGAAGCAGCATCAACGGCCCATGCCAGGGCATGTGAAGTTTCAAGCGCGGGAAGAACTCCCTCTTGCTGGGCTACCGTATCGAAAGCATCGAGTGCCGCAGCATCGGTCACACTGGTATAGTCAACGCGACCAGAATCTCGCCAGAAACTGTGTTCCGGTCCAACTCCTGGATAATCCAGACCCGCAGACACTGAATGAACGTCAGCCGTCTGCCCATCAGCGTCCTGTAATACGTAACTCAGACTGCCATGAAGAATACCTGGTGTCCCATAGGTAAGGGGGGCAGCATGCTCACCGTCACCACTTGAGCGGCCTCCTGCCTCAACACCAACAAGACGAACATCCGGATAATCGACGAAGGGATAGAACATGCCGGCTGCATTACTGCCGCCACCAACACACGCCACAACAGTATTGGGGAGCCTGCCAAAGAGGCTTTTGCAACAATCTATCGTCTCGCGCCCAATAACTGATTGGAAATCACGAACAATACGTGGAAAAGGATGTGGACCTACCACCGATCCAATGATGTAATGCGTTGTCTCAACAGATGCCATCCAGTCTCGCATTGCTTCGTTTATTGCATCTCGCAACGTACGGGATCCACTCTCTACGGAGCGGACCTCGGCACCCATTAATTTCATCGTTCGAACGTTCGGGGACTGGCGACGCACGTCCTCTGATCCCATATAGACAACGCATTCAAGTCCAAATCGTGCACATGCCGTTGCAGTTGCAACACCGTGCTGGCCTGCTCCAGTCTCAGCAATAATTCGCTGCTTGCCCATGCGAATGGCAAGCAGTGCCTGCCCCAGCGTATTATTGATTTTGTGAGCCCCTGTATGGCTGAGATCCTCTCGCTTAAAGTAAATCTGAGCACCGCCCGCTTTCTCAGTAAGCCTCCGGGCGAAAAGCAGGGGGGTGGGACGTCCAACGAAGGCTGCAAATAATCCTTCGAGTTCACTGATAAACTCTGGGTCGGCAATTGCTTCTTCATATGCCTTCTCCAACTGATCGAGCGCTGCAGAAAGTGTCTCAGGTACATAGCGGCCACCAAAGCGACCGAAACGACCAAGATCATCAGGTACTGCAGAAAGCTTTTGGTCAACCGTCTCAGCGTGAACACTAGACATTCAAAACTCCAAACATTAAACGCAGCCTAATCACTCATGGGTTCTATTATTTACCATCCTCCAGCAAAATTCGACTCTTGACGAATTGTAGCCTCCTATCATGAATTTTGACCTGGTGAATTCCACCTTTCTCTCGTATCTCGCGTGACCGATGCCAGAACTCCCCGAAGTTGAAACAATGTGCCGCGGAATTGCCTGTTTCCGCGGCAAAATTATTACAACCACACAGTTTCCACGAAACACCCGCCGTCCGTCTCCAATTGACCCACGGCCAAAAACCATGGCAGCCAAACTTCACCGGGCACGCATTATGGAAATCATACGTCTCGGTAAACGGGCCGTGTTACGTATACGACACAATAGAAATCGCGTAGATTCATTCCTCGTTTTTGAGCCTCGAATGACTGGTCTGCTTCTGCGAGTTCCACCACCAACGCAACAGCACGTGCGGCTGGTAATCACCACAGCAAAAACGCCACCGCTCATCTTCTGGGATCGACGAGGATTAGGAACGATTACTCTGATTGACAAATCAACGTTCAAATCTCGCTATGGAAGCCATTTGCTTGGACCTGATGCTCTTACCATCACTGGTTTTGCCCTCCATGACAAAATCCATTCCTCAAGGCGTCATATAAAAGTTGCACTCCTTGATCAAAAAATACTCGCCGGCGTTGGTAATATCTATGCCTCTGAAATTCTGCATGAGGCCAAAGTTGATCCCCGAACCCGATGCCATCGATTAAGCCAGGCCACCTGTGACCGCATAGCCAAAGCATGTTCCCGCATACTCCACCATGCGATCAAAATGGAAGGTTCTTCCATCGGCGATGAAACATATAGAACAGCTGATAATCGCCCTGGCAGATACCAGCGGTTCCACAAAGTGTATGGACGCTCTGAAAACGAGTGTTTTCGTTGCGGAACAAAAATCCAACGTGTCGTCCAGGCTCAACGTTCAACTTTCTTTTGCCGTGAGTGTCAACGACGTTATTGATCAAGGATTCCTGCTATTATCTATCGGAGGCTTATCTGTGTTACGCTCTGAAAGTCAACGGAAACGAAACATACCCGTGGCCCACCCTTTTATTCACCTCGCAGACATATTTTTAAACAACAACGGAAGAAACAAGGACCCCTTACCATGTCTTCATCACAGACAGACAAATCGACCTCACGCAGGCATTTTCTTACAAGCGCCTCGGCAGCAATCAGTTTGACTTCTTTGCTCCGCGGTTCTGATTGGTCTAAGGCTTATGCAGCGGAAGCAAAGCAATCTCCCACGGCGGAAACACTCGCCGGAGAACTCCATGCATCACTTTCACCAGTTCAGCGAAAACAGGTCTGCTTCCCATGGGATTACAAGCATCCCAAGTACGGATTACTTCGCACCAGAGTCGCAAATAATTGGCAGGCAAGCAAACCAGAGATTGCGAGTGACTTTTTCACACCCTCACAACAGGGAATGATTCGCGAAATCTTCAATGGCCTCATCACACCGGCATGGCAACCTCGTTTTGATAAACAACTGGAAGACGACTGCGGTGGTTTCGGTTACTCGCAAAGCGTATCTCTACTTGGTGAGCCCGGGAGTGGCCAGTTCCAGTTTTTATTAACGGGTCGGCACATGACTCTAAGGTGTGATGGTGACTCTGCTGAACATGTTGCCTTCGGTGGACCTATCTTCTACGGCCATGATACAGGCAGCTTCACTGAAGAACCTACTCATCCGGACAATGTTTTTTGGCCGCAAGCCATCGCTGCAAACAAGGTGTATGGCATGCTTGATCGACACCAGCAGGCCCAATCGCTTGTTCAGCGTTCACCAAAAGAGACCGCCATCAGCTTTCACGGGAAAGCCGAACGGCCAGGACTATCAGTCACAGACCTTACTACCGAACAAAAGGAAGAACTGGATAAGGTTCTCAAACTGCTTCTTGAACCGTTTCGGCCAAGTGACCAGGCTGAAGTCAATCAATGCCTTGCCTCACAAGGCGGAATCGATGCATGCCGTCTCGTTTTCTACCAGCAGAAAGACCTAGGGAATGATGGCGTGTGGGACAACTGGCGTCTCGAGGGACCTGCATTCGTCTGGCATTTCCGAGGAGCGCCACATGTCCACGTCTACGTAAACATAGCTGACAGCCCACAGGTCCCGACGAATGCATGACTGTTGTATTGTTGGAGGCGGTGTCATAGGACTCTCGATAGCACGGGAACTTGCTGGACGTGGTAAATCTGTATCTGTTGTGAGTCGTGATTCTCTTCGGAATGGTGCAAGTTGGGCTGCGGCGGGTATTTTTCCGGCTCAGCCACGAGAGACACGTACCCAAATTCGGGGAACATCCCTTGAGCAATTGACTCAGTATAGCGATCAACTACACCAACAATGGGCTGAATCTCTTTTTGAAGAGACGGGCATCGACAATGGTTATCGTCGCTGTGGCAGCCTTGCGATAGCAACAACCGAAGAAACAGAAGCTGACATTCTTGACAGTGTGAAAAAATGGGAACGCTTACAAGTAGAGCATCAACCTATTTCTTCGAAGGACCTGAGGAACATCGAACCTGTTCTTAATAGTCAATTTATTACAGACCATCTGCGAAGTGCTTACTACCTCCCAGACGAGACACAAGTCCGACCCCCACGCCACCTCAAAGCGCTGCGAGAAGCTTGTTTGAACCGTGGTGTAGAGGTATTCGATGGCGTACAGGTAGAAAGCTTCAATGTAGATTCTGGCCGAATTGTTGAGATGAACATTGCAGGTCAGAACTCGATACCGTGTTCCATCCATGCAGGCCAATTTTGTATTGCTGCCGGCGCGTGGTCAGAGCGATTGCTACAGATTCTCAATCTCAACCTACCCACAAAGCCATGGCGAGGACAGATCCTGCTCCACAAAACTAACCCTGGAGCACTCCGACACATAATTAATATTGGCTCAGGGCTTGACTATATGATTCCACGGTGCGATGGGCATCTTCTTATCGGATCAACAATCGAAGACGTTGGTTTTGACGCATCAACCACGTCTTTCTCTCTTGCACGACTAAGCACACTTGCTGGCGATCTTCTCCCCGACCTCATGTCTCAGCAGCCAGAGGCTTTTTGGGCCGGATTAAGACCCGGCTCACCTGACGGATTACCAACTATTGGTCGTGTGCCTGCAGTAGACAATGCGTGGTTAGCAACTGGACATTTCCGTTCTGGTTTCCATCTCTCAACAGGAACGGCTCATCTGATCGCCGATTCAATGTGTGGGATCTCAACTCAACTGCAAATGGACTCTTTCTCAGTTGAACGGGCAAGTCTTCTAGAATCCACCAGACTAGTCTCGTGACACCCTGAATACAGTCCCATTGCAAATTCGTGCCTCCGTCAAATGAGCCAACGGGGCGGGGCGGTAATTGCCGACATGACAACTACACAAACGCACAACGAACGGAATCTGGCGGATGCACGCATCTCGCGACCACGCCGAAGGAAAGACCAACCCGGCGGTACGCGGTCGAAATTTACCATACACGCTTCCAGCAAGCGATTTTCGGACCAGCAAACAGGCATAATCGAAGAAAATATCCTAGCGACTTGTCTGAACTGCTCTCAGTGCCCACTAGGGTGTTTGACCAACGTACGAACGAGGCGAATAACCACAGAAAGAGTATGAAGATACTGCTGGAACTGAAAATGTGTTACCGCACTGCATCAAAAAGAATTGCATGCAAGCTTGCTTTCTCAACGTTCCCTTCAAGACATTGAACTGACACTCGATACCTACCACTCTTTGGAAAATGAAGCCATCCAATCGGAAACGTCTGGTAATTATGAGATGAATTCTGCTGATTCTGGATCGATTCACCGCCATCAACACCTACGGACCACACAAGCCTTCCCTCTCCGGCGTAATTCAACGAGACCTGATACTCACCTGGCACAAGAACATCTACTTCCCATGACAAGTTCGCGTTCGGACCAAACTCATGCCCATGAACTATCCGCTTCCATTCACCAAACTTTTCCATCCATCGCTTCTCTGACTTCTTTACTCCATTGACCTGAGCAAACTCAACGGCGAGTTCCGTCTTCGCTTCCGGATCAAGCGTCAGCGCCGGATCAACAACTGGTTTTTCTTGGAATGAAAGTTTGATAACCGATGCGAGTGATTCTGGAGGTCGTGGTGGCAACTCAAGCACAACATGTTGCCCACGACGCTGCCAACGGAGTTTCGCGGACATATCACCGGGAAGCAACAAACGTGCCTCCCGGACATCCTGTTCGATGTTTGGCAGATAGAGCTGGCCGGATTCCGGCCATTCAAAAACTGTCAAAAATAACGAGTTTTCCTTCTGAGTTATATCACCCCATGGCATGGCATGCTTCCAAGGAGAGCCCTGGACGTCGTAGATAACCTGAGGATAGCGAGCAATCCACGCTCCCGCGTCACGTAATGCCGCGGCACATCGGGCGGATACGCTGCCATCACCACGGGGGCCGATATTCAGCATGTAGGTGCCGCCCCGTGCCACACAAGCAACCAATCGCTCCAGAATTTGCTTTGGAGACTTCCAGTTCTCGTCGTACCACGCATAAGCCCAGGAATCGTTTGTAGTGTCAACACTTTCCCAGAGCCCATCGACGTTTACAATTGGCACCTCCATATCACCGAGGGTCTGATAATCACCTAATTCATGACCAGCTCGTCCAGACACAAGCGCCCCGGGCTGATTCTTGTGCACTACTTCAACGAGTTTCTCAACATAGTGCTTAGGCATTTTCCCAGGTGTATCAAACCAGACGATTTCAATTGGACCATATTGCGTCGTAATTTCCCGCACCTGAGGAAGACATTTCTTCTGAAAATAGTCGTCGAATGTTGCTGATTTGCCGCTCGCGTCAACTTGCGGCCCGCCGCCGCCACCAGGAAAAGTCCAGTCCTGGTTATGTGAATAATAAAAACCGAAACCGAGTCCTTCTTCACGACAAGCCGCCGCCAAATCTTTCATTGGATCCTTGCCCCAAGGCGTCGCATCAACAACATTGAAGGCACATGCATCAGATTTATACATCGCGAAACCATCATGATGTTTTGCCGTAATGACGATGTACTTCATCCCTGCAGCACGGGCAAGTTTTGCAATACCGCGAGCATCAAAATTTACTGGGTTAAAAGTTTTGGCTAGTTTTTTATATTCAGGTACAGGAATTCCAGCCATTCGCGGATTCATTATCCATTCGCCGATTCCGTAATAAGTCTCACCATCGACTTTATTTCCTAGCTGGGAATACAGGCCCCAGTGGATAAACATTGCATAATTGCCTTGATCAAAAAGCTGCCCTCGCTTGGCGTCCTCAGCCCGAAGCTTCACAACGCGGGCACCCCATAAGCCCTCCATACCGGGCTGGCTCACCACCTTTTCAGCCGCAATACTTTCGCAAACAACCCCCATTGGCAGGATTACAGCGAGCACACAAACAACAATGCCAAATCTCATCTTTCAATTCCCTACCAAACAAACGACGCTGACTTTCACAGATGGTGCCGCCACAACAAATAAATCCGCTACCGTCAGTCACCAAGTGAACACCCGTATGATGATTTCACAACAGTATTCCGATACTTCGAAGCAACACATAAACACTATAGTGTAGCTTCCTGAAAATATTGCTCCATCAGGAGAACACACGACTTTCCTTTAATCGTGCTGGCCCTTTCTTCCAAAGACTGATAACACAACGCAAATACACCCTACAACTTCAACGCACGCTGTCGATAGTGCTCGTCAGTTCGATTTGCAATACGACTGACATCTTCTGGGCTCATGAATACAGGGCCTCCTAAAGCTGCAGCACCTACAAATATCTCTGCAGCTTTTTGAGCCATAAGCATCGCCGCCTTCACGGCTCCTGACGTCTTGCCCAAAGTTATAATCCCATGATTTTCTAAAAGAATCACTCGCGGCGCACAACCATTCTCCTTTAAAAATAAATCTGTTTCACCACGAATAGACTTCGAAAGCGTTAGACCGGGGTCTGTGTAAGGAATCAACACCGAACGGGCCCCACAACACACAATCTCATCAGGAAAAAGCTTGCGCGTTGCAAATTGACCTGCAAGCGGTGAGCAGAGAATTTGATTAACCGCAATACTATGCGTGTGGCCTACAAAATGAACATCTTCTAATGAAAGGAGATACGCATGAAAAAGAGTTTCAACAGAGGGCTTCTTTGCTGATGCATCGACCCGACTCGCCATGAGTGATTCCTCAATTGCCTGATCTGACATTTCGTCCTGATCAAGCATCGGAAGCAGGGCATCGAATCGACAGGCAACAAGATCATCTTTCGCAAGAGTCTGAAGACAACTTCCACTTGCTTTAACAAGAAACGTCTGATCGTCAACCTGTGCCGACGTATTTCCTTCACCAAGTATCGCCAACTGACGCTTCTCTTCACCAAGAAAATGAGAAAGTTCGAGCAGAGTTTCTAACGTTGTTGTTGACATAATGATCCTGTGTCCCTGAAAGGTGCTGATTGTCACACTGCGTACAACACAACAAGAATGTATCAGGCACGTGCGTAGAGCGGACCAAATGCTTCACATGCCCGAAAGTCCGCCCCTTCGAGACCGGCAGTTCCAAAAGCATTCCACGCACTTGGCCGAAAGACTCGATCGTCTGACACATTATGCATGTACACAGGAATTCGAAGAATAGAGGCTAATGTGATAAACAGGTGTCCAACGTGGCCAGCTGTCATCACACAGTGATTTGCCCCCCAATGATTCATCACCTCATACGTTGAGGTAAACGCCCCACGTCCTGTAATGTTCGGCGCAAACCAGGTCGTTGGCCACGTTGGATTCGTGCGTTGGTCAAGCACATCATGAACTGAATCTGGGAGTTCGACCGTCTGCCCCTCAGCAATCTGAATTGCTGGCCCGAGGCCCGCCACAAGATTAATTCGAGTCATTGTGGCCGGCATATCTCCCAAGGTTCGATATCGAGTACTCAGGCCGCCACCCGGAAAGTATTCGGTTATCGATGGGTGCCATGTTGTTGCCTTGAGGCACTTTGTCACTTCATCATCTGTTATTTCCCAGAACGGCTTCATGGTTGGCGTGCCGTTCTGGCTTACCTGTTGCCCCGTACCATCGAGTGCAGCCGGACCAGAATTGATAAGGTGGAGAAGACCATCAGCAGCAGCACCCTGAAGTTGATAGCCATCGCAAGCGGTTGCAACAGCCTCCGGGCTCCAATATGTCCGAAGATCGGCAAATATTTGTGCGGAATTAGTGAGCAGGTGACCAAACAGCATTGTTGCTGCATTGAGTGCATCATTTTCGGTTGCGACGATGTATGGCGATCGTTTTCCATTCCAGTCAAATGAAGTATTCAGAATCGCTTCAAGAAAATCACCGTTCGGAAAGTGATCAGTCCATTGCCGTTGCCCTTGGAACCCAGAAGCAATGGCACCGTGCCCCTGCGCCTGTTCCTCCAAGCCCATCTTAGCGAGCTGCGGATTACCAACCATCAGATCTCGAGCGATCAACGACATTTTCACAGAGTCTGACCATTCCGAATCGATCTGCTCTCTCGATCGCTGAGTCTCCTGGCTGTTATAGTCTTCACCTTCTACGCAATGTTCCTTCACCCACGTGGTCGCTCGTTGGTACTCTTCTGGATCAAACTGCCCCTTCTGCATACGACCAACGAACTCAGTCATATCAATGTCCTCAACTCGCATGCCGAGCCACTTCTCCCAGAATGCATAGTCGACCATCGAACCGGCGATACCCATCGAGGTCCCGCCCATCGATAAATAGGCTTTTCCTCGCATTAAAGCTGCAGCTAAACCGCACTGCACAAAATCCAGGATTTTACCCCGTACATCAGCAGGCATAGCAGCATCACCTGCATCCTGAACATCTCGGCCGTAAATTCCAAATGCCGGTATTCCTTTCTGACTATGCCCTGCGAGCACTGCAGCCAGGTACACCGCGCCTGGGCGCTCCGTTCCATTAAATCCAAACACAGCTTTAGGACGTAGCGGATCCATATCCATAGTCTCGCTACCATAACACCAGCAGGGTGTCACAGTCAGTGAAACACCGACGTTTTCACGGCGAAACAAGTCATCGCATGCGCTTGCCTCGGCAACTCCACCGATGCATGTTTCTGCTATGACACAGTTGACTACTTCTCCATTCGGATACCGCAGCTGGCTCGATATTAATTCTGCAACTCGCTTGGCGAGGTTCATTGTCTGGTCTTCTAACGATTCACGAACTCCACCAAGTCGACCATCAATAGTTGGCCGAATACCAACTCGTGGGAGAACACCGTTCCAGACTGTGGGGGCTATACTCATGGATTATTTCTCACCGACTAGGAAACTCTTGTGGATTGAACCGTTCTACCGATCAGGACTCTGCAACTGGCCTAGGAGAACATACTGCAACCGCAAAACCAAAAATTGCGATAACGATAAAACAACTGAGCGGAAGGAAGAATGAAAGTCGCACTGATTCAAGCGCCTGCCCAGCGATCGTCATCCCGGCTCCGTCAATCATTGCTCCTTGATACCGCGGCATAAACGCACCGCCAACAATCGCAAAAATCAGCCCGGCTGACCCTAATTTGGCATCATTCGGACTGAGTCCATTGAGTGCGATTCCGTAAATTGTTGGAAACATCACTGACATGC
>CBFIHW010000072.1:0-14694 GCA_965662325.1 uncultured Pirellulales bacterium | reverse complement strand
CTTCCCGAAAAACGTTGTTGCTACCAATGACAACCGTTCCGACTGTCTCTGGACGGGCAGTATGTTGAGGTTGCCCACCAATAACAGAATGTTCACCAATCTCATTGTTGGAGCCTATGGAAACACCAGTTTTGATAACGGCACCGCTTCCAACTGCACAAAAGTCTCCAAGAGATACGCCGGCTTCAATCGTCGCAAACGCAGACACTGTAATGCCGACTCCCAGTTCAGCTTCGGGACTCACGAGTGCCAGTGGATGAATGCTCACGAATTGCCTGTTGTGCGGGGTGTATAGCAAGAATGCCATCTCAGCGGTTTATCGGTCTGCAGGCCGTTTGAATTCAATCCCATTTTGTCAGAATTAAAAACAAGGTAAGGACCAAGTTCGCCTATTCTTCGTGTTTTCCGGAGAGTAGCTAAATAAACAGCAAAGAGGCGACAATGGGCGAAATAACGCTAAAATTTGTTCATGTATGTGAGCGTTGGAAAACAGCCGAACGAAGTAGAGTGAATTTTCTGGAAAGGTTGCAGTGATGAATCGAGATGATGCATATGAGGCGGCGGAGAAATTGAAAAATGACGGCAAGCTTGAAGAGGCAGTGGCTGCCCTCGAGGAAGTCGTTGTCGCAAACCCCGACTTCGCACTGGCCTATTCAGCGTTGGCGGCCTGGTGTACTCGATTAGAGCGACACGAGAAAGCTGTTGAGCACGCAAGGCGTGTGTGTGAGCTCGAACCAAATGAGCCGTTCAGCTACACCGCACTGAGTGTTGCCTGTATGCGGGCGGGAAAAATAGAAGAGGCTGAGGAAGCACTTGGCCGCTCACGTATGATGACCGGCTAATTCCCGTCGGGACAACTTGTTAGTGTAGTGAGTGCGAGAGGGGGGAGTCGAACCCCCACACCTTGCGGTACTGGAACCTAAATCCAGCGCGTCTGCCAATTCCGCCACTCTCGCAGTAGATGAATAGCGATATCTTAAAATCAAGTGTAACTTTTTTCAGGATACAATTCTCACATTTTTTCATTTGTTGTTACGGTGTCGATCGGTTTTTTCAAGGAAACGATCAAGGTTCCCGGAACCGTGTGCCCGGGGCGGCCACGATGCCAGAAGCCACGGCTGCGAAGTAATGCATCAGCAACCAAAACACAGCCAGCTGCAATCCGAAACGTGACAATGCTTTCTCTATCAAGTTGGGCTGCAGATCGGACATTTGCGAACAAACGTGCGATCCCGAAAAGGAGGGCGGAGGGGGCCATTACATCGGTTGTTTCGAGTAGTTTCTTGTATGAAATAGATATCGAAACTACAACAAGTTTTATGGTGGAGGCGATTCCAGCTTCTGCAGAACCGTTTAAAAGAGATAGAAGTACACGCTTTTAGGAGAGTAATTCATGCATGCACCGCTTGTGGTGCTGGGCGGAGGCCCTGGTGGCTACGCTGCAGCCTTTATGGCCGCGGATCTCGGTATGGAAGTTACGCTTGTTGAAAAGGACCCGCGGCTTGGCGGTACCTGTTTGCTGCGAGGATGTATTCCGTCAAAGGCGCTCTTACACGTCGGTCGCGTTGTTGCCGAAGCGCGTGAAATGCAGGACTGGGGTGTGCATTTTCCAGCACCAGAGATTGATATTGATGCTGTCAGGAGTCGTAAGGAGAAAGTAATTGGTGATCTGACCGGTGGCCTGGCACAGCTTGCAAAACGACGAAATGTACAGCTGTTGCAGGGGCAGGCAATCTTTACGGCATCAAACGCGATTGAGGTGATACAGAAAGATTCCGGAAGCCAAACGCTCACCTTCGATCACTGTATTTTAGCCAGTGGTTCTCGACCTGCTCGGATTCCAGCATTTGATATCGGTAGCTCTCGTGTCATGGATTCTACGGCAGCCCTTCAGTTAGAAGATGTGCCGGATTCGCTACTGGTGATTGGCGGTGGTTACATTGGTCTGGAAATGGGTACCGTTTACGCGGAACTCGGTTCACGTGTTTCAGTGGTTGAGCTTACGGACGGTCTCCTGCCAGGCGCAGATCAAGACCTTGTCAAACCACTTCACAAAAGACTCAAAGGTCTCTTCGAAGCTATACGGTTGAATACAAAAGTAATTGGGCTAAAAGAAAGTGGCAACGGAGTTGAGGTCTCTTTCGAGGGGCCAGAAGGAGAGACTACCGAGAAGTTCTCTCGTGTACTTGTGGCTGTCGGCCGCCGACCCAACTCGGATGGCATTGGGTTGGAAAACACCAATGTTGTTGTTGACGCAAAGGGTTTTGTTGAAGTGGATAAGCAGCAACGCACGAGTGACTCTCACATTCTTGCAATTGGTGATGTGTGCGGGGAGCCGATGCTGGCGCATCGAGCAAGCCACCAGGGTAAGGTGGCCGTTGAGTCACTGCATGGCGAACCAGCGTTGTTTGACCCACGGGCAATACCTGCTGTTGTCTTTACCGACCCTGAGATTGCATGGGCCGGTTTGACTGAGCGAGAGGCCGAATTGTCTGGACGTGAAGTAGAGATCAGCCGGTATCCTTGGGCTGCGAGCGGACGTGCGCACGCGCTCGGACGAACGGATGGTATGACGAAAATACTTGTTGATCCTGAGACAGATCAAGTACTAGGTGTGGGCATAGTAGGCTCTGGAGCGGGTGAACTCATCGCCGAAGGTGCTCTCGCTATCGAAATGGGCTGTTCCGCCAGAGATCTTTCAGAAACTATTCATCCTCACCCCACGTTAGGGGAAACTGTTGCCTTTTCCGCTGAAAATTACTTCGGATTAGCGACTGAAATTTTCCGTCCACGTACCGCTTCTACAACACGCTAAATGGATTTTGCGGCATTTGTGTCTATCGATCCAGATCCGGGTAGACCTTTACGCCGGCGGAAACCTTCGTGATAATGTGGAAAAATCATTCATGTTGGAGAAATCAATGGCCAGTTCCGAGTTGGATCAGTCCCGCGGTGAATCTGCAGGTGTCGGGGAAGGTAACGCCGGAACGGCTTCAGGGGGAGGTGCATTACCTCGTGGTGTCCATTCGCAGATGTCAATTGGACAAGCCACTGGTTCAGCGGGTGGCCAACCGAAACATTCCGATGGTGTTTCGGTTGTAGATGCTGATCCAACTGAAACTCAGGAGTGGCTTGATTCCCTCCGGTACGTGTTGGAAAGCAGAGGCGTTGATCGCGCCACCTACTTGCTACACGCCATCGAGCAAGAAGCATACCGCCTAGGTGTGCAGATTCCTTTTGTTGTGACCACGCCGTATATCAACACTATTCCTACCGATCGACAGCCGGCTTTTCCTGGTAACCGTGAATTAGAGCGACGAATCAAAAGTATTATTCGCTGGAACGCTATGGCAATGGTGGTTCGAGCAAATCGAGAGGACAAGAGTATCGGAGGGCATATTTCAACTTATGCCTCAGCAGCAACGCTTTACGAAGTTGCATTGAATCACTTCATTCGTGGTCGTGGCGAGGACTACTCTGGTGATCAGGTGTATTTTCAGGGTCACGCTTCCCCAGGTATCTATTCGCGTGCTTTTCTTGAAGGCCGACTTACAGAAAAACACCTTGAAAATTTCCGTCGTGAGCTCGCTGAGGGAGGTGGGCTCTCGAGTTACCCCCATCCGTGGTTGATGCCCAACTTCTGGGAGTTTCCAACGGTATCAATGGGACTGGGCCCGATCATGGCGATCTACCAGGCTCGGTTTAACAAGTACCTTCAAGATCGTGGTATCAAGGATACGAGTCGCCAACGGGTCTGGTGTTTCATTGGTGATGGTGAGTGCGATGAACCGGAAACGCTAGGTGCGATTTCACTCGCATCCCGTGAAGGCCTTGATAATCTTGTGTTTGTTATCAACTGCAATCTACAGCGTCTGGATGGTCCTGTTCGCGGGAACGGGAAGATTATTCAAGAGTTGGAGGGTGTTTTCCGTGGTGCCGGCTGGAACGTCATCAAGGTAATTTGGGGTGAGGAGTGGGACGGACTTCTGGCGAAAGATGAGCACGGACTCCTTCTTAAACGAATGAATGAAGTGGTTGATGGTCAGTATCAGAAGTACGTCGTTATGCCCGGTAGTTATATTCGAGAGCACTTCTTTGGGGATGAGCCAGAACTTGCTGAGATGGTTTCCCATCTCTCTGATGAAAAGCTGAAAAAGCTTCGCCGCGGGGGACATGATCCCGAAAAGGTCTATGCAGCATTTCACAAAGCTGTTCATGAGCGAGATATGCCAAATCGGCCTACAGTCGTGATTGCAAAAACGATTAAGGGATATGGGCTTGGCGAGGTTGGTGAGGGACGAAATGTCACGCATCAACAGAAAAAGTTGAATGAGGACGAATTGCGGGCTTTCCGCTCACGCTTTGGCATTCCGATTTCAGACGAAGAAGTCGCAAAGGCTCCATTTTATAAACCGGCAGAGGATTCGCCGGAGATGAAGTATCTCAGAGAGCGTCGCGAGGCTCTTGGGGGGTATGTTCCGACTCGTCCAGAAAAGTCTCCGCGACTCAAGACGCCGAGTCTCGACGAGTATCGGCCATTCATCGAAAAAAGTTCTGGTCGTGAGGTGTCAACAACCACAGGTGCGGTGACACTCATGGCTTCGCTGCTCAAAGACAAGTCGGTTGGCAAATATATTGTGCCGATTGTTCCTGATGAATCACGGACCTTTGGCATGGATCCCTTGTTCAAGCAATGCGGCATCTATGCACATACCGGTCAGCTTTATGAACCGGTTGATTCAGATCAATTGCTCTACTACCGCGAGGCCAAAGACGGCCAGATTCTTGAAGAGGGAATCACTGAAGCGGGAAGCATGTCTAGTTTCGTTGCCGCCGGAACGAGCTATTCCAGCCATGGCGTCCCCATGATTCCGATGTTTATTTACTATTCAATGTTTGGCTTCCAGCGGATCGGTGACCTGATCTGGGCTGCATGTGATATGAGAGCACGTGGTTTCATGTTCGGTGGAACAGCGGGACGCACAACGCTCAACGGTGAGGGGCTTCAGCACCAGGACGGCCACAGTCATCTATTCGCAATGGCTTACCCCACAGTTCGGGCGTATGACCCTGCTTACGTGTACGAGGTTGCGGTGATCATGCTTGAGGGTATGGATCGCATGTTTGCGAAGGGTGAAGACTGGATCTACTACGTCACGGTATACAACGAAAATTATGAAATGCCTTCGATGCCCGAAGGGTGTGAAGAAGGCATTTTAAAAGGAATGTATAAACTTCGAGAGGTTCCAGCAAAGAAGCCTGTGTCTCGGATGCCTCATGTGAATCTTTTTGGATCAGGAGCAATTTTACGGGAAGTTTTGCGAGCGGCTGAGATTCTAGCTACGTCGTGGGGCGTCAATAGCACCGTTTGGAGTGTCACGAGCTGGAAAGAGTTGAGGCGAGATGCGCAGGAGGCACGTCGTTGGAATATGCTGCATCCGGAGGAGTCTCCGAAAACGAGCTATCTGGAAGATACCCTCGCTGATGCGGAGGGTGTGTTTGTAGCGGCAAGCGACCACGTTCGAGCTGTTCCAGAACAACTTGACCCTTGGATTCCGGGTGGGCTTTTTGTGCTCGGAACAGACGGTTTTGGGCGGAGCGAGACGCGTGAGCCATTGCGTCGTCATTTTGAAGTAGATGCCGAATGTATCGTTGTTGGAACGCTGTCTCAGTTGGCCAAGCAGGGAGCAATTGGTGCTGACAGCGTGTCTAAAGCGATTAAGAGCTTGGACATTGACCCTGATAAAATTGATCCAGCCTCTGCATAGTTCAGCAAAGAATCATTTTTCCAGCTATTCCTGTCCGTTGGACCCAAAAACATCTGCTAGAATTAGAAATGCGATTTCGTTCATAATTTTGGTATCAAATCGGCTCGATTTGATTGGACTGCTTACCCAAATCGATTCCCCGCGTGAGATAGAATGGCGACAGAATTTACCCTTCCCGACCTTGGTGAAAATATAACTTCCGGAGACGTCGTTTCAGTCCTTGTGAAGGCTGGCGATGTCGTTGAGCCAGGTCAGTCAGTGCTTGAAGTTGAGACAGACAAGGCTGTAATTGAAGTGCCGTGCCCGCCGGGCGGCGTGATACAGGAAGTGCTTGTCAAAAAGGGTGAGACGGTAAACGTCGGGCAGGCCCTGCTTTCCCTTGGTGCGTCGGCTCCACAGCCTTCAGTTCCAGAGCCCGCAACGTCCCAGCCGACGAAGGAGTCAGTCGAGCTAGAAAAGCCATCACCTGCGGTGGAATCGAGTGAGCCGGCGGCGGTGGAACAGCCAACGCCTGCAGCACACCCACCAGCCGCCGTCGCGGCGACAAATGGTGAAGTGAAGAACGAAGCTTTGGCAAGTGAAACTATCAATCCAGCTGGTCCAGCGGTTCGAAGATTAGCACGCGAACTCGGTGTTGATCTTGGACGAGTCTCAGGGAGTGGCCCATCGGGACGGATCATCCGTGAGGATGTTGTGGCGTCGGTACGTCGATCTGGCGGTCAGGCTGGATCGAACTCTCGGGCAGAGTTTTCCGGCGGAGAGCAAGACGATTGGGGGCCGGTTCATCGTGAGCAAATGTCACGGATGAGAAAAACAATCGCCGCGAATATGGTTCGCAGCATGGCCACTATTCCTCATCTTACAAACTTTGACGATGCTGACGTCACGGAACTTGAGCGGCTCAGAAAAGACAGTGCTGCCGAATACGCAAAAACCGATGTGAAGTTGACGGCACTTGCTTTTGTTGTGAAAGCGGTCAGCCTGTCACTGCGTCAGCATCCGGGTGTCAATTCGTCTGTTGATATGGAGAAAGGCGAACTGATCTACAAAGATTATGTCAACATCGGGTTGGCCGTTGATACGCCTCGTGGTCTGGTGGTCCCGGTATTGCGGGGTTGTGATAAGCAATCAATTCCGCAAATAGCAAAAGAGATTGCTACAACCGCTGATAAAGCGAAAAATGCCCAATATGGAGTTGAAGATTTGCGTGGCGGCACGTTTACAATCAGTAATCTTGGCGCTATTGGTGGGACGTTTTCCACGCCCATTATCAATTACCCAGAAGTTGCTATTCTTCTGATCGGAAGATCAAGAAAACTACCTGTTGTGTATGAAGATCGCGTCGAACCGAGGCTCATGATGCCACTTTCGCTATCCTATGATCATCGGGTGATCGATGGTGCTATGGCAGCACGATTTTTGAAAGAAGTCATTGGTTATCTAGAGAGCCCTGGTCGGCTTCTGTTAGCCATGTGAACACCGGAACCCTAAAGTGACCACCACCGAAAGCATTGATTCAGCAGGAACTGCGAATCTTGCGTTTCTCGAGGAACTCTTCGCCCAGTATCAGCATGATCCTGAAAGTCTCTCTGCGGACTGGCGGCAGTATTTCGATTCGCTGGTAAATGCGTCCGGTGACATGCTCGTCAACGGTCATTCTTCAGGCGAGCAGCCAGCCAGCACCAACGGTCAATCCCAGGCGTTGAGGGTCGAGAATGCTAAGGTCATTCAACCACAAGAGCCATCGAAGCGACCAATAGACCCAGCCGAAGAACAGAATGATCTACTTGAAGACGATACGATGATCACGCCAGAGGGTATTGCGACAGGCCATGCTCTTGCGATTGCTGAGGGCTTCGTGCAGTTGCCCGACGCTCCCGCAGGTGAAGTGAAGCCAGCTCCATTGCCCGCTGAAGCGCGTCAAAGCCGAGGTAGCGACAGGTTCGCGTTTTTACAGGACAGGGTAGACCAACTCGTACGTGCATATCGTGTTCGTGGTCATTTGACTGCGGATATCGATCCGCTCGGTCGTCCTCGGCCTGGATTGCCAGAGCTCGACCCCACTTTCTACGACCTCACTGAAGAGGACATGGATCGAGTCTTCTCGACGGATACGATTGAGGGGCCTCAGTCGATGTCACTGCGGCAAATCATTCGACGGTTGCATAACACGTACTGTCGTTCAATTGGCGTCCAGTTCATGCATATGGATGACTTGCTTGTACGTCAGTGGCTGCAGGTACGAATGGAAGGCTGTGAGAATCGTATCCAGCTTGATCGTAAACAGCAGTTGCGAATTTATCGGCAGATGACTACCGCTGCCGTTTTCGAGGAATTTATTCAAAAGAGATTCTTGGGTTCAAAAAGTTTTTCACTGGAAGGCTCGGAGAGCCTCATTCCGCTCGTAGAAATGGCTATCGAGAGAGGTGCGTCGCAAGATATTCAAGATGTTGTGATGGCAATGGCTCACCGTGGCAGGCTCAATGTGTTGGCAAATATCATGAGGAAAAGCCCACAAAGGATTTTCCGGGAGTTTGCCGATCTCGACCCAGAGTTACACGTGGGCCGTGGTGATGTGAAATATCATCTTGGTCATTCCACAGACTATGTTGCGGAAAACGGTCGGAAGGTGCATCTCACACTATGCTTTAATCCAAGTCACCTTGAATACGTGAATCCTGTTGCGATTGGCCGAATGCGTGCCCGTCAGGATCGATCAAGCGACCGTGCTCGTCAGCACGGAATGGTAATCTTAATACATGGTGACGCTGCTTTTGCCGGAGAGGGAATCATTCAGGAAACATTGAATCTGAGTGAGCTTGATCCGTACTGCGTCGGTGGAACACTTCATGTGGTCGTGAATAATCAGATTGGTTTTACGACCGGTCCACAAGAATCTCGTTCTTGCGTCTACGCTACAGATGTTGCCAAGATGCTTCAGATTCCAATATTCCATGTAAATGGCGAAGATCCTGAGGCGGTAGCACAGGTTGTAAGTCTGGCAATGGACTTCCGCCGGGAATTCCAGCGAGACGTCGTTATTGACATGTACTGTTTTCGGCGACGGGGTCATAACGAGGCAGACGAGCCTGCATTCACGCAACCTGCTCTTTATCGAGTTATCGAACAGCAGCCCAGTGTCCATGAAAGCTATCTTGAAAAACTGCTTACTCTTGGTGAGGTGTCAAGAGACGAGGCAATGCGGATTGCGGAAGAACATCGAGCCCGCTTAGATGCTGAACTGTCAGCTGCAAAACGAGACGACTATGTTCATCGTAGCGATGTCGCTGGCGTTTGGGCATTTTATATCGGAGGGCGGGAAAAAGAGGCAGCAGATGTAGACACAGGTGTGCCACTTGAAAAACTCCAAGGCCTACTTCGTCGGTTAGTTGTTTTACCTGATCGATTCCAGCCTCACACGAAGATACGGAAACTGCTTGATGCTCGTGTGGCTATGGCAGATGGAACCCGACCAATTGATTGGTCTGCTGCGGAGGCCTTGGCAATGGGAAGCCTCGCTGTTCAAGGGCTACGAGTAAGGTTGTCTGGGCAGGATAGCGAGAGGGGTACTTTTAGTCACCGGCATGCGGTGATCCATGATCATATTACAGACGATACCTACTGCCCGCTTGCTCACCTCGCTGAAGAGCAGGCCCCGGTTGAGATCTACAATAGTCCATTGTCAGAATCTGGTGTGCTTGGGTTTGAATACGGATACAGTCTGGACTGTCCCGATGGGCTTGTTATGTGGGAGGCGCAGTTCGGTGACTTCGTGAATGTCGCCCAAGTCGTTATAGATCAATTTATTGTCAGTGCTGAGGATAAGTGGAATCGCCTTTCTGGCATCGTGATGCTGTTACCCCATGGCTTCGAGGGCATGGGGCCTGAGCATTCTAGTGCCCGGCTCGAAAGATTTCTTCTTCTTGCCGCGAAAGATAATATTCAAGTTGTGCAGCCGACCACACCGGCTCAATTGTTTCACTGCCTCAGAAGACAGGTGCTTCGTATTTGGAGGAAGCCGCTGGTTGTGATGACACCGAAAAGCTTGTTACGCCACCCTAAATGCGTTTCTGCTCTTAGTGATTTGGCGGAGGGGAATTTTCAAAGAGTGATTCCAGATCAGTCCGGCACGCATCCGAAGGATGTGCGGAGAGTCCTGCTGTGTAGTGGCAAAGTTTTCTATGAACTTGAGAAAAGAAAGTCTGAGTTAGAGCGTTCCGATGTTGCCATCGTACGCGTAGAGCAACTCTATCCACTTCCGCGAAAATCTTTACGAAAGACTTTAGCAGATTATGCCGACGGAACCCCCGTTCTTTGGGTTCAAGAAGAGCCTGAGAATATGGGGGCATGGCGTTTCCTGAGAATTCATTTTGGTGAGACATTATTCGATAGACTGCCATTTTCTGGAGTGTGCCGACAGAGTGCGGCGAGTCCGGCGACGGGTTCGAAGAAGAGTCATGACCTTGAGCAGAGCGAGTTACTGACGGCTGCGTTTCTAAGTTAGAGATTTATGATCAGTAAAGCCCGAAAGAAACGGTTGTCTGTTCACGATGTGGCATAACAACGTCTACTATGACAGTACAACTTATCTGGTGCATGGAAACCAGAAGCTGAACAACCCAAACCCAGTCCCCTTTAAAGTATGTAGGAGTCCATGGCCATTGAACTAAAGGTTCCAGAAGTTGGTGAGTCCATCACTGAAGTGATGATTGGCGTCTGGAAAAAAAATGTTGGTGATTCAGTATCTACGGATGAAACCGTTGTAGAAATTGAGAGTGACAAAGCCACCGTTGAACTGCCATCTCCCTCGAATGGAGTTGTCTCGACAATTCTGAAGCAGGCTGGAGAGCAGGCGCTTGTGGGTGAGGTAATTGGGTACCTCGAAGCTGTTTCGTCGAGTCAGCCGACCCCAGCAACAACACCGGAATCACCGGTTTCCTCACAGGCGCAATCTGTCGATGTCCGTCATCGCGTTGGTAGCACTGTTATCGGATCTGTGCAGCCAGCATCCGGTGCTGGGCCTGTTATGCCAGCCGCAGCAAGAGTTTTAGGCGAAGCCGGTGTTTCTTCTGAGTCGGTTTCGGGAAGTGGTCCCGGTCAGCGGGTCACAAAAGCCGATGCCACGTCTGCAGTATCTGCATCCCCTTCATCAACTGCTGCAACACTCGCAAGTGTCAGTAATGAGCCACATCCCGTGATGACAGGGATGACTGCAGTTTCGTCATTGGAAACAAGTCGAAGTGAACGACCAGTTCTAATGAGTCCAATGCGGCGACGGATTGCAGAGCGACTTGTTGAGGCTCAGCACCAAGCTGCCCTGCTAACAACATTTAATGAAGTAGACATGTCTTCTGTTATGGAACTTCGCAAGAAGTTTAAAGATAACTTTATTGATCGCCATGGTGTAAAGCTTGGCTTCATGTCCTTTTTTGTAAGGGCTGCCGTTGAAGCTCTGCACGCTGTTCCACAAGTTAACGCGGAATTCCGTGATCCTCATATTGTGTATCGAGATTTTTGTGATATCGGCATTGCGGTTGGTGGGGGGAAGGGCCTTGTCGTTCCAGTTCTACGTAATGCTGAGCAAATGAATTTTGCCCAAATTGAACAGTCAATTGGGGATTTTGCTCGTCGGGCGGCTGATAACAAAGTCAAACTCGAGGAACTCCAGGGAGGAACGTTCACCATTTCAAATGGTGGGGTTTATGGCTCCATGCTTAGCACACCAATTATTAACCCGCCGCAGAGTGGTATCTTAGGATTGCACGCAATTCAGGAGAGGCCAGTTGCTGTGGATGGACAGGTTGTGGTTCGGCCAATGATGTACGTAGCGTTGTCATACGATCATAGAATAGTTGATGGCCGAGAAGCAGTTACCTTCTTAAAGCGAATAAAGGAGATGATCGAAGATCCTACACGGCTTATGTTGGAGTGTTAGTGTGAATCTAAAAATACTTCTCTTTACACAATTTGCTGGTCTCTTTTCAGGTAATGCCTTGGTCGGTTCATGGTCCATGCATGAGAAATCTGTGGCCGCACGACCAACTAATCAACGAACTATTCTTTCTTTATGCATATTTTGAGGGTCTAGATGACACATGATTTAGTGGTACTTGGGGGTGGTCCAGGTGGGTATGTGGCTGCAATACGCGCGGCACAACTTGGCATGAAGGTGGCAATTATTGAGAAGGAAGATCGTTTTGGCGGAACGTGTCTTCGCGTAGGTTGTATACCATCCAAGGCCCTGCTGGAGTCAAGTCACAAGTATGAGATCACGTCTAGTGAACTTGGACAGCACGGCGTTATGACTCAGGGTGTATCACTCGACTTGGCAGTCATGATGAAGCGGAAAGCAGATGTCGTACAGACATTATCGAAAGGCATTGAATCGCTTCTCGCTAAAAATAAAGTTGTAAAAATCAAAGGAACAGGTCGTCTTGCGGGGGAAGGCCGTGTCCATGTGACGAGTACAGATGGTGCCGTAACGGAAATCTCAGCTCAGCGAATTATTCTCGCTGTCGGCAGCCACAGTGTGGTTCTTCCTGGGATTGAATGTGACGGGAATCGAGTCGGTACGAGTACCGAGGCTCTATCGTATCCAGAGGTTCCTGAGCATCTTGTGGTCATTGGTGGTGGCTACATTGGGCTGGAGTTGGGCAGTGTCTGGCGTCGTCTTGGTTCAAAGGTGACAGTCCTCGAATATTTTGATCGAATACTCACGGGTATTGACAGTGAGATAGCATCAGACGCACTGGTCCTTTTCAGGAAGCAAGGTCTTGATATTCAATTGGGTGTCAAAGTGCTTTCAGCCAAAGCTGAGGGTGGGGCCTGTGTTGTCCAGCCAGAAGGCAGTGATGCAATACACTGTGATCGAGTGTTGGCAGCTACGGGGAGAAAGCCGGCTACCTCTGATATAGGTCTCGAGACGGTTGGTCTTGCTACAGATGAGCGTGGATGGATACAGGTCGATGGTCAGTATCGGACTGCGGCTCCAGGTGTATATGCAATAGGAGATTGCATTCCGGGCCCAATGCTCGCCCACAAAGCTGAAGAAGATGGCGTCGCATGTGTTGAGGCGATGCAATCTGGGTGGTGTCATGTCAATTATGGTCTTGTTCCGGCTGTTGTTTTTACGCACCCGGAGATTGCTGCTGTTGGACGGACTGAAGACCAATTGAAATCTGACGGCGTAATCTACAAGAAGGGAAATTTTCCATTTCTGGCGAATGGTAGAGCACGGACGATTAATGACATCACAGGCAAGGTAAAGCTGCTGGCAGATGCCAAGAGTGACGCAGTTCTTGGTGTGCATATTATAGGGCCAGCTGCTGGTGATCTCATTGGTGAGGCTGCTGCAGCCATGAATTTCGGTGCTTCTGCAGAGGATATTGCCCGAGTTTGTCATGCCCATCCAACTCTTCCGGAAGCATTGAAGGAAGCCGCTTTAGCAGTGGATGGACGTGCGATTCATGCCTGAATGGTTACAGCGCATTGGGTCCGAGGTGGTAGAATTTATATCGAATAACTTTGTGCGCCCGTAGCTCAGTTGGATAGAGCAGCTGACTTCTAATGAAGCAACCGAGCTTTCTTGATGGCTCAATAATACTTGTTGAGAGTGCTCGCCAAGAGATTTAGTGAGCAGTGAAAGAATAAGCGATATCGAAACCCGGTTGCATTGCTGATCATCTTTAAGGGCGAATCCATTTTCTGTAAGTTCGGTGAAGACCCGTCGACCATGAGCGTCAAGCTGCCATCAATCAATGGTGAAGAAAACCCGATGAAAAAACTGCGAACTGCGGTGCAATCAAAGTAGGCCAGATCGCCGTCTTCGAGGTGTGCGTCATGTCGTCAGGCAGGACAAAAGAGAAAGGATGGAACGGCAACAAAAGCCGAAGCGTTGGAGTTGGAAATCGCCAAGCCCCAGTTGTGCAATATGTTTTTATATTGCGGCACGTCCAACGGCGCCACCTCTTTCAATAGCCATGGAATGAAGCACGTAACCTAACACTGCAGCACCTGAGCCAATACCCAAAACTGCTTTCCAAAAACCAACTGACATATCTGGGGCGAATTGATTGACACCAAATGTGATACCAAGAGCAATCAAGAAAGCAGGTGAGCCAACAGCAAGCCCATTAAGCCATGCCTGGCCAGTCCATTTCGTTCCTTCTATGAACGCCGGCCCGACTGCCCCTGTACGTCTTTCCTTAACAGCATTGAACCAACCAAAAAACGTTGTCAGTGTGCAGAGAAGAAAGCTCATAGGGAGAACAACAGATGCAACAGAGTGTGATCCCGTCAAAGGAACCATATCCATACCCTTAAAGACCCAGAATGATATCGTCGCATTAATCGCGAAATTAATGAAAGAATCACGTGGGCCGGCTACCCGCCAAGCAAATTTCTTTATAGTCATCGGCTTCTTTTTTGAAGGATCGTGATTTACTAAATCCATATCGCTTCTTCCACTTCATTTTTAGAGATGTACGAGTACCAAACACTCTTGAACCTTTCGGACATTCGGACAAACACTAATGTCTGGGTTCCCTCAATACCTTCGTTTTACACTTTAACGATAGTGTTTCGAAACCGACAGCATGTTTTGTCCAAACAGATCTCAACTTCTGAAGCCGACAACACTGTTAGCAGACTGCGGGTGCAATCATGGCAACTAAACAGCGTCGAATACCAAATGCTTCTCGATGTGGGTCGCGTTGTCCCGCGGTCATTCACCCGACCCATCTGTACAGGTAGGACGGACTAAAGGCCCGTCTGGGCTGCTAGCCCTCAGCATGGCGGCGGTCAGTACGCGAAGGCCTGAACATCTGCAAGCAAGGCAGAGCAAGGTATCCAAAAGACAGAGAATGCAGAAAGTAACCAAAAAGTAACTAGCGGGGTTTACGCCGGGTAAGTTACCGGCGACAATCGC
>CBFIHW010000071.1:0-14711 GCA_965662325.1 uncultured Pirellulales bacterium | reverse complement strand
GAAGAGGGCATATAAGCTGGCTCGCCGTGGGGAGGAGGTGGTCTTGCAGCCTAAAAAAATTCACATCAGTCATTTAGAAATCACTGCATATCAATGGCCAAGGCTGGAGTTGTCGCTTGTCTGTTCGAGTGGAACGTTTGTACGAGCGATAGGACGGGACATAGCCAAATCAGTTGGCACCTGCGCTGTAATGGAAACGCTTGTTCGGACGGCTGTTGGGCCGTATTGCCTTGACGCAGCAATACCACTTTCTGGAATAACGAAAGATGATGCTGGAAAGCGATTTATTGAAGCGGCACTCCACCCACCTGCCTCTGCTCTTCCCCACCTTCACACAAGAACACTCTCAGCAAGTGAAATAGAACACGCTGCCCGGGGAGGGCACCTTCCAGGGCAAGAAGGTACGACCTCTGATACGGTGGCTGCTCTTGACGAAAATGGTGTGCTTCTCGGTATTCTTCGGGTCTTGGCTCAAGGCGGGTGGCGACTCCGGCCGAACTTTATCAATACAAGCCCACAGACGGATTAGTCCCAACGATATAGTTACGAGATCCGATCGGGTTTAATGGAATGTTTGCACGCGAGATGAGCGATCCACACTATTCGACGTCAGCACAGCCAGAAACACATATTCGCAATATGACCGTCGATTCATCTATTCACCGTAAGAGGCGATTACTCGGAATCACGATGCTCTTTGTTTTTGTGCTTTACAGTATCTTACTCGTTGTAGCGACACATCTACCACGTGTGCCTGCATTTGTACGTGGGCCTGGTGCAGATAAATGGCTGCACTTTGCGGCGTACGGTTGCCAAACAATCCTTGCCATGAGTGTGTTTCATTTCACGAATCGACTTGTGCTAAAAAATGCTATTTTTCTCATTGTCCTACTGGTGACATTCGGGGCCATCGACGAACTTACTCAGCCTCTGTTTTCCAGACAAGCAGAACTGTGGGATTGGGTCGCAGACTGCGCGGGTATCGTGTTCGGCGTGTGTCTAGCGTGGTTCGTGGTGTTTATCCGAGGTGAAATAAAGCACACTAGAAAAGAAGGCCGTAATGCATGAGTTTTCTGTGGCAGAGGTTGCAGAAGTACTCGACTTTGCTGTTTTAAAGCCGGACCAGACATTCGCGGACATTGAGTCGGCTGCTGCTCTGTGCAGGCAGTGGTTGATAGGGTGTTTGTGTGTCCAACCAGTTGCCGTCTGTCGCGCAGCGAAGCTGTTGCAAGATCAAAAAACAGTTATTGCAAGTGTTGTCGGGTTTCCACACGGAGCAAATACAACAGCCGTCAAGGCGCATGAGGCTCGTGTCGCCATAGACGAAGGGGCCAGGGAACTCGATATGGTCCTAGCCTTACATGCTTTGAAGGATGGTGATCACAAGACAGTTCATAACGATATTGCTGCAGTTGTCAACGAAGCGAGAGCGTCAGATGTTGCAGTAAAAGTCATCCTTGAGACGTGCTACTTGGATGAAGATCAAATCATTCTTGCCTGCCAGATAGCGGAATCCGCAGGAGCACTGTTTATTAAAACGTCCACTGGGTTTGGCTCGCAGGGTGCCACACCTGAAGTGGTCAGGACCATACTCGATACGGTTGATGGTCGTATTGGTGTGAAAGCGAGCGGTGGCATCCGGACATGGGATGACTGCGTGAGTTACTTGAAGATGGGCTGCAGCCGAATTGGCGTCGGTGATCCAAGGCGTATTTTAACCGGTGGATCACAGCCTGATTGAATTTACTCATATGAACGGTGTCGAGCTAAGAAAATGTAGACAGCGTTTGCCAGTCGTCCGAACGTGACAGACTCTACTTTTAGCCATCGAAGATCAACATCACATAGGCAGCAAAAAGAATGAGATGAACAACACCTTGAAGAAGGGTTGTTTTTCCAGTGCCAAGGGTGATTACACTGGTAAAGAGCGTCAGCGTGAGCATAGCAATATCGGTTGGCTCAAGACCAAGCTCGAGTGTTCTTCCCGAGAAGAATCCAATAGCCAGAACAACTGGGACAGTCATTCCAATTGTACTGGTGGCTGACCCGAGCAGAATATTAATGGTTCGTTGAAGCCGGTTATTGCGAGCGGCCCGCAAGGCGCTGAGACCTTCGGGCGATAGAACAAGAATGGCAACTAGAAAACCACCAAGGGCTGGAGGAGCATTCAGCGTATGAATGCCATGGTCCACAAGTTTGCCGAGGTTCTTTGCCAGAAACACAACCGGGATCATGGTTAATACAAGAAGCGTTGTGTGAATTATGGTTGGATAGGGTGGGTCGTCGTGATGCTGAGTTATGTTGGTTGGCGAGAGAAAATAAGTTGCTTGGCTTCCTGTCTGAACAAGCAAGAAAATAATATAAAGTCCGGCGGATGTGATAAGCAGGAAAACCGCCTGCAAGGACGAAACGTTGCCACCGGGTGCCGACTGCGTAAACCTGGGCACAATAAGTGTGAGCACTGCAAGCGGAACAAGCACACCTAGGTAAGCATTTGCACCTGACAGATTGTATTCCTGTCGATGGTGGCGTAGTCCACCGGCAAGTAGTGTACCGCCCAACATGCCAGTGAGCACAATCATCACTACTGAGAACATGGTGTCTCGAGCAAGTCCCGGGTGTGCTTTTCCTGTCAGGCTCACCGCTGCAATCATCGCCACTTCGATCCCGATGACGGCCAGTGTTAACACGATGGTTCCATATGGCTCGCCAAGACGTATCGCCAGTGCATCAGCATGTCGAACGACACCAAATGAGAGCCACAATATCGAGAGAAATAACCAAGAGAAATAGAAGCCTGCCCATAGTGGCTGAGACAGATCCGACAGCCACGTCGGTCCAAAGAAGACCCAAAGCCCTGTTGTGATTGCCCCAAAAAAGAGCCCTTTTTCATTCCGCAGTGAGAGAAGCAGGGTGTTCATAGGTTGAATTCGAGGAGTGTTACCACCACAAGGTAACCATCTGAGGCACCTTCAGACTGTTTTACTCCAACGTTAACTCCCAATTCAGCGTTTGAGAGCCAGAAGAAACGTCCGCCTGAAGAGTTGACTCCTGATTGTATCGAAGGGGCAGCCTCTCCGGCACTTCAAGTTTTTCTCCATTCTGCGTTGTTTGCCAATCGTATGTCGTAATGCGGACAACATGGTGTCCGGTCACAGCGCCCGGCTGGTCCGGAAGATATTGAAGTGTGTATCGCCCTCTACTATTTGTAATCCCGTACGATGCTGAACCCTCATCTGGTGTGAATTCAACCGTCGCGGCCGAAACCGGATTGCCATTAAGGAGGACTGTTCCTGCTACTTGTCCAAGAGGTGTTTTTGTTGAAGCCGTGAATAGCCATGCCACCGTTTTTCCAGCAAGGATGACACATAGGGAAACGACAAGAACAGCAATGCCTAACTTTAATTGGGGGCGACTATCCAGCCTTCTGGTTATCCGTCGGTACAGTTCTTCCCCAATTGCCCGGGTAATTGCGACAAGTTCTCTGAAGTCTGCAGACACTGAAGTTGAATATCCCTTGGTTGCTGGACGACTCATGGGGTCGTAGTAGCGACTCCGTCGTTTCGAATACCGAGACGCTGATAGACACCAAGTTGGGAAGGAACATAAGTAGGCGTATTATTATTGAAAGTTTCTCCACCGTTTGAGAACGAAATATTATCATTCAATGACTGGACACTCCCATCGCAATATAAAAAGTTTCCACCGCTTGGGTGGGCACTACTGAATCCCTCGGTGCAACTGTTTGTTGGCTTAATTGGACGCGGGTCGTTAAGTTTTACACTTACGCGCGCCCGTACCCAATAACTTCCCCACATGTCCGGCCCTGGAGGATTTCGAACCCCAATCCATGTAGCAGCACGACATCGGTCATGCCGTTCACCGACAGCGAATGTTTGTGTAAGCCCATCAGTAATGTCGCTATGCCGCAAAGGGGTCTCTGCCCAGAGAAATCCATTCCCGTTAGAGCCAATGACGGGCATTGGATCATTGAGACCTCCATTGCCAACGTAGTTTGACGTTGCCGGTTCAAAGTCACTTGGGCAATTGTCACAGTCAAATAGCCGATTGTATTGTGGTCCTTTGCTATCTCCACCTGGCAGCGTCGGTGGCGTCAGGTCACTTGGACAGCGAAAGATACTAATAGTTGTCGTCAGTAGTGGCCTAATTGATGGATCACCGATGGCGTCACGAAGAGTCGCATTTGATACGTTGAGTGAATCATATAAAGCCGCTCGCTCAAACATAGGCAGGATTTGAGCTGGCCAACCCCACTCAGCCTTGCGAGAACCACCGGGCTGCCACCCGACAGGGAACTCTCCTCGGGCATTTTCGTAAAGATGGAGAGCGACACCTATCTGGTGCAGGTTGTTCACGCACGCGACGCGCCGGCTGCTTTCCCGAGCAGACTGCACAGCGGGCAAAAGCAACCCAACTAAGATCCCAATAATAGCGATCACTACGAGCAGTTCGATGAGCGTGAAACCTCGTCTTTTCGCAATAGTCGCTTCGGTGGTTTGTAATAGTGCGATTGGGCCAGGTGTGGATGTATGCAAAAACTTCTCCCCATAGTTTTAGTCTCATCAAACTTATGTCGAAGGTCGTAATTTGATTATCACTAATTAGCGAACAGAAACAAACCTATCTGTTCTATTTTCTCTTACGCGTCATGACTTGCAACGACGTATAGGGCGACGGCAGCAGTCATGCATACAGCCGCTATGAAGCGTCTGAGAAAAACTCGCTGGTCCACTCGACTTTCTAGTTGATGCCAACCCCGACCAGACACTACGGCACCGAGAATAACAGACATAATGCCACGAGTTGATTGCAAGATTGTGCTTAGTATGACACCTACGTAGCCGATACACGCATAGAGTCCAAACATTGCGAGGAGCCAGGCGGCGGAATATTCGGCCGCAGCTCGCCAGTCACGAGTGGTCGGGGCCGGCTGACGACCATATTCAAGGAGCGTCAGCGGAGAAACAATGAGTCCGATGAATACATACGTTAAAAGAAGCGCAAGACAACCAGCTGAGAAGCGACTCAGGGAAAGACTGACTTGGATGGCATTAATCATTTCGACAATCCCGAGGTCGGCAATTGCAAAGCAGATACAGCCGCACGATAAGAGAATGAGTGATTGCATCGGCAGGCCGGACCCTCCCTGCTGAAGAAGTATTGCCGCAGCAGCGCACAGCATCACGGCAGCCCATTGTTCAAACGAGAGTGTCTGACTGAAAACCAGAGAGACGATCAGCCCCAGGGCGATTATTTTCAGGCCGAGTAAAGGCGACAGACGAGACGCATCATTCTTTGTAAGTACACGGAAAACAGCAGATGTTCCGAATAAGTAAGTTCCAGTTGATACGACGCAAGGCAGCCAAATGTTCCAGTGCCAGATGCCAGAAAGAAGAATATCTGTCGAATAGGTAATTGGGACTGCGATAGCACAGGTCAATCCCATGAGCACATGAGCAAAGATAAGAAGTCGCCGGCTGGCATGCCTTTCACGAGTGCCATGGTGCCGAGAAATCAAATATGACACAGAACTGAAAAAAGCTGCTGTGAGGCCAGCACCAATGCCAAGGATAAGAGTATTCACAACGTTTGAACCGAGCGTGGTGGACGGCAATATGTGGCCCGCGGGCACCAGACCTTACCTACTCGGTACAGCCGGTGCGACCGTTGCTTCTGTTTCGTCTTCAAAGTGGCCGATCGACCGACCTGCAATTTATACGGCGGGTAGAGTTGAGGGAAGAAGTCTTCCACCACACAGGAAAATACTCACATGGCCAGTGCCAACCAACGGATTGCCGGTGGGGTAGCCCAGCGTCTTGCAAATGGTGACTACATTATTGACCCCGATATTCCACATCGGGTGGCTGTTAGCCGTTTACGGCAATTACTCGCTATTGTCCTCGTACCGGTTGTTGTCTTTATATCGATGGCACTCGTCAGTTTCGACCCAGCTGACCCACCGGCAAGCCGGGGTTTTCCACCCCGTATCGAACCAGTAAATCTTTGTGGACATCTTGGATCGACAGTCGCAACACTCATTTATCAGTCAACTGGCGTTGCCGGATGGCTCGGGGTCGTCTTCATTGGTGGACTCGCCGTCGGACTCTTCCGTCATGAGCGATTTCAGGATCTACCATGGCGTGCAGCTGGTGCTGTGTTATCGCTTGCCGGGCTTGCCACCCTTTGCACACTTTTTCTACCTCCTTTCATACCACGTCCTGTATGGGGCCCCGGTGGACTTGGTGGAACGTTATTCGCAGATCTGGCAACCCGATATCTCGCACATGCTGGTGCAGCAATAACAGCAGCCACTATTCTGGGTTTGGGCCTCTTTCTTACGGCTGATCAGGTGATGTTCGTTTGTTGCAGTTGGCTTATACGCATGGTCACTCGACTTGGTGACAACAGTATCACACTCATCCAGGCAACACTCACAAGAGTTGGTGTTTTTCCAAACAGCTCTAGCGAGGAAGCCGAAGACCTCGCTTGGTGGAAAAAGCGGCGGCAAGCCGCAGACGTATCCGGCGAGGCTGAAGGCGATACCGAGGATGATCTAGCCATCCGTGTTCGTGGACGAAAACAAAAAGAAGAAATGGTCGACGATGAATACGAGGAGTATGAAGACGAAGACGAGGAATACGAAGAGGAAGCCGAAGAAGTGACTCCACGCGTTGCCACGATCGTGCCCATAAAAAACCGACAAACCCGGCCAACCCGACAACTTGAGCTCGATATATCACCCGATCCAGAGGGAAATTACGAATTGCCGTCGCTGGATCTTCTTCTGCCTCCAGAAGAACTGGAACTGGACGAACAAGAGGCCGAGGTTCGCAAACGTGCAAAGATCTTGGAAAAAACATTTGCTAACTTCGGCTTTAAGGTGCGAGTGGTAGAGGTTGAGACGGGTCCAGTCATTTCACAGTACGAGATAGAACTCGAGGCTGGTCTGCGTCTCGCAAAAATCACGAATCTTGCAGATGATCTGGCAATTGCGTTGCGTGTCCCGAGCGTTCGGATTGTCGCACCAATTCCAGGCAAAAATTCGGTTGGTGTTGAAGTACCAAATACCGATAGGCAGATGGTACGACTGCGTGAGGTGATGGAGGAGACCAACGCCAAAAGTAGAAGCATGAAGATTCCGATCTACCTTGGGAAGGATGTAAGCGGAAATCCAATGGCAGTCGACCTTGCAACAATGCCTCACCTTCTGATTGCAGGCCGAACTGGTACTGGGAAGAGCGTCTGCCTGAATTCAATTATTGTTTCGATGTTGATGACACGGCGGCCTGATGAAGTACGCATGCTGATGATCGATCCGAAGATGGTCGAATTGACGCCTTATAAGTCACTGCCACATCTGATGCATCCTGTTGTAACTGATATGAAGAAGGCAGAGGCAATCCTTGCATGGGCAGTTGACAAGATGGAACAGCGATACACGCTGCTAGCACGAGCGGGTGTTCGTCATTTAACGCAATACAATGCCCTTGGGCGTGACGAAATCATGAAGCGTATCAAGCCGGAAAGTGAAGAAGAGGCAGATGCAATTCCAACGACCATGCCTTTTATTGTGATGATTGCTGATGAAATCGCTGACATGATGATGACAGCCGGAAAAGAGATTGAGCAGTATATTATTCGCCTTGCACAGAAAAGCCGTGCTGTTGGTATTCATCTCATTCTCGCCACGCAGAAGCCGACGGTAGATGTCATCACCGGACTGATCAAGAGTAACCTGCCTGCTCGAATTGCATTTCAGGTTGCCAGCCGCACTGATAGTCGCGTCGTGCTTGATGAATGTGGCGCAGAAAGACTTCTAGGCAACGGTGATATGTTGTTCCTTTCACCCGGTACAAGCCTCACGCTCCGGGGTCAGGGCACCTTTGTGAGCGATGATGAGATTGGACGCGTCATGGCTACAGTAGGCACCACAGAACCACAATATGCGAAGGAACTTGTGAACCTGCAGCCGGCGCAGTCCGGCGATACGGCTGCCAAAGGTACTCCAGCGAAGGACCGAGACGAACTCTATGAAGCGGCGGTTGAGGTTGTAATACGAGAGGGACGCGGCAGTGTTTCATTGTTACAGCGTGCGTTGGGCGTCGGATACGGACGCGGTGCGCGAATGATTGACTTCATGGCTGAAGATGGGATCGTAGGGCAGTATGCCGGCAGTCAGGCTCGTGAAGTGCTTATGACCATGGAGGAATGGGCGGCAGCACAGGGCGAGGACCCACTACCACCCGATCCACCGCCCCGACGGCTCAAAATCAACCCTCATGCTGAGGATACTGCAAATGATGACTCTGCAGAGGAGAAATCATCGCCAGGCGACGAAGAGCCTTCCCTAATCGCTGCAGCTGATGATGAGTATGAAGACGCTGAAGAGGATGAAGAGGATGACGAAGAGGAAGGAGATGATGAGAATGAATACGAGTACGTCTACGAAGATGAAGAAGAAACTAATGAAGAAGAAGTTGAATACGAGGAGGATGAAGAAGAAGAGGACGAGTAGCTTCCCGGTGTTTTCCTTGTTCATGTGAAGAGAAGTGGCTGGGCACGAAGGTAACAATCTTTTTGTTTGTCTCTAGGTAGGTCTCTCTTGAGGGGTTTTTATATGCAGTGGTGGTTCGTTGGGGCGGCAGCCCTCGCTGGTTCTTGTATTGCGATCCAGGCAGCGGCAAATAGTGCGCTTCGCGATACCTTAGACAGCCCATGGTATGCAGCTTTTTTTTCAATCACCGGAACAATGGCCTGTGCTCTTCTCTTTCTCGGATGCACACGCCCCACCCTACCAACGGGCGACATGCTGCGAACCACTGCCTGGTGGAACTGGATTGGTGGTCCGCTGGGTGCCGCATTTGTCCTTTCTGGGACCCTCCTTGTCCCACGACTCGGTACGGCAACATTCTTAGCAGCAGTGGTTGCAGGGCAACTAGCCTGTTCACTTGCGATCGATCACTTTGGCCTACTGAATATTACCCAGCACTCCGTCTCGCCTGGCAGACTTCTGGGTGCAGTCCTCGTTTTTATAGGAGTTCTCGCAGTGAAATATCTCTAAGACGCGATGCACTACCTTTACAACATACGGCACACCCTGACAAAAGACGGTTGTCCGCGGCTGGGTGGCTTTCGGGTCATTGCAAACGACGGTATTCTTGTATTCGGTGATTTTCATAAGACATTGGTGCACAATGCGTACGATTGAAATCTATGACACAACGCTCCGTGATGGTTCTCAGGGGGAGGGTGTAAACTTTTCGCTTGAGGACAAGCTATCGATCGCCAAACGACTCGATGAAGCTGGTGTGAACTTTATTGAAGGTGGCTATCCCCTATCCAATCCAAAGGATTCACAATTTTTCAGTCGAGCTGCCAACCTCGAACTGAAGAATGCACAACTGTGCGCTTTTGGAATGACTCGGCGGCGGGGTATGGAAGCACACGTTGACCCTGGAATGAAAGCACTTCTTCAGGCGGACACTCCAATCGTGACCATCGTCGGGAAGACCTCGAGTTTTCATGTTGAAACCGTGCTTGGTGTAAGTCTCGAAGAGAACCTTGACATGATTCGCGACACCGTTTCCTACCTCACATCAGAATCACGTGAGGTATTTTACGATGCCGAGCATTTCTTTGATGGCTGGAAACTTGACTCACACTACTCACTGAAGACACTCCATGCCGCAGTGCAAGGTGGTGCGACCCGTCTTATTCTCTGCGACACCAATGGAGGTACTCTTCCAGTGGAAGTTGCAACCATTGTAGCCGAGGTTACCCAAACTATCGGGACGCCCCTTGGCATTCATTGTCATAATGACTGTGACGTAGCAGTTGCCAATACACTGAGTGCAATCAGTGCGGGGTGCATCCAGGCCCAAGGAACCATCAACGGAATTGGAGAGCGCTGTGGCAATGCTGATATCATTTCTATCGCGGCTAATCTGGCGTTGAAAATCCCAGAAACCGTTGTGCTCGCCAATGCCCACGGAGAAGCGGGCGGTGTTGCTCACCTTACTGAACTTTCACGATTTGTTTACGAAACAGCTAACATGTCGTATCGGCCCGGCCAGCCATATGTCGGGGCGAGTGCGTTCGCACACAAGGGTGGAATGCATGTTCACGCAATTTCCAAGTCGACCAAGTCATATGAGCATATAACACCAGAATTGGTTGGTAATTCACGCCGGGTACTCGTAAGTGAACTATCTGGACGCTCGAATATTGCCGCCATGGTCAATCGTCCAGATGTGAAGAATGATCGTGCCCTCTTGGACAAGGTCCTGCGGGAAATCTGTCGATTGGAAAATGAGGGCTGGCAATTCGAGGCGGCCGATGCTTCATTTGAACTGTTGGTCGATCGAACTGCCGGGACATTTTGTCCGAAGTTTCAAAAACTCGCCTATAATGTTGATGTTGAAAGTTTGGGGCTTGAGGATGGCAATATACGAACTGAAGCCACCGTCAAACTGTCTGTTGAGGGAGATATCCGTCATGAGGTGGCTGAAGGCGACGGCCCTGTCAATGCACTTGATGCTGCCTTGCGAAAAGCTTTGGCCTCAATATTTCCCGATCTCAACCGAATGCACCTACTTGATTACAAAGTCCGTGTGATTAACGCGCAAGAAGGAACTGCTGCGCGTGTGCGTGTCTCCATTGAAAGCACCGATGGAGAACGAGTCTGGGGAACCGTTGGCGTCAGTGAAAATGTCATTGAAGCGAGTTGGCTTGCCCTTGCCGATTCGTTTCACTTTTATCTAGGAACGCGTCCTGAGGCGACATCCGGCACACCTCAAAAGATCCATCCGGTGGCGTCGTGACAACAGAACGTCACCACAAGACCCGTATTGGCATTACGATGGGTGATCCTGCGGGCATTGGACCTGAACTATGCGTTCGACTCCTCTTCGAATCTGAAAGAAATGACACCGCAGAACAGGTCCCGCTCATTTTCGGCGATGCCACCATTCTCAAGAAAGTTAGTGACTGCATCGGTGTGCCGTTCGTTTCTCCCGTGGTATCTCCTACAACGACCATCAAAAATCCCGCTATTGTTCACTGCCCTACAGAAAGCTTGAACGAATTTGTCCCAGGCCACGTGCAGGCCGCTTGCGGTGAAGCTTCATTTCAATACTGTCTCGAGGCGATCGCTCAAGCGAAACGGAACACAATCGAAGCGATCGTTACCTGCCCGATAAGCAAGGAAGCTCTTGCTTTGGCAGGCCATGTATACCCCGGACATACCGAGTTATTCTCGGAGCATTTTGCAGACTCGGAAACCTGCATGATGCAATATGCACCCGACATCGCATGCAGTTTTGTCACGACACATATCGGTTATACGGAGGTTACTGAACAATTGACCTCTGAGCGAATAGGTGCTGTGCTTCAACTCACGAACACTGCCTTACAGACAATTCGTGGAACTGCTCCAAAACTTCTTGTCTGTGGGCTAAATCCACACGCCGGTGAGCACGGGCTATTTGGGAATTCTGAAGAAGAGATGATTATTGCTCCAGCGATTACGCAAGCGAGAGAGCGAGGAATTGATGTCTCTGGCCCTGTTCCGGCGGATACAGCCTTCACACCCCAGTCGCGAGCTCACTTTGATGGCATGGTGTGTATGTATCATGATCAGGGGCATATCCCAATTAAGATGATTGCCTTCGACCGCGCGGTGAATATTACCCTTGGGCTTTCAACAATCAGAACAAGCGTTGATCATGGCACCGCATTTGACATCGCGTGGCAGGGCACAGCAGATCCAGGAAGTCTCTTTCAGGCCGTTCAGCTTGCGACGCAGTTATCAAAGAAAAAGGTAGCGGAGGCGGCTGCGAGACCCACGGAACAAACTTAAGTTCCTCAGAGCAACCCTGTAGGTAGGCTTTGACACCTCTGGACTTGAGGAATTCCTGCCGTCCACTCTATTCTTTGTATCGGGGTGGCAGCCTTTTTTATGCTTTGGCTCATAGATCTTTGGATTGATCACAACACTTCCACCACACAACCGCAGTCGCTTTGCACAATTGGAGACTATCTATGAATTTCGCTCGTGAAAAATTGATGCTTGCAAGTTTTCTGACACTTGTTGCATCTGGCGTTGGTTTTGCCACGCGGACAGCTGCAGGCGGTGACTGGGAAAGAGAATTCAATATCGGTGGGGCTGAATTTGGTGCAATTCTCGGGGCGGGTTTTCTTGGCTTCGGTCTGATGATTTTCTTCGGCGGTATTCTTGTTGAAAAATTTGGTTACAAGAAGTTACTGCTACTTGCCTGCGTTTTTCACCTTGTCAGCGCTGGCATGCTGTTTCTCGCGAATCCTCTTTTCGATTCATGGCGGCAGACCAATCCTGAACTCGCTACCGAACGAGTTTTCAATGTGTTGTTTTGGAGTGCGTTTATTTTCTCAATTTGCCAAGGGCTTTATGAAGCAGTCATTAATCCACTCATCGCACAGTTGTACCCTGATCACAAGACACATTATCTCAACATCCTTCATGCCGGATGGCCGGCGGGTATGATAATTGGTGGCCTGTGTGCGGCTGGATTTATCGGAGAGAATGCTTGGTTTGTCCAACTACCTTGGCAGTGGGTCCTTGCGAGCTTTTCTATCATCGTGGTCGGTTACGGAATTATGGTGCTACCGGAAAAGTTCCCAGAAACAGTTGGGGAGTCATCCGGTAATTTTGCAACTGTTTTTTCTTGCTTCATATCAATCCCATTCCTCGTACTTATCGTGCTTCATGGGCTCGTAGGATACATGGAGTTAGGTGTTGATTCATGGATGACCAAACTCATGGAAAACCTGCTGCCAAACTCAATACTTATCCTTGTATACACGTCACTTTTGATGTTCATCCTGCGTTTCTTTGCAGGACCGATCGTTCATAAGATCAATCCGATTGGTCTGCTTTTTGGCAGTAGCATTATTGCGTGCTTGGGTCTCCTTTGGCTGGGATCTCCGATCCAAAGCGTATTTATGATTTTCGTCGCTGCCACATTTTATTCATTCGGTAAGGCATTCCTTTGGCCTACCATGCTCGGTGTTGCGGGTGAGCGATATCCGCAGAGTGGGTCTGTTGCGATGGGTGCACTCGGTGCTGTTGGAATGATCTGTGTTGGGCAGATCGCAGGTCCACGGATAGGCACGCAACAAGGTTTCGAGATGAGTCAGCATCTTGAGCAAACGGCACCGGATACATTCAGTCGTTATGCGGAATCAGATTCTACGCAAGCTTGGGGCTACCAGTACCGGGCACTCGATGCTGCCAAACTGAATGCTGCCAATGGCACAGAACTTGTCAATGGAAAGCCAAAGACAACTGCTGCCATCACAAATGCCGCTCTCATTCCGGCCGCAGAAAAGAAAACGCTCGTCGTGAACGCATCGACAGATTTTAAAGCCGTGCAAGATTCCTACCTGTTTGGTGGACGGCAAGCACTCAGACTAACGAGTTATGTTCCAGGTGCGATGGCCGTTGGTTTTCTTGGGCTGCTCATCTACTATCGGATAATTGGTGGCTATAAGGTCATTCACCTTGACGGCACCGAAGAATTCCATCAGGGCGCCGTGACTGAAGAAGCCCCGGACGGGACAGGCCCAGAAGATACCCCGGCAGCAAGCGAGTATTAGGATTTGGCTCGGGTCTCATTTAACTGACCTGCTCTGAACACCGATGGATACGGCGTGACTCTAGCCGGAGTTGCGCCGTATCTGTTTAATCGATGGGAACTGCCGCACCCATGAACTCAAATTCAGTGGACTTCGAGAGCGTCTGGGTGACCTGAAATACATTCTTTTCAGAAAATTATGCACGAACTACCAAAACATTATGATCATGCGGCGGCTCAGAGTCGCTGCAAGGAACTCTGGGCCTCCAAGCGGTACTGGCATGCAGATCCGGACCAACAAGGAGACGTCTTCTCTGTTGTGATTCCACCGCCAAATGTAACAGGTGCTCTTCACCTCGGTCATGCACTCAATAATACCCTGCAAGACATTCTTGTTCGGACGAAGAGAATGCAGGGTTTTGTGACACTTTGGATGCCTGGAACTGATCATGCCGGCATAGCAACCCAAGCTGTTGTTGAACGACGGCTATTGGAGGAGGAGGAGGTTTCCAGACATGATCTCGGACGGAGCAAACTCGTTGAACGTATCTGGGACTGGAAGGAACAATATGAAAAACGGATTCTCGGCCAACTCCGGGATATTGGCGCGAGTTGTGACTGGGACAGAATCCGTTTCACACTTGACGACCAGTGTGCAAAAGCTGTGCGTGAAACCTTTTTCCGTCTTTTTGAAAAAGGGCTCGTTCGACGCGGGAAGAGACTGGTTAACTGGGACACATTTCTCCAGACTGCTGTCAGTGACGATGAAGTTTTTCATGAAGAAGTAAAGGGGCATTTTTGGCATATACGATACACAGTCATCGATCCACAACCTGGAGAGCCAACAGAAGTTACTGTTGCTACGACCCGTCCCGAGACACTTCTTGGGGACACTGCCATCGCCGTCCATCCAAAACCGGGACAGGTAATCCAATCGCTCCTTGTTGACTTTCGCGAAAAACTTGAGCAGGCCTCAGCTAAAGAGAAAAAGGAGCTAGAAGAAGCGATCGCATCCCTTCAGGACCGGTCTATGACGGTGCTGCCCGGCCTAGAGAAACTTGCACAGATGGCTCACGATGG
>CBFIHW010000070.1:0-14851 GCA_965662325.1 uncultured Pirellulales bacterium | reverse complement strand
AATCAGGCGAAGGTTCTGAATCAGGCGAAGGTTCTGAATCAGGCGAGGGTTCTGAATCAGGCGAAGGTTCTGAACCACAAGGCAGTCAGTCGGAAAAAATGGGTGTCGATAGTCGGTCTGCCAGAGATGGCAGCGGGGATATGGGAAAGAGTGCTCAATCTGAAGGTCTCGGTACTGATAGCAACGGTACAGAGCAATCTAGTAGTGACGGGCGCGAGAACAGAGCTGATGATGGTGCAAGCGATGCGGGCAGTGGATCGGGTTCCAGTGAAGGAAGTGGTAGTTCAGGTTCTGGCGGTATAAGTGGAGGGCCTCAAGAGACAGGAAAAGCACAAGGTGATACACCATCGCCTGATGTTATGGATGCAGAGCCCCAGAATCTTTCTGCAGTGCGTCAGGCGACGGATCTTGCACTGGACCATCTCCGTGACTCTATTCGTTCCAAAGACGATGAGATGCTCAAAGAACTTGGTTGGACAAGAGAGCAAGCAGAAGCATTCTTAAAACGGTGGGACAATATGCAAAAAGCATCTGTAAACGGCAATCAGCGTCAAAAGCAAGCCTTTGAGCAGACGCTGCGTAGCTTGGGTCTAAGACCAGACAGGGTTAGGGCTTCTCGTCAAGTAGAGAAAGGTGCAAAAGGTGTCCAGGTTGAGAGTCGTCGTACCCAGCCTCCGTATGAGTATCGTGAAAGGTTTAAGGCTTTTATGAAAGGTGCAAGTAGTCGTCAGGTGGATGTGAATGAGCAGTGAATGTGCTGGTCCCCGATACTTAGTTGCCTTCGATCGCCGGCGAGTGCCCCATTGGTTCACCGACGTACTTGTACTTGGTGGCGGCCTTGCGGGGCTTCGGGCTGCTTTAGCCGTTGAAGCCAGCCGTTCAGTGCTGGTAATAAATAAAGATAGCCTGGATGATTCATCGAGCCAATGGGCGCAAGGCGGTATCGCGAGTGTCATTGATCCAGCCGATCGGTTTGATAACCATATTGCCGATACGATCTCTGCTGGTGGCGATCTCTGCGATCCTCGAATTGTCGACTCGATTATCCGTGAAGCTCCAGCCCGAATTGCTGAGTTGATTCAGTGGGGTACCAAGTTTGACCAACGGGACGGTGAACTTGAACTTGGTAAAGAGGGGGGGCACAGCCATCACAGGATTGTCCATGCCCTTGGAGATGCTACGGGCCGCGAAGTGATGCGAGCGGTTATTCAACGAGCCACAGGTACAAAAAACATTAATGTGTGGCCAGAGACTTTCACTATTGATCTGGTCACACACAAGGGGGTGTGTCGTGGCGCGATTGTGTGGCATCCACAGCGTGGGAAGACGATGATTTGGGCCAGAAAAACTATTCTGGCAACGGGTGGAGCTGGTCAGATATTTCGCGAGTCCACAAATCCAGCGGGGGCTAGTGGAGATGGTATTGCGCTCGCGTGGCGCGCAGGTGCGGTTCTTCGTGACATGGAGTTCATGCAGTTCCACCCAACGGTGCTCTACATTGCTGGTGGTAGTCGAAGTCTTATTACCGAAGCAGTCCGCGGCGCAGGAGCACATTTAGTAGATCGTGATGGGCATCGATTCATGCCCGAATTCGATCCACGTGCTGAACTAGCGCCTCGTGATGTTGTTTCTCGGGCCATTACAGAAGTCATGCGTCGCACATCGCATTCAAATGTGTATCTCGATCTTTCTCATCTTGAAAGCAAGATGGTGCGGCAAAGGTTTCCTGGCATGGATAAAATTTGTCGTAAGTTTGGTCTTGATCTTGTCACCGATCGAATTCCTGTTCGTCCGGGGGCCCATTACATGATTGGTGGAGTAGCTGTAGACGAAAATGGCCAGACATCGATCCCACATCTTTTTGCGGCAGGTGAGGTTGCTTCAAGTGGCTTGCATGGTGCGAATCGACTGGCTAGCAATAGTCTCTTAGAGGGTCTTGTTTTGGGCAGCCGTGCGGGTGAACAAGTAACTCATGAATTGGAGAGAGCAGATCAAGGAAATGAGGAAGAGGATGAGAATGATCTTGAAGTCCCGTTTGTTGCCCATGCAGATAGTGTCGATCCAACTGATGTTTCTGGAGCAGAGCCGCTGGATCTCTCCGACATTCGAAACTCTCTCAGAAGCCTGATGTGGCGACATGTAGGCGTTGAGCGATCAGAAGAATCATTGCAAGAGGCCCTGCAAACAGTTGATAGCTGGTGTCGATATGTTTTACACAGGAAATTTTCAGGACCTCAGGGATGGCAGTTGCAGAACCTCCTCGAGGTAGGAAGGCTTATAATCTACGCATCGTTAGCTCGAACCGAAACTCGAGGCGTTCATGTAAGATCGGACTATCCTGCGACGTCAGATGGTTGGCGGGTTCATCTCTGCTGGCAACGCGAGGCGCCTGATCCATGGCAGACGGCTGTCGAATCAAGTTCCCCGGCGGTTTCGGGAGCGGGGTTGTTTGCCAGAGAGAATCGATAAAAATGAAGCGAAGTAGAGGTTTCCTCAGTGACGACCATTGAGAAACTGAAAATCAACTATTTGATACGACTGAATCGAGTATGAGATATGACGGTAACAGCTAGTAAATCATCGAAGGATGTAAGCGATAGTGGGTCGGGCATTTCTGACGCGATGATAGAAGCGGATGGTCTTTGTAAGTACTATGGCAGTTTCATTGCGGCGGAAGATATTTCATTTCGCGTTCCGCGTGGTGAGATAGTCGCTTTCCTAGGGCCAAATGGTGCTGGTAAAAGCACAACAATGAAGATGCTTACTGGTTATCTTGCTCCTTCTGCAGGGCGAGCGATGCTGGCTGGGTATGACATGTCTGTTGATCGACTCTCAGCATCAAAAAAACTTGGTTATCTTCCTGAGAACGGGCCGCTTTACCCCGATATGACACCACGAACCTTACTCGAGTTTTTTGCTGCCGCTCGTGGGCTGAAGTCGCCGTATCGAGAAGATCGAATTGAGGCAGTGGTGAAACAGTGTGAGCTCGGGAGTGTTATCGGGAAAGCGATTGGCAAACTGTCGAAAGGTTATCGCCAACGCGTTGGTATGGCGCAGGTTCTTTTGCACGAGCCGGATGTTTTGATTCTCGACGAGCCCACGAGTGGGCTTGATCCAAATCAAATCCGTGAAGTGAGAGAAACAATTCGAAGGCTCGGGCAAGAGAAAACAGTTTTACTTTCCACTCATATTCTGCAGGAAGTAGAAGCCATGGCCGATAGGGTTATTCTCATCGCAGAGGGTCGCATGCGGTTCGATGGTACTCCGGCAGAACTGACTGCTGGGGGTGAGAGGCTTGATGAACGGTTTTACGAATTAACACGGGCTTCATGACATGCAAATGAAAGTGTGCATTGATTTGCATTGAGGAAGATTTGTTAAAAGCAGGGTGCTTCATTCTGAGGTCGGTGCTTTGGGGTATGTTTTAAGAATTACAATGCTGGGCTGTCGTTGACTTGTAGAGAGAGGAATTAGTTGGCAATGAAGTGGTATGTTCTCGATGCAGTTTTCAAGCGGAATTTTGTTTCTTATTTTTCAAATCCGACGGGGTATGTATTTATTTGTGTGTTCGTTCTGCTTGGTTCGCTTGCTGCATTCTGGCCGCCAGAATTTTTTAACTCCAATCTTGCAAATCTTGACCAGCTCAATCGCTATCTGCCGTATATATTGCTTGTTTTTATTCCGGCTATCACGATGAGTGTTTGGGCTGATGAACGTCGGCAGGGGACGGATGAATTGATCCTGACTATACCGGCGAGTGATATCGAGGTTGTTGTAGGTAAGTATCTCTCTGCAGTTGGCATTTATACGGTGTCGCTCGTTTTTTCGTATCTATGCAATTTGGTTATTTTGCAGATTTGGGGCAACCCAGACCCAGGGCTCTTTCTAACAAACTATCTTGGGTATTGGTTTGTTGGCTTGGCTATGTTGGCGATCGGCATGGTTGCAAGTTTCTTAACAAGTAACCTGACCGTATCCTTTATTTTGGGTTTGGCATTAAATGCTCCATTGGTCGTTGCTGATCAGGCTAGCAGTGTGATGGGGCCGAAGCTCGCATCGGTTATTCGGTCTTGGAGTCTCGCAGAGAATTTCGTTGATTTTGGTCGTGGCATCGTTAGCCTTTCGGCCATCGGCTACTTCCTTGGTATCGTGACGGTGTGCCTTTACATCTCAATGGTTCTGATAGGCCGTCGTCATTGGACGGGTCGACGAGATGGTGCAAGGATGGGTACTCACTTTGTGGTGCGTACCGCTGGACTTGCTGTTGCTGCTCTTGGAGTTGTGCTTACATTACGTGCGTATGATGTTCGGGCTGATCTTTCCGCTGAGCAGATCAGTTCGTTGTCGCTCGACACCAAGCACCTCCTGGCAGACTTAGAAACTGAACAGGCGATTGAAGTCACCGCCTACATAAGTCCTGCCGTGCCCGAAGACTATGCTCAGACGCGTCTTACCCTTCTCAATATGTTGCGGCAGTTTCAGCGTCTCAGTGGGGGAAAACTTCGTGTTGATGTTGTTGAAACTGAAACAAAAACAGAAGCAGCCTCTTTGGCAAGTCAGCAGTTTGGCATTGAGCCAGTAACCGTTCTTTCACGTGAGCGGGGTGCGTTTCGAGACGAAGATATTTTTCTTGGCTGTGCCTTTACGTGTGGTCTTGAGAAAGTCGTAGTCCCATTTTTTGATAGGGGCACGCCTGTTGAGTATGAATTAATTCGGTCGATTTGTACGGTAGCGGAGCAAAAGAGAAAGCGGCTCGGAGTAGTTACAACAGATGCAGATCTTTTTGGTGGTTTCGATATGGCTAGTGGTCAGCAGCGACCCCGGCAGCCGGTTCTTGAGGAGCTTGAGAAGCAATACGAGGTTGTACAAGTCGACCCTGCTGCTCCGATTACAGAAACATATGATGTGTTGATGGTCGTTCAGCCATCAAGTCTCGGTCCAGAGCAGATGAATAATTTTGTATCTGCGGTTCGTTCTGGACAGCCGGTTGCAATTTTTGAAGACCCGTTACCTGTCTTGATGAGCGGTGTTCCGGGGACGTCTCAGCCGCGTCGTGGAGGCGGCGGTCCGATGGCTATGTTTCAGCAACAAAGTCAGCCTAAAGGTGACCTTAGCCAACTTTGGAATGTATTAGGGCTTCAGCTTGCCGCAGGAAGTAGCCGTCCGCTCATGGGGCAAATGGGCTCGTCGCCATATGTTGTTTGGCAGGATTACAATCCTCATCCAAAGTTGGAGCTGCCCAGTGAATTTGTCTTTATTGATGCTGAATTGGGTGAAGTGGATGGAGGTGCATCTCGAAGTTTTAATCAATCCAATCCAATCACGAGTGGGCTGCAAGAAGTTCTTTTCCCTTTCCCGGGGGCGCTATCTAAGGACGAAAAAGCAAATCTGGAATGGACACCACTTGTCACAACCGGGACACGTTCAGGCACGATTGAAGTTGAGCAGGTTTTGGGAAATCGCGGAGATATGCGTCAGTTGAGAATCTTCGAAAAGCCCGGTAGTCAGGCTATGGTTCTTGCTGCGGTAATCGATCGTGAATTGCCAGGAACTCAAACTACGACCGAAAGTGAAAAAGGTGCTTCTGACGAAGGCACAACGTTGGTTCGCGCTATTGTTGTTGCAGACATTGATCTCATGGGCCCCCAGATTTTTGGGCTCAGGAATCGTCCGGATGAAGTCTTTGGACTTAACTTCGATAACGTCACCTTCGTCTTGAATGTGCTGGATACACTTTCTGGTGACGATCGTTTTCTTGAAATCCGAAAGCGAAAGCCAAAACATCGAACGCTTGAGCGTATCGAAGATACGGTCGCCGATGCCCGTGAGATGGCTGATGATCAAAGGCAGAAATATATTGCAGAATTTGATAAGGCAGAACAAAGTGCGAATGCAGAAATGCAAAAGGAAGTCGGAGAATTCGAAAAGAAAATCGAGGATATGGAATCAAGCGGAAGTACAGATCGTCAGGCTGCGATGCAGGCTGTGCAACAGTTGGCGAGCCGTCAGCGGTTGGCCCAACGAAGGCTTGACACAAAACTTGAACAACTGAAGCGTAAGAGAGATGCTGAAATTGAGCAGGTGGAGCGATCCCTTGAGGCAACAATCCGAAGAGAGCAGGATTGGCAAAAATGGCTGGCCGTTATGTTGCCACCTATACCACCACTTGTCGTTGCTTTTTTCGTATTTTTCCGTCGTAGAAGCCAAGAACGTGAAGGTGTGTCAAAGTCACGCCTTCGGTAGATTTTTATTTGGAGTAGAAGAACAAAATGAACATGGAAAGTGTCTCGGAAACACGTGACCCCGCAATGCGCAAGACGGCGGTCTTTCTTGGTGCTGGGTTGTTGTTGTTAGTTTTGGGTTGGGCTGTGCAGCCACGTTTCACGCCATCGACGTTGAAGCCCGCAGTTGAGCGTGTTCTCTTTCCAGCGTTGACAGATGCTGAGAAGGCAGCGAGTCTTGAGATCATTCGGTACGACGATGAGCTTGCGACCCTATACCCATTTAAAGTTATTAAATCCGGTGGAGTGTGGGTACTGCCCTCTCATCAGAACTATCCGGCTGATGCCAAAGATCAGCTTGCGGCCGCTGCGACCGAACTCGTTGATCTGAAGGCGCTGGATGTTGTGACTGAGCGAGCAGCTGATCACGAAGTCTACGGAGTCATTGAGCCTGATCAAGATAAAATCAAGCCAGGAATGACCGGTGTTGGGCAATTGATTGAGATACGTGATGCTTCCGGGAGTAAAATCGCCCGACTTATTATTGGGAAAGAGGATAAGCAGGCAGGAGTAGGGAGTGGCAGTCGACGACTTCGTTTTGTTCGGAAGGCAGGGCAAGATCCGGTTTATCGTGTTGAAGTCGATACGTCAAAGTTCACAACGCAGTTTGGAGATTGGATCGAGAAGGACTTGCTCAAGTTGACTCCATGGGATGTGCGATCAGTAGAACTTGATAACTATACGATCGCTGCTGTCGAGTCTAATGGACGGCTTGAAGTTCGTCAGCAACGCAACGAAAAAATCCAGTTGGCCTACAATGACAAAGAGTCTTCGTGGCAATTGATGTCACTTGAAACCTTCCCGGATGAAGACTCAGCAAAACCAGTTTCTGAAGAGCTAAAAGATAATGAGGAGGTGGACTCAACGAATCTCAATGATCTTCGCAATGCCTTGGGCGATTTGCAGATCATTGATGTTGCACGAAAGCCGGCTGGTCTTAGTGCAGATTTGAAAGCCGCCGAAAGTTTTGTGAATGATGTTGAGGCGGTGTCTTCCTTACAGCAAAGAGGTTTTCTTCCACTGCCGTCTGGAGCTATTCTCTCAACAGAAGGTCAGACAGTTATTGGTATGAAAGATGGCGTTGAATATGTCTTGCGTTTTGGTGCAGGTACAACTGTTACGGAGCTTGGCGAAGCAGGGTCTGGCGGCGATGGAAGTGATGCTACTGAAGAGTCAGCCGAGACGGCTGCACGGTACCTGCTTGTGATGGCTCAGTTCAATGAAGACTTGCTGGAAAAGCCTGATCTCGCAGAACTGCCATCGCTTCCTGAGGAAGATAGCAAAGATACTGAAAGCAGAGAGCAGCCGGAAGATCAAAAAGGTGAGGGTGAGAAAACTGAGGAGGAAGTAAGCAGTGATGAGAAAGAGTCAGTTGATCCGAATGCAACAGCAGCAGACCTTCTAAAGCAAGCGGATGAGGCTGAAGCGGCGATGCAGAAAGCGATTGAAGTTCGGCGTCAAGTGGAACGTGAGAATCGTCGTAAGCAGGAATCCTTTGACGAAAAAGTAGTTGATGGCAAGAAGCGAGTAGAAGAACTCAACGGTCGTTTCGCTGACTGGTATTACATTGTTTCCGACGAAGAGTTCAAGAAAATTCATCTAAATCGTGAGGCGGTAATTAAGGCAAAAGTCGAGTCTGCAAGTGACACAGCACCGGGACCAACGGGGCCTTCGATTCAATAAGAGATAGATGGTTGTGCTAGTTCCTTTTTCAGCTCATAATTCATTTCACTGAAGCTTGTTTCAACGAGAACCTGATGTCCGAAATACTTACTTCTCCTCGGCCATCACGATTCGGTCGAGCTCTTGGTTTTCGTGTTCTTTCGTCAGGCAGTGCTGTCCCGGAGCGAGTTGTAACAAATGCAGATTTGGGGCATCTTGGCTGTGATCCAGAATGGATTCTAAGTCGGTCTGGCATACAGGAGCGGCGGCACGCTGATCCTGGAATGGCAACGAGTGACCTCGCTGTTCAAGCCGCCGAGCGAGCACTTGCTGCATGCGGTGATGTTCGTGATCAGGTGGATCTTCTTGTGCTTGGAACATTTACGCCTGATACGAGCCTTCCTTCCACAGCTTGTATAGTCCAGGAAAAGCTTGGACTCGATGCCCCAGCAATGGATGTAACAGCAGCCTGTGCTGGCTTTGCTTACGGACTCGTAACGGCAGGGCAATTTCTTGCGACGGGGTCGAGTAAACTTGCGATGGTCATCGGAGTTGATACAAATTCACGTGTTGTGGACCCGACGGACATAAAGACCTGGCCGCTCTTTGGCGATGGTGCTGGTGCTGTTCTTTTGGAAAGGGTAGCAGAAAATCAACAAAATACTGGTTTACTCGCCTGGTCTCTTGGTTCGGACGGTCGTGGATCTGATTTGCTCGTTTGCCCCATGAGTGGCACTCGGCAGCCAGTGACGGCAGAGGGTGTTGCAGCTGGCGAACACTACATGCAAATGGATGGACGGGCTGTGTTTAAATGGGCAATCCGTCTTGTAGAAGAAAATGTTCAGCAGGTAGTGGATTACTCAGGTGAGTCGATTGAGTCGATTGATCTTTTTATTCTGCATCAGGCAAACTTGCGAATCATCGATGGTATTCGGTCGTCACTCGGATTGAAGGAAGACAAGTTTCTCGTCAATCTTGACCGGTATGGAAATACGTCGAGTGGATCCATTCCTCTTGCTCTTGATGAAGCCTGGCGTGCTGGACGAATAGGACCTGGCAGTACAGTGCTCATTTGTGGTTTCGGTGGTGGTCTGGCTTGGGGTAGTGGTGTTTGGAGGCTTTAATCGTATGTGGAAATTCTTGTAGGAAGAAAAATGAAATCATTGCCGAAACGTACAGATGTTCGAGAGGGCGATACGTGGGATCTCAAAAGTCTTTTTGCTTCTGATGCGGAGTGGGATGCGGCGCTTCTCGAATGGGAAAAACGTATTCCACTTTTTCGTGATTACGCTGGAACTCTCGGTGAGTCGGCTGATAAACTCGCTCAATGCCTCATTTTTGATATGGAGATAGATCGTGAGGCTGACCGTCTTGGTACATATGCTCATCTACGCATGAGTGAGGATACTGCGGCAACGCCTGCTCAAAGAATGATGGGGCGTTTTCAACATGCGGCGACAAAAGCTGGAGAATTAGCCAGTTTCCTACAGCCAGAAATTATGGCGATACAGCCATCTGTTCTGGAGGAGTGGCTCAAAGAACCTGTGCTCCAGCCATTTTGTCTAATGCTTGAGCGAGTAGTTCGAAATCGTCCTCACGTACTTTCTGAGCCCGAAGAAAGAATACTGGCCATGCAAGGTACCTTTGCCGGTACTGCAGGGAAAGTCTTTAGGCAATTGACTGATGCTGATATGAAGTTTGGCACTATTACAGATGGCAAGGGTAATGAGCTCGAACTCTCAAATGCCACCTTTACGACGCTCCTGCATGATTCAGTCCCTGAGGTGCGGAAGACCGCTTTTCATCAGTACTATGCTCAATATGAGTGCCATGCAAATACGCTTGCAGCGACACTTTCTGGATCGAATGAACGTGATGTATACGCTGCAAAAGTTCGATGTCATCCATCAGCTGTTGAGGCAGCGTTATTCGCGGATAATGTTCCGCTTGCAGTTTATGATCAGTTAATCGCTGCGGTGCGATCGCATCTTCCAGTCGTCCATCGCTATTACGAGTTGCGTCGCCGTCTGCTTGGTCTCGATGAGATTCATCATTATGACTGTTACGTGCCCCTTGTGCCTGAGCTTGAGCAACGGCACACGTGGGATGAAGCAGTACAAGAAATCACTACATCACTTCAGCCACTTGGGGCAGAATATTGTGATCAGCTTGAGGCCGGCCTGAGAGGTCGATGGTGTGATCGATACCCAAATGTCGGTAAGCAGTCAGGTGCTTTTAGTTCAGGAACATATGATTCCGATCCATATATTCTGATGAATTTTCAGGATGATGTTATTGAGCATGTCTTTACATTGGCTCATGAAGCCGGTCACTCAATGCATACTCGGCTGTCAGCCGATGCACAGCCATTTCAATATGCTGGTTACACAATATTTGTTGCTGAGGTAGCCAGTACTTTCAATGAGCAGCTACTCACTCGCCATCTTCTATCCAAGGCACATTCACCCAAGCAGAGGGCGGCAATTATTTCTCGGGAAATAGATGCTATTCGTGGAACGATCATACGGCAGACTATGTTTGCGGAGTTTGAACGTATGAGTCACGCTTCAGTTGAATCTGGCGAGCCGCTGACCCTCGAAAAAATCCGAACACTTTATCGAGAATTACTCACAGCTTATTTCGGATCGGGCTTCGCTATTGATGAAGAACTCGAGATCGAGAGTCTGCGTATACCCCACTTTTACCGAGCTTTTTACGTCTATAAGTATGCAACAGGACTTTCAGCATCCATCGCACTCTCAACGCGTGTCACTGAAGGTGGACCAGAAGAGTTGGCCGCGTATCTTCAATTCCTACGTGGCGGGTGCTCGAAATGGCCGCTCGATTTGCTTCGCGATGCTGGTGTGGATCTTGAGACCTCTGAGCCGGTAGGACTAGCCCTAACGAGGTTCGGTGAATTAGTTGAAGAACTCGAAAGCTTGTTGGGGTAAAGTCTCATTTCAATAGGAGGTTCGTCTTCTGAGTGAAAACGTGTATCATGAAAGGTTTTCTTCCAAGAGTGATCGTTATCTCTCTTTTTAGGAGATGATTCGTTTCGTGAACTCAATAAAAGAGCGAACCATTGAACCAGTCCCGCCGCCTGCGATTGAAGGCCTTGGTTTGTCAGCAAACGCTGGCCCGGCGATGTCAACATGTGTCCAAGGGATATCACGAACGAATCGCTCGAGGAGTTTTGCAGCAGTGATTGCACCACCAAGTCGACCATCACCAACATTTTTTATATCTGCTACATCACTAAGGATTTGGCTATTGAAATCTTTGTCCATCGGTAGTTGCCAGACTCTTTCTCCAACCGAATGTGCTGCATCCATAAGAACATCACAAGATGACTGATTATTTGTAAAGAGGCCAGCGATATCCCGACCAAGAGCTACCATGCATGCTCCGGTGAGTGTAGCGGCGTCGATAATACAGCCTGGCTTTAGATCAGCCACAACGTCGAGTACATCTGCAAGAACAACTCGTCCTTCAGCATCGGTATTATGAATTTCAATAGTTGTCCCACTTCGTGCAGTCACCACGTCACCGAGTTTGTATGCATTTCCACCAGTCATGTTTTCAACGAGACCCACAGCAGCGACTACGTGTACCGGAATTTTTAGTGCTGCTATCGCTGCGATAGTGCCAAGTGCTGCAGCAGCTCCAGCCATATCACATTTCATGGCAAGCATTCCCTCTGAAGTCTTTAGAGAAAGACCTCCAGAATCAAAGGTGACACCTTTCCCGACAAAAGCCACCTTTGGATCGGTGTTATTGCACCCGGGGCCTCTGTAATGCAAAAGAACGATACGAGGTGAACGGGTGCTGCCTCGGGCAACGGCAAGCAATGCTCCGCACCGTTCTCGCTCAAGGCGAGCCTGGTCCCAGATTTCAATCTCAAGTCCAACCCGGCCTGCTATTGTTGCTGCTTCTTCAGCAAATGTTTCTGGGTAGAGGTCATCTGGCGGCATGTTGACGAGGCGGCGCGCGAGTTTTACGCCATCACCGATAATATGACCTCGCTGCACAACTTCCACGGGAGCCTGTAACCAGACTGTTTTCTCAAAAGGGGTTTGGTGTTTTTCTGATCGATATAAGTCCTGGCCAGAAACGCCCATTGTTGCTCCAGCAACAGCTTGTTCAAGCTGATCGTTTGACCAATTACCATCAGCCAGAAAGCTGACAGTTGCTCGTGGTTTACCAGACAGTCGTCGTGCTGCAGTTCCGGAGGCTTCGTATAGTACACCAGCATCGACCTCATTGTGAGAGCCAATGCCAACGATTAGTAATTGTTTGCAGGCAAGGCCTGGAGGAGCATAGAGGGGAATGCACTCATAGCGTTTCCCCGTAATCTCACCTTGTTCGTAAAGTTCCTGAAGGAGTCCTCCTGTTGCTTTATCTATTTCTACAACTGGTCCACGAGGACCTTCAGACTCAAAAAATGTGACAAGGACATCAGCCTCGAAGCGAGCAGGTACGGCAGATGGGTCTGCTTGAACAGCAGAATTCGTAGAATCATTTTGTGAGGAATGTAGAAATTCGAACGACATCGTGGGGTCCTGCTCCTAGAGTCTTCATCTATCAACAACTGTCCTGCATGGAGTGTGGCAGGCGATCTATCGGGCTTCAACTCGCCCAATGAAATCGTCGTGCTGCAAGCGAAAGAAGAACCGGAAGGACAAGCAAATTCCCAACGAGTCCACCCATTAAAGTCAGACACGAGAGTCTTCCAAAAGAGACGGTAGGTATGAATTCACTGGTTGTTAATGCGAGAAAGCCGACAACTAAGGCAAGTGTTGAAAAGATCATCGCTCGTCCAGCAGTCTGGTGAGCAGATTGAAGGGCCTCGGTAATATTGCCCTGCTGCGAGAGTTGCCGACGAAAAGCAGTTGTATAGTGAATGGAACTGTCTACTGAGAGGCCGAGTGAGACAGCTGCAATCATTGCTGTTCCCATGTTTATAGGCTCTCCTGTCCAGCCAAGAACACCAAGAATAAAAATGATGGGCAGTATATTTGGAACGAGTGCGATGCCACCAATAATCACACTCTGAAAACCAAATGACAGGAAGATAAAAATCCCAATTGCTGCGATAAGGAAAGTAAGCCACTGATCCTCTATCATTCGCTCAACAAGTTGAGCAAGTAGAACAAAGAAACCAGTTACTTCTCCGGTAGGAGTAGTTTCTGTTGGCGGAAACATTTCGGTGACAGTTTTCTGGACACGATCAATTAGTGACCGTTTAAGAAAGGCAGGTTGCTTTTCGCGTGCGCGAAGCATGACTCGCAGCCACATTGAATTGTCCAAGGGGTCTGTGCCTATGAGGCTTGTAGCCAGTTGAGGCATTTGTTGCTGGAAGAAGGCAACTGCCGTTCCAACAATCATGTTGCCGGTTGAGGAGTTCTTTAAATCAGCTAGAGGAATTGGCGAAATGGCATCAAGAATGTCAACAATACTCAGTACTTTTGTGAGGCCCTGACTTTTCTTGTTCTGTGTCGATTTACTTCGAAGGCGTTTTTCCAGTTCACCTACTCGGGCTAAAGTTCGAGCATCGATTGGTTGCTTGACTGGAATGAGAATGTCCCACACACCAGCACCCCCAAGCTGAGACTCAATCGTGTCATACGATTTTACAATGGGGCTTTCCGGACGAAAGTTTTTAGTAAAGTCTGTTTCAACACGGAGTTGAAACAATCCGAGCCCAGTGAAGATAATGACTCCCAAAGAAACGGAAAGTATTGGCTTTGGGTGTTGAATAATCCTCGAAACGATGTGATTGAGCTGGTTGTCTAGGTGCTTCTGCCCCCACGTGCTGCTATGTGCCACATTTTTGTTTCCGACAAGCGCAAACCAAGGAATGAGGAGCCCAACCGAAACAAGTACCATACCGGCACCAAGTGCGGTCATTATGCCAAAATCATGAACAGGTCCGACATCACTCGCAATGAGTGAACCAAACCCAATAATGTCGGTGATAATAGCTGCAATAATGGGCCAGAACAGAGTTTGAATTGTGTTTGTTAGGGCTTGCTGGGGTGCTTCACCGTTCCCTAGTCGTCGCCTGAATTCAACGATTATGTGAACAGTGGTTGCAATTGCGACCACTGTGACCATTGCAGAAAGCATCGTAGAAACCATGGTGAGTTTCTGCCCTGCCATCGCAAGTAAACCACGGGTAGACCATAAGGCGAGAAGCACTACAGTAAGTGGTGCGAAGAGCCATCGAACACTGTGAAATAGTATCAGTAATACAACAGAAGCAAGCATGCCTGCTGTGATGCCAAGTACATTCCCGTCGCGACGTAGCATTGCAAATCCATCTCGAAGCATTACGGGTTCGCCAGCGATCGTTCCACCCGGGTACTCCTCTATGATTGATCTGATAGCATCTATTGTTTTTCCTGTGCGTCCTTGCTGAGGATTTGGGTCTTCTTGTTTTTCGCTAAGAACACATATGACTGCTGCAGTCTTTCGATCTGCGCCAACGGCGTATCCTTCCATAAGCCTTACAAGGTTTTCAGCAGTTGGGTTTGTATCGGTGTGGATGATGCCGGCCCCGAGCGGCGTCGTGGCTAAACTCGTAGCTGTGTGTACACCAGGGATTTGAGCTAATCGCCGTGTAAGTTCATCGAGTCGAGCAAATCCTGTTGGTTGAAATAAATTAGGCTCATCATAGACAGCCAGGACAACAGAACTTGCGCCAAATGTTCTACCCAGTCGACGAAATGGAGGAAGGGCGGAATCACTCCGATCAAACATTGCATCAATTGACTGGGAGTATTCCAAATGCCTGGATCGCTCAACTGATATCAGCCCAATCGCAATACCAAGAAACATGAAAATGAGCCGATGTCTGACAAGTGAGCGAGAAAGCACACATGAAAAACTGTTTGATATTGAGGGCGCAA
>CBFIHW010000069.1:0-14924 GCA_965662325.1 uncultured Pirellulales bacterium | reverse complement strand
CTGGTTCACACGCATTGCCCTACGTGTCCCTGTTCGTGATGGATCAAGTGGTTTTCGTGCGATTCGCATGCAGTGCATCACAAAGATTGATCTTACTAATCTTTCCTCTGGCTATGCTTTTTTTGAAGACTTTTTATGGCGGGCACATCGGTCGGGGGCGCGAATAACAGAGATTCCAATAACATTTACAAACAGAAAGATTGGAGAAAGTAAAGCAAATGGTATCGAAATGCTTCGAGGTGCATATGACCTTATAAGGCTTGCAGTCTACACCTGTCTCAAGCATTGATACAAAATTTTCAGGAAGCTATCGATCAGATTCTGTCAACTGCCGATAGTACTTTAAACCCGGTATAAAAAAGCAACCGCCACTCACCAGTCCAAAGAGGATATGCTGAAACTGTGGAAGGCCACACATCACCAAGCCTGTTATAAACAAAACAATCGACTGAATATAGAAGATGCCGGAAAGGATGCCTGCCTTCGCAAAAAACATCAGGCCGGCGAGGAGTGCAAGAACCGGTGATAGTTTGAGCACTGGTAGCCCAAGTAATTCTTCTACTGAAAACAGAAGCATGCTGGCAATCATCGTACCGCCCCAAATGTGAGCCACTTGTCGTTCAACAGCTGTTACAGGGCCAGCTCTATACCGAAGCGCCCAAAAGATGGGTGCCCACAAGGCAAGACCGCCTGTCCACAGAACGACATACGGCCATCGACTTTCGACTCCCTGCCAAGCAAGTACGTCCGTAATCACTGAGAGAATTAAAACAACGACAGAATGCCACATCCAGAGAAGTCCCCAATTCTCAAGGACAACAGCGTGGTGTGTTTCTCGAAGAAGCCTTGAAACAACGTCAAGAACACCTCCTTGACGGGCAGCAATCGGCTCGCTCGCCAGAAAAGCTCGAAGATCTTTCGCTAAATCAGCTGCTGATGCGTACCGTAGATCCTGCGGCTTCTGAAGAGTCTTAAGGGCAATCATTTCCAAATCACGGTTGACCTGACGGTTGATTGAACGAGGAGGCGGCGGATCAACCTCCAATACAGCGAGTAATGTATCCATCGGACTCGATGCCTGAAACGGCGGTCTATCAACAAGCACTTGATAGAGGATTGCACCGAGACTCCATACATCGCTAGCTGGCCCAACGTCTCCGCGACTCCCAGCGGCCTGCTCCGGCGACATGTAGCACGGAGTACCAAGAATTGCTCCCGTGTGTGTCATTGTTTGATTTCCTTCAAGCCGTTTAGCTAGACCGAAATCAGACACATGTGGCTTACCCGCCAAATCAATCAGAATATTTGATGGTTTTAGATCGCGGTGAAGAACTCCGTTGGTATGTGCAGCCTGAACGGCTTCAGCGACACGAAGTAGTATCTGTGCACCCTCTCTTGGAGGAATTGGGCCGGCTTGTAATCGTTTTGCCAGCGTCGTTCCTTCGATATATCGCATTGAGTAAAAGGGGTGACCCTTGTATTCACCAACTTCAAAGATGGATACGATCCCAGGATGATCAAGTTGGGCAGCCGCCTCAGCCTCACTGCGAAATCTTGTGAGATCTGCTGGGCTTGCGAGGTCACGACGCAAGAGCATTTTCACTGCAACGACTCTCTGAAGACTTTTTTGTACAGCCCGATAGACAATACCCATGCCTCCACGGCCTATTTCCTCAATAAGTTCGTACTCACCAAATTGAGCTGGTAGCGAAGAGACACCCGGCACGAAACCATCTCCAATGAATGGACTCATGTCTCTTTGGTCTGCACTACTTCCCCCAACGTCGTCACGCATGATGATTGTAGATTCCATAGCTACAGCATCAGTGACAGACACCGTTGCAAATAATTCTCGGAGTTGTCCTGCTAAATCAGCATTTTGAAGGCAGAGTTTCTCAAGCCGTTTATGTGCTTGATCGACGGGCCCTGTTGTTAAGTCTTCCAGCAGAACTGCCAATCGCTCCTCCGCTTCTGAGGAGAGCTCTTCTTCAATTGGATCATTTTTATCTGTTATTGGCACGGCACTTTTTAACTACGAAGGAATATTATTTTCTTGCCAAGGGATATTAGGCTTGCCATTCATGATTGACGACATTTTGTATCCAAAGTCAATTTGCATCATCGAGTAAAACTCTCAGTCGTCGCATCGCTCTCATATATCTCATACCTGCAGCTGGCTTTGTCAGCCCAAGAACCTCTGCTACGTCCCCAGTTGATAAGTGCTCAAAGTGCCGCAGCAGGACAATCTGACGATCTGTCTCCTCAAGCTTCTCTACGGCATCAGCAAAACGTCGCTCAAGCTCATGCCATGTCGCAACCGCAGCTGGAGTAAGTTCTGTATCTGCGATCTTCTGCGCAAGATTTGTTTGGGAGTGACCTACATCGACTGGTGCATCGAGCGACACCTCCTTATCGAGACTACGGGTACCCGCCACTCTGTGTCGTCGATGAGCATCAATGACTCGGTCACGAGCCATATGCCGAAGCCATAATTGAAATGGCATTGTTGGATTGGTCAGATAGTCACCCAATCTTCGATTTGCTTCAACAAGAACATCTTGAACAATGTCACTCGCATCAACGCGTTTTCGAACAACCCGATCAAGACGCTGATCGATCATTCTTCGGATCGCAGCTCTGTGTCTCTGGAGGAGTCCATTCACTGCTGCAGTGTCCCCCTGTCGAACGCGATCAAGGAGAATCAACGTCTGCGGAGGAGGGTCCGGCGGTTCTATGGCATCACGGGAAGTGGTCATTTGTTATTTCAAGAGAACTATTGTGTTCTTCTATCGTAGCAACGTTATCGTAGCAACGTGCCGGCATAATCGGGAAAATCGATCGAAAAATGCGGATTACAGCAATCAGGCCGAGGCTACGGGCTCATGGTCTCCAAGTTGTCATCTTTGTTCTCACCTAGTTTTTGACCGGCCTACAAACGTGATCCATAATCCTTTGCGGTCATAGGATCGACCGCTGTCCGCCGCTCTCAATAACGGCTAGAAAAATGGATTGCCTGTGCGTGCCACTTCCTCTCTCCACATGATGACCGTGACCTCTCACAAAGGTCCTAATCGTCGTTGGCAAATCTCCCTATTGAAGACCATTATGGTCATTCTATTGGGCGGGATTTTGGCCGGTCAGTCAACCAGTTTTGTCCATGCAAGTGAAATTGCTGTTGATGATCTAGCTATTCGTTCAACAAAACTTGAGGCTGCTGGTCAATGGCCAGAGTTAGTAAGTCTTTGTGAAACAGCTGCTCGCAAAGGTGAACTGTCCGATGAACTTTATCAGCGATACGATCTGGCAAAGATTCATTGTGACCTTGACCGTCGATCTGCTGAGAAAGCCTATCAAGAAGCTCTGCGACGCATTACCGAAGGGGAAGCAAGGAAACTTTTTGTAGAATGTCTTAGACGCATAAACTCTCATCACGTTACCAACCCGGACTTTCATAAACTTATCAGTCGCGGTTGTTTAGCCATCGAAGTTGCAATCAGTGATCCTGATTTTCAGTCAATTCATGCACGTCAGGCAACACCAGATCGTATCGCATTTTTTCAACGACACATACAGCACATTCTTGAAGGTCGAAGCATTGCAACTCTAAATGATGCTGAGACTGTTGCAATCTGGATTGTACGGGCCGCCCAGTCTGTAGTTGGTGTTCCCCCAGCTGTTACTTTCCTTGAGATGGCTGCCGCATCTGTTGGTGGACTTGATGAGTACTCAGCATTCTTAACAACAGGCCAGCTCAATGATCTTTACGCTCAGATCGAGGGCAACTTTGTTGGTCTCGGTGTCGAATTGAAAAGTGCAGAAGATGGGCTCTTGGTAGTACATGTTATTTCCGGCAGCCCTGCGGAACGCTCAGGACTCAAAGCAGGTGATCACTTGATTGGTATCGCCGGAAAACCGATTGCCGGAATGCATGTCGATGCCGCTGCACAATTGCTCCAAGGACCCGAAGGTTCACGTGTAACGCTTGCTGTACTACGCGGAGTTGGACCAGCACGAGCTATGACAGTACGGCGCGAGCATGTTGAAGTTCCAAGCATAGAAGATGTTAAATTGCTCGACCGAGTGAATGGAATTGGCTATCTACACATCACGTCATTTCAGAAGAAAACCGCTTCTGACCTTGATACTGCAATGCGTCAGCTTAATGCCTCTGGAATGCGGTCTCTCATTATTGATCTTCGAGGAAATCCCGGCGGGCTCCTGTCGGCAGCCGTTGATGTATCGGATTTATTTATTGACCGTGGTCTCGTTGTTGCAACTCGGGGCCGAAGTTCTGAAGAAGATTTTAATTACACTGCAAGTCAACGTGGCACATGGCATACACCACTTACTCTTCTCATCGATGGCGATTCGGCCAGTTCTAGTGAAATTTTTGCCGGAGCTATTCGTGACCACAACCGTGGTAGAATTATTGGATCTCGCAGCTATGGGAAAGGATCGATTCAGGGTATTTTCCCAATGAATGTAGCTGGTGTAGGCATGCGACTGACTACCGCTCACTTTTACTCACCAACCGGCCAACCATTTAGTCGAGTTGGCGTTTCTCCGGATCTCTGGGTGCAGGAAACTGCTCGTCCAGATGCCACGGGCCAATTAATTAAAGATGATGCAACACTTGCTACGGCACTCAACGAAGTCCGAAAGACGTTAGAACCTGTCGCCGCAAAGCCAGTCGCACGACGGATTACAGCCCGATAGATTCAACACACATTGAATCACTTGCACATGAATTAATTGTTCGTCGCCTGGATGCTCTTAGATAACCCCTCGCTGTCTTGTTTCTCAATGATGTTCCAACTTCATGCAAACAGATCATCAACAACAAACGAATTTTCTAGCTGAGGCAATACGAAACAAGACACAGCAACTTGGTCTTGGCTTGCCTGACAAGGTCATGCCCGACCTCGCTGCCTACGCCAAAAGCTTATGGTCTTGGAATGATCGTCTGAATCTCACCAGGCATACCGACGTACAACAATTTGTTGAGCGAGATATTACTGATACTTCTGCAATATGCCCACACTTGATTCCCAACGAACGTGTTCTGGACGTTGGAACGGGAGGCGGTGTGCCTGGTGTCATACTGGCTATCCTACGCAATGATCTCACGGTTGAATTATCAGATACTTCAAAAAAACGCATTACTGCCTTGGAAGCCATTCTTGATGAAGTTGGTTTACCACTGACGATTCATCATCAATCTGCTCAACAAGTTGCTCTCAATGCGAGTAGCCGTAACCATTCATTCGACGCACTTGTTGTCCGAGCTGTTGCTCCACTCGAGAAATTACTGACTTGGTTTGAACCAATCAGTAGCTCCTATGGCCGACTCCTCGTCATTAAAGGTCCTCGATGGGAAGCCGAAAAACAACAGGCACGCCACCGAGGATTTCTCAAAAAGGTTACCGCCCGTCGCATAGCAACCTGGCCAATTCCAAGGAGTGATATCGAAAGCGTCCTGCTTGAGATCAAAAAGCGGAAGAACCAACAATGAGACCTTTTTATCGGAATGACGTGATTGGCTACGAATCAAACCAGCTGCCAGCAAACGAAAGTGTCTCTTTCAACGAGGTCTCGTGCTCTCAGTAGCCTGCATATCCTTTTGTGATTCTATTGTTCGATACTTCCGCTCAATTGCAGAGGGTTGGCCAAAAACCGAAGGTATATGTAACGAAGTCGCTCTTTTACAAACGACAACGTACAAGGTTGTGTTCACACCGTTTCGAACCTACTATTTGGCAGATGGGGTAAAAAATAATCCTGAGCTTTTGAAGAAGTGTTTATGGTATCAAGTAAGATTCATTGCAAGAAATTATTCTATTTCCATAAGCACTAAATATGATGTTGAATTATTAATGCCCTTCAGCCCACAGTATCTTTTTCAATAACATGCCCTAAGAAAAATCATAATGGATTTTTGGATTCACCCAGATAACCTGACTCACATCTTCTTGCTTGGTGGACTCTGGGTTTTGCTCAGTGTCATATGGGTATCGGCGTCTGTATGGATCGCTTCAGACTCGGAGATGATTTTTGGTGAGTCTCCGTGGCCGTTAGCTTCTGTATGCATTGGTGCGTTCTTTTTTTTAATTACCGTTATGTGGGGGCTCTCCCCAACACCTTATTTTGCTCTTGTATTTATTGCAGCTCTCGTTTTCTACACCATCACCAGAGACAAAAAGGCGCCTGCACAAGAACGCATCTTATGTCTTGCCTTTCTAAAAAAAGTTTTGATTCAACTTGCCGGCAGTCTAGGAATCAATAACGTTGAAGATCTTTTCAATAAATCGATGAAAAGTCTTTCTTCTAGTAACGAGGCCAGCTCCGTTGTTCTCCTCAAAAAAGATGGCTCGCCGATTGAGGGGCAGGGAAAAGGAATGGATCGGGCTGCATCGAAAGCCGTTCAGGTTGTACAGGGGTTATTTGAAAAGGCGATTAAGAATGGAGCCACTGACCTACACTTTGAACCAAAAAGTGGTGAAGAGATAGCCGTGCGTTGTCGAGTCGACGGTGTCATGCAAAATCTCACAACACTCTGGGCAGCAGAGGGAAAGTCATCGATTTCTGCACTGAAAGTGCTCTCTGATATGGATATCGCCGAACGACGACGTCCACAGGATGGGACTTTTGCAGTCCTCTTCGAAGGCCGTAAGTTTGACATTCGTGCAGCCTCAGGCCCGACCAACTTCGGTGAAAAAATGGCACTGAGGTTACTCGATTCCGACGGAGCCATTGTAAAAAATGGTCTTGAAGGCATTGGAATGAGTGAGTCTGTCACAAAGAAGATGCGTCAGATCATTACTCAACCACACGGCATGCTGCTCGTTTGTGGCCCCACAGGATCAGGAAAAACAACGACACTTTATACGGCATTAGGGGAACTTGACGTCTTCTCAAAAAACATTGTCACCATTGAGGATCCGATTGAATACCGACTCGACAACATCTCTCAGACCGCTGTAAACGTTGCTGCTGACCTCACGTTTGCAAATATTCTTCGATCCACGTTGCGGCAAGATCCAGATGTTATTCTTGTCGGTGAAATACGAGATAAGGAAACTGCAGAGATTGCTATGCAGGCTGCACTGACAGGTCATTTTGTTTTTTCAACTCTGCACGCGAATGACTCAGCTACTACGATCACCCGTCTTCTTGATATTGGAATAGACACAACACTCATTCAGTCATCTATTTCAGCAGTACTGGCACAGCGTCTCCTTCGAGTACTTTGTAAAAGATGTAAAGAGGCATACACTCCTCCTGATAATTTTCTACAGAAACTTGGCCTCCCTCCTGGAAAGCAAGTCTCGCTTTATAAGGAGGTCGGGTGCACATCATGCCTCGACTCAGGATATCGAGGCCGGACTGGGATTCATGAGTTACTTGTCTTCGATGCAAATATTCGAGATCTTCTCGTTGGTAGGCCATCTATTCAAGATATTCGACAAGCTGGTCGAAAGTCTGGAATGAAAACGCTCAAGCAGTCTGGTATTCGGAAGGTGATTGCGGGGGTTACAAGCCTTAATGAGGTAATGCGAGTCGCAAAGTAAGAGCATATCGTTCATGGAATTTATTTCATTACTTGAGAGAGTCGAATGATGGTACCTTTGGCAGCAATTTTTCAAACGTTGGCAGGCCTGCTTGCCATCGCCATTGTGCTCGGCTTTATTGCGTATGGATTCACACACGGGCTATTCCGCGCAGTACTTGCCGGAATGCAGGCTCTCGTAGCCTTTGTCGTTACATTGACTTTCATTCCGATGCTCACAGATCTCCTCATCGCCATTGATATGCCTCCTAGTTTTGCATTTCCCGTCGCTGTATCTATTCTGGTGATAGGGACAGTCGTTGGCATGCATATACTTATTGAGAAATATGTCCCTAGCGAATCGATTACGCTTCTTTCTATACTTGATAAAGTTGGTGGTGCTTTTCTTGGTGGGGCAGCGGGCTATGTTGCTGCCGGGGGTTTTCTCGTCGTGCTTTCCCTCATGCCGCTTCCCGAGAGTTATCAGCTAAATGGTTCCGAACTCCAGTATGATTTTGGTTCCCCTATGCTGAGAACCTTTGCACGTATTGTTGAGCCCGACAGTGATAAGCGAAATCGGCTACTCAAAGGGGAAGTCTGGCCAACTATCGGCACTGAAAATGGAGTACCCCAATACCCTGAAAAACCACTGCCACCAGAGCCAACGAACCTACCGGCAGGACAAACCCCGCCCGCTTTTGTACTACCACCAACAAATGTCTGGAGTGAACCCTTCGTCGATTTGAACAACAATAAACAACACGACGACAACGAGGTGGTCTATCTTGACCAGAATGGTGACAGACAGTTCACAGAAAATGCACTTAACCCAACTATCAGACCTCTAGACGATAACGACCAGAAATACTTTGTTGGCCTCCTCGACAGATATCAGAAAAATAATTGGTGGCGATGGCGAGTGAATGAAGCGAGCTGGGAGGATCTTTATCCGACTCAAAATCCAGAAGTGTCTCCAGCGAATCCGGAATCAGAACCGAATAGCCCAGCAGAACCGAATAGCCCAGCAGAATAGATAATGGTATGTTCATGACAGCTGTATTGAAGCTGACATGGTGAAACGTGCTCGGTACAGATAAACGAGGCTCAATTCTGATAACAGAAAACGTGTGATGGGTGTCCAGTTACGTTTTCCGTTGTATTGCACGAACCATGGCTGTCCCCATATCAGCCGGAGTTTCTGCAATCTCAATGCCTGCATCACGAAGTGCTTCTAACTTTGCCTCAGCTGTCCCCTTGCCACCTGAAATAATCGCGCCAGCGTGCCCCATTCGTTTCCCAGGAGGAGCCGTGCGGCCAGCTATAAAAGCAGCGACAGGCTTTGTGATATGTTCCTTCACATATGCTGCAGCTTCTTCTTCTGCTGAGCCGCCTATCTCACCCATCATTAAAATAGCATGCGTATCATCATCTTGTTCAAAGAGTGACAAGATGTCTATAAAGCTTGATCCAACCAGAGGATCGCCACCAAGACCAACACATGTACTCTGTCCGTGACCAAGCTGAGTGAGTTGCCATACCGCTTCATACGTAAGCGTACCGGAACGACTCATGACACCGATATTTCCTGGTGTGTGGATATAGCCCGGCATAATCCCAATTTTACATTGTCCAGGCGTAATGACTCCGGGGCAGTTTGGACCAACAAGTCGACTCTTTGAATGAGCAACAGCTGGTAAGACTCGTGCCATATCAAGCACTGGTATGCCCTCGGTAACAGCTATAACAAGTTCGATTTCTGCTGCGACAGCCTCAAGAATCGCATCCGCTGCAAATGGTGGTGGGACAAAAATCATGGTTGCGTTCGCACCCGTCACATCACGAGCCTCTGCAACAGTATTAAAGACCGGAAGATCGGCAATCGTTTCCCCTCCTTTACCAGGAGTAACACCACCAACCATTCTTGTTCCGTACTCAAGACAGCCTCGGGTATGAAATTCACCAACTTTTCCAGTTATACCCTGACAGATAACACGTGTATCACGATTGACAAGAATGCTCATAAAAATTTGCTATTAGCTAGAGAGGTACGATGACTAAAAGAAAACAATGCTTACGCTTTTATTGAATCAACCACTTTTTGAGCAGCATCGGTAAGACCGTCTGCTGTGATAATTGAGGTATCACTTGCGGCAAGAATCTTCTTGCCTTCTTCTACCTCAGTGCCCTCCAGTCGAACCACAAGGGGCACTGTAAAACCTATTGTCTTGGACGCTTCTACAAGGGCAGTCGCAATTGTTGTGCATCGCATAATACCCCCGAAAATATTGACCAATATTGCCTTCACATTACTATCGGAAAGGATAATCTGAAATGCCTCGGTTACCTGCTCCACATTCGCACCACCCCCAACATCAAGGAAATTCGCTGGCTCACCACCATGGAACTTCACAAGATCCATCGTACTCATAGCAAGGCCAGCACCATTCACAAGACAGCCGATTTCTCCACTTAGTTTCACATAGGATAATCCAGCAGCATCTGCTCGTATTTCTGCTGGTTCTTCTTCGGATTCATCACGAAGCGATAGGACATCTTTGTGACGAAACATGGCGTTATCATCAAATGTCATTTTTGCATCGAGAGCTACCAGAGTGCCATCTCCAGTGAGCACAAATGGATTGATCTCCAATAAGGATGCATCGAGTGAAACAAATGCGTTACAAAGAGCTTGAAAAAATTGCACTGCATATCGCCAGCTAGCTGTCGGCAGGCCAAGTTTCGATGCCATGAGACGAGCCTGATAGGCACCAAGTCCACGATCCGGATCAAATGGTTCTGACAAAATTAATTCTGGTGTCTTCACCGCTACTTCTTCAATATCCATTCCTCCAGCAGTACTTGCGATGAGTACCGGAGATCCCGCTGCTCGATCTACAAGAATGGCACAGTACAGTTCTTGCTGAATATCACAACCACTCTCAATAAATACTTGCCGAACAATTTGACCTTCAGGTCCAGTCTGAACAGTCACAAGTGTTTTGTTGAGGAGGCCCTGTGCAATTCGCGAAGCATCATCTGCCGACTTCGCAAGTTCGACACCTCGTTGCCCCGACTCCTCCACATGCCCCTTCCCACGACCACCTGCATGAATTTGCGCTTTCACTGCACAGACGGGTACTCCGAGGGACTCAAATGCAGCTGCTGCGTCCGCAGGAGTTCGGACAACCCTTCCTTTCAAGACCGGCACATCTGCGGCCCGCAAGAGTTCTTTAGCTTGAAATTCATGGATTTTCATGACTGCCTTCTCTGACGAACGAATAAAGGACCTGACCGAAGCAGAAGCACCTCAGCCAAAATTGTCTATTACGGAAATACAATATGGCACGGAAGTCATTCCGTTCCAACAGGAAGCAATTTCTCGCAGGAAACTCCCTCTATTCAAAAATTCTCTCACATGGCTGAAATCCATCTTTCACGCGAATGAAAAAACTGAAATAGTATCTCTCTGCAAGAATTCTCAGTCATCAATAGCTTCTTTATGAATTCGACACGTCTTACTGGTGCATCATTCGGCACGAGCACGAACCAACCCGACATAATGCCTCGAGTTGTCATCGATCTTGAGAAACTCCGTCACATCAACTGTGGTCTTGGTCGCTTCTCTCTTTACCTTGCTCAGGAACTACTTGCTCGCTCCGACAATTGTTTTGAGCCTGTCTTCTTTCTACCTGAAGGCTGTGATCACTTTTTTGCTGACACCCCAAATGCCAAGTACAGCAGCATAAAAGTTTCTCCATGGAATAAAGAGGTTTTTCAGCGGTGGGTACGGCCCATTGGCCGTCACTTAAATAAAGGCGGTGGGCCTGCGCTCTGGCATGTGACTCATCAGACATCGAAGTATTTACCATTGGATGACCGAATACCTGTTGTCCTCACTGTACATGATCTAAATTTTTTACACATGACAGATGGTACGCTGCGGCCAGAACGTGTTCGCCGTCGGCTTGCCCGTATCCAAAAACTTGTGACACGTGCAACTGCTATTGTCACTGTTTCAAAATTTACAGCCACTGATTTAGCAAAACATATTAATGTTGCATCCAAGGCCATTCACGTTGTTCCAAACGGCCTGACACCACCTTCTGAAATGACCCATACTCGGCCTTCTTGGGCACCAAAGAGTCAATTTATTTTTTCTATTGGGAACTTTCTCCAGCACAAAAACTTTCACACGCTGATTGAGATGATGAAGCACTTGCCAGACTATCGGCTAGTCATAGCTGGCAAGAAAGAAACGCCTTATGGAAGGAAAGTTATTCAAGACATAAAGCAATCCAATCTCACAAGCCAGGTGCTTCTTCCCGGCATCATCTCTGATACAGAAAGGGCTTGGTTGTATCAAAACTGTGACATATTTGTCTTTCCATCTTTAAGTGAAGGATTCGGATTCCCAGTGCTCGAGGCCATGCAATGCGGAAAACCTGTTGTCATATCAAATCGCACAAGTCTTCCAGAGATTGCTGGTAAAAGTGGAATACTTTTTCCTTCTTACGAACCGGTTGAAATGGCCAGAACTGTTCAAAATACTTTGATAGCTTTTCAGAGCGATCCGCAATCAGCTATCCGTAGTAGAGAGCATGCAGCAAGCTATTCCTGGCAGGCGGCTGCCAAGGGATATGCTGATGTCTACAAGGCAGTTCTCGAGCAGTGACTCGACCACAGGAAGATTTGTTATCGTGCTGGCTCGTAATAGCCGAGATACACTGCTCTGGAGCAAAAACTACTGTTTCGCGCTCCTTCATACATTGCTACTGTTTGCTTTGTCCAAGCCACAAGGTCTTCCTTCTTATGAAGAAGTTTTGTTTTCTGTATTCGATTTAACGAGGAACCTACGATGTCTCGTCGAGCTCTCATTGCAGGTATAACCGGCCAAGATGGTTCGTATCTGGCGGAACTTCTAATAGCCAAGGGGTATGAAGTACATGGCATCGTGCGACGCTCAAGTACATTTGGGACAGAACGAATTGAACATCTCTTCGATAATAATCATCAGTTTTTTCTACACTACGGTGATCTTGCAGACGGCAATGGATTAATGCGGCTGCTCAGAGAAATCGAACCGCACGAAGTCTATAATCTGGCTGCGCAAAGTCATGTTCGAGTCAGTTTTGATCAACCCACATATACCGCTGATGTAACTGCCGTAGGGACATTACGGCTCTTAGAAGCGATTCGGGATGTACAGGACGACACCGGTTGTCAAATTCGTTTTTATCAGGCCTCCACTTCTGAAATGTTCGGGAAAGTAGTTGAGACACCACAAAAGGAAACTACCCCATTTTATCCGCGTAGCCCGTATGGCGTCGCAAAGGTCTATAGCCACTGGATTACTATTAACTATCGTGAGAGCTATAACCTTCATGCATCATGTGGCATTCTTTTTAACCATGAAAGTCCTAGACGTGGTGAGACCTTTGTGACTCGAAAAATAACGCGTGGAGCAACACGTATTAAACTCGGACTTCAAGAAAAACTGTATCTCGGTAACCTCGATGCCAAACGAGATTGGGGTTTTGCAGGCGACTACGTAGAAGCGATGTGGCGTATGCTTCAACAAGAAAATCCTGATGATTATGTTGTCGCAACGAATGAACTCTATTCTGTTCGAGATTTTTGTGAGAAGACTTTTAGTAGGCTTGGACTCAACTACAAAGATCATGTTGAAATTGATTCCCGCTATTACCGTCCTGCCGAAGTTGATCTTCTTCTTGGCGACTCGACCAAGGCATACGAACAACTGGGCTGGAAACCACAAACAAGTTTTGATCAGCTCATTGAAATGATGGTCGAGAACGATCTGCGGCTCGCTCAACAGGAACGCATCCTCAAAAAAACACAGCTTCGTGGCAGCCACGCTGCATAAAGAAGGATACTTCTTTGCGAGCCTTCGTGGTAAAGTAAAGGGTAGGAACTTCTACTATTCTCGCACAAATCAAACCAGTTGCCACATGACTTACAGTGTGTTTTCTGCTGCAAATAAAAACCTTCTTCTAAATTCATAATGAAGATCATTGTTACCGGCGGCGCGGGGTTTATTGGCAGCCATATTGTTGATGTGTGCATACAATCTGGCCACAATGTGGAGATCATTGATGATCTTTCAAGTGGCTCATCTAGGAATGTTCCTGAAGATGTACCGCTTCACGAGGTTGATATTCGAAATACGCAGAGCATCGCTGAAATTTTTCAGAAGTTCCAACCTGATGCTGTTTGTCACCAGGCAGCCCAGCTATCAGTCAGTCGATCGGTTCGTGAACCTCTACTGGACGCCGATATCAATTGCTTAGGACTTCTTTCTGTACTCGAGGCAGCGGTCTCTACGGGTTGCAAGCGAATGGTCTTCGCATCCTCCGGTGGTGTCCTGTACGGAGATGTTCCAACACCTGCTCCAGAGACAGCACCAGCAAACCCGATAAGTCCCTACGGCATTACCAAATGGGTTGGTGAAAAATACCTTGGATTTTATGCCCGAGAGCATGGCCTAAGATCGGTTGCACTACGCTATTCAAATGTCTACGGACCTCGACAGAATCCTCATGGTGAGGCCGGCGTAGTTGCTATTTTCTGTAACCAATTACTCGATGGTCAGCCTGCGCGCATCAATGGTGATGGAAGATATATTCGTGATTATGTCTACGGTCCTGATGTTGCTACAGCGAATTTCTCTGCACTTTTTTTAGAAGAGTCGCACTTTAAAGAGAAAGAAATTCTTTCCCTGAATATTGGCACGGGAACTGGCACTGACGTCAATGAACTCGAAAAGAACGTGCGCACGCAGGTAGAACACCTTCGTGCGCATGCTGGTGAAAAACAACGCCTGCCTGAGCCAGAATATGGTCCTGAACGAATTGGAGACCTACGATCAAATCTGCTTGACGCAACCCGTGCCAGCGATGTTTTGAACTGGAAGCCAACACATTCATTGGCTGAGGGATTGGAAGCGACCACTCGCTGGTTTTTCGACAAAAAGGGCTCGTCCTGAGAAGTTCCGTTCCAGAGTAGATTCTCTTTTGCATGCATTTCGTAAAAATTTTGTCAGTCTTTTCTTCCATGGCAGTTGGTATCCATAGAGCCAGCAACTATGAAAAGATCTCCTCAAAGTCCTGCGACCGCCATGATAACTGGTATCACGGGCCAAGATGGGTGCTACCTTGCCGCCCATCTCATAAATCACGGCTACCGTGTCGTTGGTACAACACGGCAGGTTTCTCCGCGTCGGCTCACCGGGCTTCAGCAACTCGGAATCTATGACGTTGTAACACTTGAAACGGACTCGCTTGATAACGTTCAGTCGATTGAAAAGCTCATAGATGACTATCATCCAGAAATGATATTCCATCTTTCCGGACAGTCTTCT
>CBFIHW010000068.1:0-15097 GCA_965662325.1 uncultured Pirellulales bacterium | reverse complement strand
TTCAATTCGCCATGGGCTAATAAGGCTGGTAGGCATGAATCCTCGGATTCCGGCCACGTCACACTCAACTCCACCCTCCTCTCCCATTTAAATAATGTTTCTTTCTGACCTTCTTGTCGTCTTTGCCGTGACAGCAGTTGTTGTTTTCTTGTTTGGACGAGCACAAATACCCAGTGTCATCGGCCTGCTTGTCTCGGGTGTAGTTGTGGGTCCATATGGACTGTCTCTGGTTGATGATTTAGAGAGTGTCGAACTTCTTGCAGAAATTGGTGTTGTCGTCCTCTTGTTCACAGTTGGACTTGAAATATCCATTTCACGACTCCTTGCCATGTTGCCACTCATGGCAAGTATTGGGTTTCCGCAGATTGCTGGAACGACACTTCTAATTGCTGCGGCCTGTCGTTGGCATGTAGGAACACTTCCGCAAGCAATTTTTGCTGGAATCCTGATTGCCATGTCGAGTACTGCCATTGTTCTGAAACTTTTATCGGATCGCAGTCAATCCGGTACTCAGGCAGGACGAATTTCAATATCAGTTCTTTTGCTGCAGGACTTATTTGTGATAGTTGCAATGCTTGCAGTGCCTTTGTTAGCTGCTTCAGCTGGAGTGAGGGCAGCAGACAATACTCACATTACTTCTCATCACAGCACTCAATCATTTGTTGAAAACCCGTTTCTTGCAGTTCTCGTGGGATTTGCAATCGTCGTTGGTGTGCTTCTTGCGGGTCGGCAGTTCATTCCGAAAGTTTTGCACGAAGTAGTGCGGCTACGGAATCGAGAGCTATTTCTTATAACGCTCGTGCTTATTTGCTTAGGTACAGCGGCGATCACTGCAGCAGCGGGCTTATCACTCGCTATAGGAGCTTTCATAGCTGGGTTGGCACTTTCTGAAAGTGAGTATGGGCATCAGGCTTTTGCAGAGGTGCTCCCTTTTCGCGATACACTTGCCAGTCTTTTTTTCGTATCGGTAGGAATGTTGCTTGATATATCGTTCGTCTTTTCACACTTCGGACTCGTATGCCTCATCGTGTTTGTGATCGTGATACTCAAGGTTTTTGCCACAGCCATACCAGCAATGCTTGCAGGTTTTCCTGTTCGAACGAGTCTGATTGCTGGTGGTACGATTGCTCAAGTGGGTGAATTCTCATTTGTTCTTGGATCACGAGGTGCTGATGTCGGTTTATTAACAGGCGATGACTACCAGACATTTCTTGCAGCTGCTGTTATTACGATGGCTGCAGCTCCACTTCTTACAAATGTTGTGCCACAACTCTGCGATTGGCTTGGACAAAGCTCATGGTTTGGTGGAATGTTTCATGAATCACCACCAGAAGATGACATAGGTTTATCAGACCATGTCATCATTGCAGGTTTTGGTATTAATGGACGGAGCTTGGCAACCGCTTTGGCTGAGTTTGGTGTCCCGCATATTATTTTGGAGCTGAATCCAGAAACGGTTCGTAGTGAGGGAGCATTGGGTATAGATATCCGCTATGGCGACTGTACTCGTCGATCAATTTTAGAACATGCCGGGATCTTTCGCGCACGAGCTTTTGTGGTAGCAATTTCTGATCCGGCGAGTGCACGTCGTAGTGTTCGAGTAGCACGTGATCTTGTGCCAGAAATCGAGATTTTTGTTCGGACAGAGTATCTGGCAGAAGTTGATGAACTACGACTGTTGGGTGCAGATGTAGTCGTGCCCGCAGAGTTTGAAACGGCACTATCACTTTTCGAGCGTGTGCTTGGTATCTACGATGTTCCAGAAGAAAAAATTGATGATCTTGTTGATCAACTTCGCCTAGAAAACTACGGATTTCTACGAAGTGGTGTGAGAAGACAGACAATGCAATCGATAGACGGTCCGGATATTCATGACCAATTAGGACGTTGTCGCATATCACAGCGGAGCGTTGTCGTAGGGCAGACAATTGGTGAACTGGATGTCCGAGCGAAGACAGGAGTAACAATCATTGCAATCCAGCGGAGCAATCAGCAGATACGAAATCCTGGGCCAAATTTTAAGTTACAAATTGGTGACGAAGTTTCATTTGTCGGTAGTCGCTCTGAGCGGACCGCGGCAAACAAACTCTTTTTGTTGACGAGCCGTAACACTGACTAAATAAAAGTATCAAACAGTGTGTTGCTGGAGTAGCTCGAATGGAATGACATCGAGTGCCTTCTCGCTCGTTGCCTCGAGAACAACTCCTGGCGCACAGCCCGCCCTCATGGCTTCGAGCCATCGAGCCGCACAAAGGCACCATCGATCACCTGGTACAAGGCCAGGAAAATTGAATTCAGGTCGTGGTGTGACGAGATCGTTTCCTGCTTCGACTGTAAATTGAAGGAATGCCTTTGTCATGACAGCACAAACGGTATGGGAACCGGTATCATCAGAACATGTGCGGCAGAGGCCATCTCGAAAAAAGCCGGTGAGCGGTTCTGTGGAGCACGGAATCAGTGGGTTGCCAAGAAGGTTCCGGTTGCGTTTTGAGTCAGATGAGTCGTGTGAGCTATCAAAACTAATCATTTTTATCTGCTTCAATCATGAGAGGGCATGGAAGACGATTGTCCTGAATACAATTCAGTAAACAATCTAAGATTCCAGTATAAATAATTTCTCCGTTCCGCCCTAAAGTTACTAAATAATATGGTTATGCTCAGCTTACAAATCGATACTCCTGACCGCTGGTTTTTGCAGGTAGATGAAAGTCTCGATGAGATATTGATCGACCATGCGCATTGTGAAAAGAAGGCAGCAGGTGTGGCAATGAATCTTCTCTTTGCCTATGTCGATAATTCAAGAATTTCTCGAGCCATGACGGAAATAGTGAATGAAGAGTTGGAGCATTTTCAAATGGTACTTGATTTATTGGAGCGTCGAGGTATTCAATTTCGAAAATTATCTCCAAGTAATTATGGACCAAAGCTTCATGAATTGATTCGTAAGAATGAGCCAGAGAGAGCAGTCGATCGTTTGCTTGTGGCTGGCCTGATCGAAGCTCGTAGTTGCGAACGTTTTTCATTATTAAAAGATCATGTACACGATAAAGAACTCCAAAGTTTTTATGGTGGTCTTTTTGAATCAGAGGCACGTCATCATGCAACATATGTTCGGCTTGCCTGTGATATAGCACCAGAATCAACCGTCCGTGACAGACTGCACTGGTTAGGTTCACGAGAGGCAGAGATTATCTCTGCGGGGGACAAGCGGCCGCGGATGCACAGTTGATCCATATATGGAACCTGTTTCACGAAGAACAACTGCTCATTGGAGGCCCAGGCAATCACAGATACTTCTAACCACATCGTTCGGGGTGCGGTCAATCGTTACTACGATAGCATGCTCATCAGCACTCGGTTCTTCGAGAAGTTCAAGCTGACTTTCGAGAAGATCTGGTGGCATGAAATGACCTCTTCGTTGCATCAGACGAGGTGAGAGTAATTCTCTGGTGCCACGTAAGTAAACCAGATGTACGTCGTTATGGTTTCCGATGATTATCTGACGGTAGGATTTTTTGAGTGCCGAGCAACTGATAACACCATCTCTACCAGCCATGCAGTAAGAATCAATCCAATCCGACACTTTGGCGATCCATGGTTTTCGGTCGTCGTCATTCAGTGGAATGCCATCTGACATTTTGAGAATATTTTCTGGTGGATGGAGTGCATCCCCTTCCTGATACTCCCAGCCGAGGTAGGCAGCAAGATCTACACCTACTGTCGTCTTACCGCATCCGGAAACACCCATCAAAAGAATGATCATGAAAGAGATTTTCAGGATTTAAGATGACAACAATATTATTCCAGTTTTGACCATCGAAAATGGCCCCATAACAAGATATCACGTTGTATCATGGTTCGTTAATATGAAAGTATGAATTGGAATAGCTTCATTGCATGGGGTCTGACTTGTACATTTTTGGTATGAACTATGCGGTGTCATTTGAAAAGAAAAAAAGATGTCAAACACAATGATGAGAGTGTGTGATGCACACGATACGGCTGGTAGCCACATGCCCTCTGTTGGACTTGGCTTATGGAAGGTAGATCCTGCCAGTGTAGTTGAACTGATTCATGAGGCGATTTGTGTTGGCTACCGACACCTTGATAGCGCGGCTGATTATGGAAACGAAGCAGAGGTTGGAAAAGGTATCGAGCGTGTCCTCACATCAAACTTGTGTCATCGTGAAGATTTATGGGTGACTTCAAAACTCTGGAATACCTTCCATGAACCCAAATACGTACGATCAGCCATTGAAAGAACCTTGCGAGATCTTCAGCTTGAATATCTTGACAGTTATCTGATTCATTTCCCAATTTCCTTGGCATATGTCGCACCTGAGACACGCTATCCACCAGGCTGGTTTTTTGATCCAGATGCACAAAGTCCTTCTATGCATTCGATCAAGGTGCCGATAGCCGAGACATGGGGTGCCATGGAAGAACTGGTTGACGCGGGCCTCGTACGGACTATCGGTGTGTGTAACTTTGGTGTTTCGCTGTTACGCGACCTGCAGGCTGGAGCTCGAATTCAACCGTCTAGTTTGCAAGTGGAGATGCACCCAAGGCTGACCCAAGAAAAACTTCTACGATTTTGTGATCAAGAAGATATCGCCGTCACAGCATTTTCACCGTTGGGTGCCCCTTCGTACGTGTCGCTCGGCATGGCGAAAGAAGGTGATAGTTTGTTAACGCACGAAAGTATTCTTGGAATAGCAAATGCGGTAGGAAGAACGCCGGCACAAGTCTTACTTCGGTGGGGAGTCCAACGTGGTACGGCAGTTGTCCCAAAGACATCCCAGCCGAAACGTCTTGCAGAAAACATCTCTCTTTTTGATTTTTCACTTTCTGCGGAGCAGATGCTGATCATTGACGGCCTCAACGAAAATCGCCGGTTTAATGACCCCGGTAATTTTTGTGAGCAGGCATTCAATACATTTTTCCCGATCTATGAATGACCAGGGATTCTTATGGGAGACGTTTCATCCGTATGTCCTTGTAGTGCACTATGCTTTCAGGATCATGAGCCTGTATGGCAAAAGTGCCTTGTGAAAGTTTTCGTCCTGACATATTTTTTGGTGGCTGCCAATCGTCTGGCTCTGTCCAATCCGTTGTCACGACGTCGTTGATTTTGAGAACAATGTGTTTGCCATCAACGATAATATCGTAGTCATACCACTCCCCATCCTTGACTGGTGATGTGTCAAGGACGTCAGCAACCGCATAGAGTCCACCTGTTTTTTTGCGATCTTTGTGGGTCTGGTTAACTTGGCATTCATAGCCGGCAGAAGGCCAGCCTGATTCCTCATACTGCGTATGAAAGTAGAGTCCGCCATTGGCTTTTGGCATGGTTTTGACTTTTGCATGCCAGTGAAAATTTGTGAATTGCTCATCCTCTGGATTTTCTGGATCACCAATCCAGAAAAGATGACAACGTGGTCCGTCGACAACAAGAACACCATCTTCAACATGAAAAGAATCTGGGTTTTCAGGGTTTGCTTGCCAGCCAGAAAGATCCTGCCCATTAAACATGGTGACCCATGCGTCGTTGGAAGATTCTGCAGTCATTGCAAGTGGTAATGAGGTAACGAAAAGTATGATGCAAAGAAACAGTCTATTTGTAGAATGCATTGAGTTAGCTCCACAAGTGAGTTGACAGAAAAACAAAGACCAGATTCATTTCAGGAATCGTATCACGAACGCCAGTACTGTGCGAACTGGAAGTACAGATTTCATGCCCAATCCAGTAGTTGTTACTGGGGCTGAGACTGTCGAACTTCATCATACGAAAGAAGACCATTGCGATCAGAATCAACTTGGTCGAAGCGGCTTTGTAGTCTTTTTGGTATTTCCTCTTTGCTCAAGGCATGATCACCATCTTGATCAAGTCGTAAAAAGACAGCCTGGAGGTTCTTGTTGTCCTGTGCTGGCAGATTTGCTTGTTGCTTCTGCGAGCGTCTCTTATTTATCAATGGTGTTCCAGGTGGAACTCCAGGGAGAAAATATTCAACGTACCCAAGTAGCATTTCTTCAAATGTCTGCTGTCCCCAATAAACAGTCTGCGTTGGATCAGGGTTGGCTGGATTTTCTGCAGAGTTATCAAACCATGCCGTAAACGTAATGGTATCGCCTTCATGGAATATTCTTGGTTCGGCGTACCGGTAAAGCAGCTGCCAATTAAAATCATAGTTGGGTATATCTAAAAGTATTTCTTGAGTACCTGTGGTATCGATTACTTCGTACCGACAAGCGCTTCCGCGTAAATGCATATGAGGAAGAAATCCGAGAACTGTAGCATCGACGGGAAGCTTGAGTGAGGCCTCTTCTCTGTGGTGCTTGGCGTTAGGTGGGATACGAATGCGATGATTTGAGAGGCCTTTGATACGCACTTCGTGCTCAGGAGGTTCATCTGCATAGACAATTCCGACTCGCGTCTGGTCAGTAGTCGCGACGCCATTTGGCGTATAGTGCATCTGGAAAATAAGATGCGATCCTTTTGGAAGGCGGCGGGCGAAGCCTTTAGGATATTTCCAGACAGACTGACCAGGTACATAACCAGCCCAAAGCCCATCTTCTTCTCGCTCAGCTGAACTTCTCTTTCCTTGACCGGGTATCTGAAGCGTGATGATGACATGATGCACAACTTCAGGGCTACCAGGTTGGATTTCAATTGCTTGTACCCACTTTGATTCATCCAGTTGTGTATCAATAGTTACGTATTGATAGGGCATGACCCCGGTTGCCTGAACGGGTACTGGTTCAGAAAATTTCCAGACTTTATCGGGTTTCCCAATCTGCCAATCCGTGGGAAATGTCATTGGAATGGGAGCATTTGCCAGATTTCCCCTTGGGTGATCACTCTGAACCCACGCTAGAAGGTCATTCCGATCATCTGCAGTCAGGGACCTATCATTCTTCCAAATGAGTCGATGATTTTCGGTTGATGTCGTGTTGGGTTTTGAATCTTCAGCAAACCAGGGGGGCATAGTTTTGTTGTTCACAACAGTTCGAATCATGCCAGCATGCGCAACAACGTCTTCGTAAGTGTCTAAGGGAAATGGCCCGATGCCACCTTTTCGATGACACTCAATACAATTTCTTTGCAAGATTCTGGAGATTTCTCCGTGATAAGTCGTCATTCCCGCAGTATCTTTCACTGCTTCATAACTCAGATCACATCCGGGTGCATCAGTCGCAGCGATCGAGGGCTGGTGACCCTGAAGTAGAGACTCAATGGCATCTCGCAAGAAGTGTTGTTTTGGTTCTGCTCGGGCATATCCAAAGCCGTATTGATCATCAATGGCACCGTGGTAGACAACAGTGCGATGAGCATCAACAACAATCACATCAGTTGTTGTTTGAGCTTGAAGATGCCCCGACAGTTTTCCATCAGCATCGTGAACATAGATTGCATTGCGTGCCTGCTGTGCAGCAGCCTGCATGTTCTCTTTCGTATCAGATTGAATCGGATTGACGAGTACATACTGAACATGCGCAGGAGCTGACTGAGATAGCTCGGCTAGAGTTGGTAAATATTTTCGACTGAGGGGACAGGATGTGCTTGTGAAGCAAAAAGCTGTGAATTGTGTGGTCCGATCAGATTCAAAAGTATGTTGTTTGCCATTAATATCTGAAAATGAAAATGCTTTGACCAGTTGTCCAATGCCATGTTCAGCAGGCTTGAGGGGCTGGGGTCCTTTCCGAACAGGATCAGCGAGTAATGAACCTGAAAAGAGAATCAGGAAGAGAACGCTGAGTGAGCCTGCAAGGAAAGAATTACCGAGCCGAAATTCAAATTTCATGAAGAAGAACTTTAGTGTAGTGAGGAAACGAGAATATGTTTGAGAGTACATGTTTGCAGCAAGAAACAAAACACAAAGATCACTGTGGTTTTCAACGATTAATGGGCCTTCGAGTTTCGTTGCCAATCGGTAACACAAAAAACATACTGTTTTCAGTGTTCTCTATTTTCTTTTCTTTTGATTGTGTGGTTCCGAAAAAGATAGAGCACGCACGCTCTTGTCAGTGCTTCTCCTTTGAAGATGCGAACAGTTCCGGTGATTTACCGATTACTAGTGATATATGATTTGCGGGTTGAGCCTCATCTGCCATATTCTTTTCATGGGATGAGTACTGCGTTTTTATGGATCATAAAATGAAATGTTTTTTCAGCACGGGTGTCTTTGTTTTGGTCGTATGCTTACAGGCATTTCCTGCATCTGCTGAAAGCACTTTTGATCACCCCAACATTGTGTGGATCGTTGGTGAAAACCTCAAGCTTGACCTTGGATGTTATGGGGCTCAGCACGTAAAGACACCTCATCTTGATGGCCTTGCGAAAGAAGGCATGCGGTACACCAAAGTTTTTGCAACATCACCGGTGTGTGCGCCGAGTCGTAGCGCATTTTTTACGGGGATGTACCAGACGTCTTCTGATACACATAACATGCGGTCACACCGGGAAGATAACTATCGACTTCCTGAGGGAGTCAGGCCACTGACGCACAGACTCAGGGCAATTGGCTACACCACGGCAAACATCAAAACAATGAATGGCGAGGTGATTGGTTCCGGAAAGCTCGACCTGAATTTTGTGAATGAAGGAAAACTGTATGACACAGATAGATGGGAAGAATTGCCCAAGAATCAACCATTCTTCGCACAAATAAATACACTTGAGGCCGAGTACGATATTTACGATCGGCAGACATGGCGTGTTCCACGTGTCAAGTGGAAGGGTGAAGACCATCACGAAAAGATCGCGGACCCTGACAAGGTTGAGCCGCCGCCCTACTATCCGGATCACCCTTTGGTACGACTTGAGTGGGCACGGTACCTCAACTCAATTTCAGGAATGGATAAGACGGTAGGGAAGATTCTGAAACGTCTTGAAGCAGATGGGCTTGCTGAAAATACAATCGTCATGTTTTTTGGAGACAACGGACGGATTGAACCCCGAGGAATTCACTGGTGTTATGACACTGGGTTGCATGTTCCTCTTATCATTCGATGGCCTCGTGATCGTACGCCACCACCAGGTTTTCAATCTGGTCAGGTTGACGAGCAGGTTGTCAGCTTAATTGACATGACACCCACCACGCTGTGGTGTGCCGGTCTTGCTCGACCACTTGGGATGCATGGACGAATTTTTCTTGGTGATTCGGGTGGGCAAGAGCGTCGCTACGCATTTTCAGCAAGAGACCGAATCGATGAGACGGTCAATCGGGTTCGGAGTGTTCGTGGTACTCGCTACCACTATATTCGAAACTATTTTCCAGACAGACATTTTGCGTCATTAAATAGGTATAAGGAAAAGTGTTTTCCAATCAAGCCTCTGATGCGTGAGCTGTACGAAAAAGGTGAACTCACAGGTCCTCCACGTGACTTAATGAATCCATATGTTTCCGAGGAGCAGCTATTTGATACCGAACAAGATCCTCATGAGATTCATAATCTTGTTGATTCGGATCAGCACGAACATCGCGAAGCACTTATTGGTATGCGATCAGCCCTGGATACGTGGATCGTAGAAACAAATGATCAGGGTGAATTCCCAGAACCAGAAGATGTTGTGAAGCCGTTTGAAAAAGAGATGCATGACTGGTTTGGTACTCCTCCATGGCATCCTTATAAGCCAGAGAAAACTCCATGAGCCATTATGAGTTTCGGACGATGGGGCCGCATGAGCAACATGATGTTGCTAGCCTGATTCGTGAGTCAACAAATTCGTGGTACGAAGCGAACGGCAAAGCACCAATATTTACTGGTGACCCCAATGCGACCATGTTGTTCTGCGATGTCTATGAAGCACTTGATCCAGGCTGTTGTCTTGTTGCCGTTGACAAAGAGACGGGGAAGATTGCAGCGTCATGTTTCTATCACCCTCGCTCCACTCATGTTTCACTTGGAATCATGAATGTTCATCCCAATCATTTTGGGAAAGGTCTGGCGAGGCAACTTCTTGACCGTATTGTTCACTTGTCTGATGAACAAAATAAGCCAATACGGCTTGTCTCGAGTGCTATGAACCTTGACTCATTTTCACTCTACACGCGTGGCGGGTTTGTACCCCGACAGATTTTTCAGGACATGACCCTGGCGATACCCGAGGCAGGCCTTCCAGAACGTGTCATTCCGGGCTTCCATCGAGTGAGGGAAGCATGTCTTGATGATCTACACGATATTATCCAATTGGAACACGAACTCTGTTGTATTGATCGTGAGAAAGACCACCGGTTTTTTCTCGAGAATGCCATGAATATATGGAACGTCTGTGTGATTGAATCTGAAGATACAGAGCAGATTGATGGCGTGCTTGTGTCTGTGAAGCATCCTGGAAGCACGATGCTTGGGCCTGGTTTCATGCGATCAGAAGAAGATGCTCTGGCATTAATTCGATATCAGCTTGATCAACATCACCGAGGTGGTCAGCCTGTATGGCTCGTGCCGTCATCGTGCCATTCTCTTGTGTCGGAACTCTATGGGTGGGGTGCAAAAAACTGTGAATTGCATTTTGGACAAACAAGAGGGAAATGGCAGGAGTCTCGTGGTGTCACCATGCCAACATTTATGCCTGAGACAGGATGATTTTTGTTTTGCAGGATTTATCAAGCCAACAATGATGCTGCAATCGATCAGAGAAAAGATAGGAGATATTCTTGAAAATACACAACGTGCACGAAACGGGCGGCACACACTCTACGTGGCGTGATTTTTGTTGGGCTGTTTTCTTGGCTGGCGGTATTTTTTTTGTGAGCGGTCTTGTGTACGGTGTCCTGTCAGGTGTGGCGACACCCTTACAAGACCCAACACCTGCACAACGAGCTCTTGAAAAATTTCATGTGCAGATTTCACAATGGCTGATGATGGCTGGCGGATGTTTATCAGCTAGCGTGTTTTGTCTCGCTCTTGGCAAAGAAATCATTCGTCAACTCTTTTGAGGCTAGCTATCTTATTTCATAGTATCTTCATATTGGCGATTTTCTCCCCGAGACCACGCAGTCTTCTGTTGAAAAAATTGGATTCCAATTATGGCTGAGATCGTTGACGCCTTCAAAAACATCGTCGGCAATGCAAATGTCCTTACAAAGGATATGGACACCGCATACTACCGTTCTGGGTTTCGCTGTGGATTTGGTGGCGCAAAGGCTGTGGTATTCCCCTCAACTCTCGTAGAGCAGTGGAAGGTTCTTCAAGTCGCTGTCGATGCCGGCTGCGCAATCATCATGCAAGCTGCGAAGACTGGCCTGACTGGCGGTTCATCTCCGAGTGGCTTCGACTATGACCGGGACGTAGTAATTATTAACGTCAGCCGGTTGCGTGGTCTGCGTCTTCTTCAAGATGGGGCACAGGCAGTGGTGTTTCCAGGTACGACTCTCTTTGAGTTGAGCCAGGAACTCAAGAAAATTGATCGTGTGCCTCATTCTGTACTTGGGTCGACAACTATTGGTGCGACTGTCATCGGTGGTGTGGCAAACAATGCGGGTGGCGCACTCTGCAAGCGAGGTTCGTCCTATACCGAGTATGCGCTGTACGCGAGGGTGAACGAGCAGGGGACTCTTGAATTGATCGATCACCTCGGCATTCGCAACCTTGGCGAGACTCCTGAAGAGATCCTCACCCGACTTGAAGCCGTTGATTTCAAAGATGCAGATCTTATCAATGATGGACGAGTTGCATCTGATAACGACTACGTCAATCGTATTCGCACTCTCGATGCGAATGAGCCGAATCGCTATAACGCTGATCCAAAACGACTTTACGAAGCGAGCGGTAGTGCAGGTAAAGTCGCGTGCTTCGCTGTGCGGGTCGATACGTTTTCGGCTCCCAAGAAGAAGCAGGTGTTCATTCTTGGAACCAACGATCCTGATCACTTCGTCACGATGCGTCGTGACATCCTTGGCACCTTCGAGCATCTTCCGGAGATGGTCGAGTATATGAACCGGACAACATTCACTATCGCAGAGAAGTACGCGAAGGATGTAGCGCTGGCAATAAAGTATCTTGGAACCGAGCGACTACCAAAAGCCTATGCTCTGAAGGCGAAAGCAGAATATCTACTCAACAAGATTCCATTTCTGCCGAAGTATATGCCGGACATCTTTCTGTATTACGTCAGTAAAGTGTTCCCGCAGCACCTGCCCAAGCGGCTACTGGAGTACCGGGATACCTACGAGCATCTCTTGATTCTTGTCACTGCGGACGAAACGATCGAAGAGGCGAGGCGATACCTTGAGAATGATTGGGGCCGAACAGACGGGGTTGGATTTTTCGAGTGTTCAGAACGCGAACAAGAGGCGGCACTCCTTCATCGTTTCAGTGCTGCTGGGGCTGGGCTCCGGTATCAAAACCTGCACCAACGCACTACCGAAGAGGTCCTGTCACTCGACATCGCACTACTCAGCAATGATCCAGATTGGATCGAAGATCTCCCCGATGAACTCACCAAGGACTTGGTGTTGGATCTGTCTTACGGACACTATCTGTGCCACGTGTTTCACAATATCTACGTGTACCGCAGGGGCACTGATATGGAACGAATAAAGACGCTCATGCTCGAGCGACTTTCATCCCGAGGAGCCAAGTTTCCTGCGGAACACAACGTCGGCCATCTGTACGAAGCTGAGCCGGTTGTCAAGGAATTTCATCGGCAGCTCGACCCGACTAACACATTCAATCCAGGTATCGGAAAGACGAGTAAAAGACGGCTTTAATACACTTCGGTCCCTGCCCGAAAATGAGTCCGGCAGACGTTGAAAATAAGACTCTCAAAGTATCTAGCTGTACGAAACGTTATTTTTCTTGAGATTTGACGGTAGGGTGCAATAATATAGAAAGTAAGATGTACGTTTCCGCCGATCGACCTTTCAGGTCCGCATCAGACCATTGTGTAGTTATCTGATGGCGAAGCGGTTGTTTCCATGGAGTGATCCTGTGGTTCACAGCTTTGCAGGCACGTGGTCGATAGTTACCAGTCGTTCCATATTTGTTGGGTGTTTACCGTGGCTGGTTGTATGGTCTTCGCTATCACCAGAGCAAGCATTTTCAGCAGATCCACCTTCGTTTACGAGGGATATTAAAGGTCTTCTTTCAAACCGCTGTATTCGGTGTCATGGTCCAGATGCTGAGGATCGCCACGGTGGTGGTGAAGAAGGGTTGCGTCTCGATACATTTGTAGGCGCGACTGAAGATCTTGGTGGGTATGCAGCGATTGTTCCAGGAGATGCTGACCAGAGTGAATTAATTATTCGTATCTCTGAAGAAGATACTGATCTTGTTATGCCACCACCAGAAGCAGGTGAGCCTCTTTCCGACGAAGAACGAGCATTACTTCGACAGTGGATAAATAGTGGTGCAGAGTACGAACCACATTGGTCGTATACTCGCATTAGTCGTCCAGTGATTCCAAAAGTTATTGATACATCCTGGCCACACAATCCTGTCGATCAATTCATTCTTGCAAAGCTTGAATCAGAAGGTCTGACGCCAAGTCATGAGGCCGATCGAATGACACTTGCTCGCCGACTTGCTCTTGATCTGACTGGTCTTCCAGTGAATCCTGATCAGGTCGATCAATTTGTTGCAGATGTATCCACGGATGCATTTGAAAAGTTTGTTGATGCATTGCTCTCTCATCCGGGTTACGGAGAGCACATGGCGCGAAGTTGGCTTGATCTTGCAAGGTATGCTGACAGTGCTGGGTATGCAGATGATCCGCCACGAACAATATGGCCGTATCGAGATTGGGTTATTAATGCTTTTGATACAAACATGCCATTCGATGATTTCACAGTTCAACAACTAGCAGGAGACCTTCTGCCAGATACGACACCTGACAACCAGATAGCCACCGCCTTTCACCGAAATACGTTGACAAATAATGAGGGTGGAACAATTGATGAAGAATTCCGCTCAGTAGCAGTGGTTGATCGTGTGAATACGACACTGAGCACATGGATGGGCACGACAATCGCGTGCGCACAATGTCATGACCACAAATACGATCCTCTTTCGCAGCATGAATTTTTTGGTCTCTATGCAATTTTTAACAATACCGCTGATGCAGATCGAAAAGATGAATCTCCGCTTGTTTCAATACCGTGGGAGCCGTTGGATGCCAAACGCAGGCCACTGGAAAAAGAGCTAGCCGCCATACTCAAGGCGGTACCCGAGATGAAGAAGATTACTCCTAAGAAGCAAGTTCAACCACAAGGAGAGCCACCTGAATTACGACCACTTCGCAAGCATGTAGATACACTACGAAAGAGAATTGCCGCTGTGAAAGCAGTCACGGTTCCTGTTATGGAAGAGCTTCAGGGAGATAAGCGGCGGATAACCAAATTGCAGTACCGCGGGAACTGGCAAGACCTTGGCCGAGTCATCGAAGAGCACGTTCCATCTGTGTTCCCACAACCGAAGCTCGATGATGGCCAGAGAGTAAGTCGCCTCAAGCTGGCTGAATGGCTCGTTGATAGAGAAAATCCACTCACCGCGCGAGTGCTTGTGAATCGCTTATGGGAGCAGATTTTTGGTATCGGCATTGTCTCAACAAGTGAAGAGTTTGGGAGTCAGGGGGAATTACCAAGTCATCCAGAATTGCTTGACTGGCTTGCGTGTGAACTCATCGACAGTGGTTGGGATATTCAATCGATTCAGCGATTAATCGTAACAAGTGCGACATACAGGCAGTCATCCAAGCCAACTCCGAAGCTGTTAGAGCATGACCCAGAAAATCGCCTCCTTGCGTGTGGTCCTCGAGTCAGACTGTCAGCTGAAGTGATTCGTGATCAGGCACTTGCCGCTGCGGGACTTCTTTCCTCGAAAAAGGGTGGGCCCAGTGTCCATCCCCCACAGCCGGACCTTGGTTTGAAGGCAGCGTTTGGTGCTGGAATCGATTGGAAAACAAGCACCGGTGAAGACCGGTATCGACGAGCGATTTATACGACGTGGCGGCGGAGTAACCCGTATCCGTCTATGGCTACCTTTGATGCACCAAATCGAGAAGTCTGCACGATCCGTCGACCCCGAACAAATACACCACTTCAAGCACTTGTCACACTCAACGATCCTGTTTTTATTGAAGCTGCGCAGGCGCTTG
>CBFIHW010000067.1:0-15101 GCA_965662325.1 uncultured Pirellulales bacterium | reverse complement strand
ATGACCGCTGCTGGACGGCTTCTCAATAGCTTCAAAAATAAGACGAAGGTCGAATGCCATGCGACCTGCCATGACACTATTTGTGCCACCACTCACCGCTGGAATACCCACCTGAGCCAGTCGTCTTTCAATCATTCGACTCACGCTTCCTGTGCGTGTCAGAATGCAAATATCATTCGGCTCTACATGGCGTGCTCCCGTCTCACCACGCGGAACGAATTGCACCTGCTCTAAAAGATGAATGACTTTTCCAATAGTTGGCCCAACAAGTGACTGCTGACTGTCCGTCTTTCCCAGGTGAATCATCTCAAGGGGCTCTACATCACCCACAAGACAAGACTCCCCGTGTTCACCTGACGCAGTGACGTCACTATAAGCAATACCATCTCCAAAGCTCACGTGTGAGAATGCTTGGTTGAGACTTTCCAGAAGAGGCTGATCTGAACGCCAGTTTGTTGAAAGTGTCCGATGGTTCTTTGCCTTTCTTGTAAAATTTACATATGCCTGTACATCCGCACCACGGAAACTATAGATCGCCTGCTTTGGATCACCGACACTTACTAATGAACGATTGTCAGTCCCAGGGAAAAGCCGTGTAAAAAATTCCCATTGAAGCCGATCTGTATCCTGAGCCTCATCAACAATCGCCAATAGGAACCGCTTCTGTAAACGCTTTACTACTGCAGAGCGTGGATCTGCTACGAGTTCATACGCGCGTCGCAAGAGATCATTTGAATCTGGTGTCGACGCCATTGCGTTGTGCACACGATGAACACACTGAGCCAGCATTTTCTTTAGAGCCCGAAGACAGTCAATCACGGTCTGGTCTACTATTTCCTCTTCATCAAACCAGAGTTCAATAAAAGGGTCTCCTAATAGAATTGTCAGCAGTGAACGCAAGGTGGACTCATCCCAGCGTTGACCAGACGCAGCTGCGACAACAATCGCATCGTTAACGACTTCATTCACAATGCGGTCTGTTTCTTCGGCATCGACTACCGTTTCAATATCTACACCAGCCGTTCGAAGCACACGACTGCAGACACCATGAATTGTTGAAATAGTTGCGGTGTCAAACTCAACAAGAGCTCTTTCGAGACGAAGAGCTCGTTCCATTCGCTCAATTTCATTGGTATCAAATAAGAAACTTGTAACAGCATCGGCTCCGTCAACAGATGAACTTCGTAGAGCCGAAGCCGTTGAAATAATTCGCTTTCGGATTCGATGCCGTAATTCCATCGCTGCATTTCGCGTGAATGTCGTTATCAGGATATGTCCAATCCGTAGATCAGCACGGACGGCTAACTCCCGAGCTACGAGGGCAGCAACAGCGTACGTCTTTCCAGTACCAGCACTCGCCTCAACGATCATGCTGGTTTGAATCTGATCACTAGTCAGGTCAAGTTTCATTCTGGACTGTAGATATTCGTTCTAGGTTTAAAGCGAGTAATTGCAACGTATGGATTGAAAAATGCTTTTTGCCTTTCACTATCCGAAAACACCTCATCGAAGACAGGGGTTCGACCATGGACAACTACTTCAAGGCTATTTTCATATGAAGCGTACGTGACAAATGAAGAAAATGACTTTCTTGATTTGTTTTGATCGGTAAGAAAGTCCTCGGCTGTCTTCCCAAAACTACTGTACGCACTCATAGCTGCCTGCTGATACAGCTGGCACAACTCTTCAAGGAGATGCTGGGAATTTTGTTTAGTTATACTGTTGTCCAGAGTTACTTCTCGGACCATAACAGCTTTCCGTGGCTTTCCTTTGTCATCTACCGCACCAGGTGACCACTTTTCATGCTGGCTATAAACATAGGCACGTTTTACAGGCAGACCCGCAACCATTGCGACAAGTAATTGTGCCAACGCAAGATACTTCGACCGTCGAAATTGTGTTGCCGTCTTTGCGCCTGGGTGAAGCAGTATGAGTGACAAAGGATCATTCTGACAGAACTCCAGCGTACCTGAAATTTGTAGGCTATTCACTTCGACACGGATTCTCTCAACTTGTCTTTTGGCCAGCGGAAACCCGTCGTCATCTGTCTGTTTCACTACTGCCTCAGCAAACCCTGTCACTTCCTCAATTGCTGTCTCACCAAACCCCCAGATTGGGACATCACCATCTGCTCGGACAGCATCTGTCCATGCATTTACAAACGTCTCACGCTGATCACTATCAATATACCCTTGAATGTAGTTGTCTCGTAATTCGCGCTGCTCATAAGACGAGAGTGTCAATGGAAGCGTGGCTGGAATCTCAACGTCATCATTTCTCCATGGATTAATCGCTAATGTTTCACGTACAAATGGCCAAAGCGGATCACACATAAATGCCGCGAGTGACGAAAGCTCGAGGAGAGTTCGTGGTGCAGTAGATAGAGGATCAGGCGTGACGGGCTGAGGCGGTGCACCTAATGCTTTAGCAACATGCAAAGCTTTTCCATCATGACTCCATATGGTGCCGGGACGAATCCCAGCCACCAGAAAATTTTTCTGGCTACACGCATGCCGCGGATGAAACACCTCGACATCGCTGTATTGTTCACCGTTCCAATTCCAGGGAGGCACCCCATGACGACCTACAAAATCAATAAATTCAGCCAACGGCGTTACCAATGGTAATGTTGCATTTGTTGAAACACTCATTCCAGTGCAGGTGATAATCAACTGATCTCGAGCTGACAGAACACAATCTAGAAAACCACGACGAAGATTTACTCTGGGGTCACTGTCACCGAGCAACTGCTGTCGCTCAACAAGATTGTCATGATCACTGACAGCCGCTTCAGCCACATCTTCATCAAAGCCAGCGACACAGATCACCCGAAATGGCACTGCACGGAGTGGAATCATAGAAGTTGCTGTAATTGCACCCGTACGCAAAGGCTGATGACCAACAGCAGCATTTAACTTTGTTATTAAAATCGTTTTGATATCGTGGTAGGGCACTTTGGTCTCAGTTGCAATTCGTCGCAACTGATCAAGTTCATAGACCACTGTCTCAAGCTCTTCCGTTTCATCCCCAATGAGTTGTATCAGTGATTGCTCAAGATCGTCACACCAATCACCAACTGATTGGTCACTGGTCACAAGACGATCCAACGCATCTATCACGCGCACGATAGACAAAAGAGGAGCAATCGATTCGATATCTGCAGTATCCACACCCGTCAATGGGACAACACCACCAAGTGCTGCTTCGGGTGAACTATCCGGAAGCAATATCCCCAGCAGCATTCTCTCAAGACCCTGCCACCATGTGTGTGCCGCTAACTCTGGCTGATCAAGTCCATCTCGCTTACGACGAGGGCCGTCAATACCCCAGCGAATCCGTGTACGTTCTATGCAGCGTCGCCAAACTTCTATCGCATTATCATCAAGACCATAGTGACTCCGGACCAATTGATGGGTAGCTACCGCTAACGTATCTTCGACAGAACAACGTGAACCAATGAGTTTAAGCAATGCAATGAGGAGCTCTGCTCCATCACTTACATCACGAATTCCTCGATCTGCAATGACTATAGAGAGTTCAATTTCATGGCTACTGTCTGTTAGCGTACGGCTAAAGACTGCTTCAAGGTGAGGTGCTAATTCAGAAATCCGTGGGCTAACTATAAGAATATCATGAGGGGCGAGATCTTCATGCTGCTTGAATGAATGAAGAAGTGCGTCATGAATAACCTCTGCCTGTCTGCTGAGGTCATGACAACGATGGATAAGGAGCGAATCATCTGCTTGATGAACAGTGTTAGCACCTATGTCTCCATCTGCAATTGTCTGCTGTATTGATTTCAAGAGTGATCTCGGCCGCTTGCAGGCATCACTTTCGTGCTGTGCCATATGCTTCGGTATAAACCCTTGAGAGGCAAGAAGCATTTGGGTCTCTTGTGTTCCGCGCAGCCACGAAGTAACCAACGGATCACCATCTTGTGAAATAGCTATCTCTTGTTTTTCAGGCAAATATCCGGGCGTTAACGCAGGAGCCATCTGTTCCCATTGAGCTTGAAGAGACGGTGACGGATGTACAAGTAGTACCCGAACGTCACAATACTCTCCGTTCGTACTCTTCAGTGAGGAGAGTTTTTTGACTACCTCGGTTTGTTGCAAAGAGAGTGCCTCGAGGCCAGCCACAAGCACTGTTGATGGAACAGGCCCTTGAGCATTTTGATCTCGGGCCGGTGGACTTGGTTGATTGATAGCGGTGCGAACCAAATTCCAGAGATCAAATTGCCAGCGATCGCTACGGGCCAATGAAACGAGAAACTCTTTGCCAGCCCCCTTTATTTCTTCAATTTTTCCAGCCGTCGGTGCAAGAACTGGCTTTCCATCCTCCCACGCTAAAATCATACCTGGTCGGCGGAAGTGATACTGGTCAAATCTGTCAGCAATACGCCGAGCCGCAAGCAAAGGACCTCCTGCTTGCTGAATAAGCCATTCATAGTGTGGCGACTGCACAATGACATCGAGTACAGAAAATGTTAGTCGCTGAACAGACCACGGATCATTCTCATACTCATACGATCCGACTAATTGTGACAGTGAACCCGGGTAGGAAAAATCCACGCCTGCAACTATTCCGTCACCTAGGTTCGAGTCTGTTGCACCGAGTCTTCTCGCTAGTTTGTCAGCCAACCAACTTCGAGCTCCGATAGTTGGTATTACAATTTTGTAGGATGTAAAAAGGTCCGTTGGCTGAGACAGAAATTCAATGGCCTCATCGACAACAGCATCCAAACTCGTAACGTACTGAATGGAAAGTGGCATGGTCGATGTAGTTTATCCGGCCTTCAGAATTCCTGAAATATTTTCATTCAAACTTTGTTTACACTTGTGTTGAGATCGTTGTCTATTCATCAATCCTAGGCTCGAGCCAGCATGTGCAAGTAGACTGCCTCACACATAGGAGCAATGGCAATCAGACGACAGGAACAGGGGCACAACTCGGAAAAACATGATACTCGTGGTGCATCACCCTCACCCGAGCAACATGACACCGTTGCGTCGGTCGAGGAGTTGTCGAGGCAGACAACTAATTTTGGCCTAGGAAACGATGAGACTGTCACAGAACACGCTGATTCACTCATTGGCTATGCGTTTGGTGATTTCGTTATTGAGTCTCTTCTCGCATCAGGTGGCATGGGACGTGTCTATCAAGGACGACAGCGTTCACCTGATAGAAAAGTAGCAATCAAAGTCATACGGCCAGGTCATCGAGCGCCACGTGCAGTCCAACGATTTCAACGTGAGACCGAGTTGTTAGGACGACTGAGCCATCCTGGGATCGCCCAAATTTATACTGCCGGTTCTATCAAGAGAGATGGAGAGAATTCGCCATACTTTGTGATGGAACTGATCCAAGACGCGTTACCATTGGTTAAGTCAGCAAATCACCGGAACCTGTCAAATCAAGAACGCCTGACTCTCTTTTCATCGGTATGCAAAGCTGTTGCATATGGTCACGCACATTCTGTTGTTCATCGTGACCTCAAGCCGAGCAACATACTAGTTAATGCCGTAGGGCAACCGAAGGTCATTGACTTCGGAATTGCTCGGATAGAACAAGACCGTGATGCAACTGAAACAGGTACATTTCTTGGTACACGCCAATATAGTAGCCCTGAACAATGTGCGGGAAAGAAAGCAGACGCCCGTAGTGATGTCTATTCACTCGGCGTCCTCCTCCATGAATTACTCACAGGAAAACTTCCTTATGAAGTAAAAAATACTTCTTTTCTTGAAACAGCTCGCATCATTCACGAACAACAACCAAACAGGCTACGGATACCAGAAAAGAAATTTCGCTCTGGCGTTGAATTAATTGCAGAAAAGTGCCTCGAAAAAAACCCTGATGATCGATATTCAAATGCTGGAAATCTCAGTCTTGATATTGATGCACTTCTTTCTGGACAACCACTCACTGCAAGGCCACAAACACTTCTTAAAAAAAGTCTTAATTACTTGAATGGCCATTCGTCGCCTGCTGCAACGGTTGGGATACTCGTATTGATTGTGATCGGGCTTTTCTTTTCAGATAAGTTTTCTTCACCAGAAAAAGTTATTCCTGCAACAACAGGCTCATCCTTAGAAAACACCAAATCACTTGAGGTCAAGTTTGCTGGAGTATCAAGCTACAGAACCACACCCCTTCGCTGGCTTCATTTCGCATTCAACGAGCCAATACTCAGTCTTACAACTGCTGACTTTCGTCTCACGCGAAATGGTGAAGATATACCCCTTGACGGTGTTACAGTCTCTGGTAATCGTACAAGTTGGGAGATTAGTGGAATGGAAAAACTTACTGCAAAGGAAGGAGATTACGTCTTAAGTCTGTGCGGGACTGAATCGACTCCCCGAAATATTGCAGGGCATCATTTGCTGCAAACATACACAACAACGTGGACCATGCCGCCGTTCAAAGACGTACGTTTTAATCTTCTTGATAATTCATGGAGACAACACCTTGTTTCAATGACTGGCCTGGAGTGCTACACAGAGCATTCCGCCGGTGGATGTACATTCATTCGGCCAACCGAAGTAAATAGGGAAGGTGTTGTCGTCCTAAAATTTGATGGTCCATTTTCAATACGAAACGCAACGATCAAAGCAACTATCAAAGTCTGGACGACTGGTGATCCATCTCCTTATGACCCGGGAGCAATCGCTGCACTAGATATTTCACCTGACGGTGAAACGTGGACAAACCTCGATACACGTGCTGCAAACCACGGTGGATTCGGTGGAAATTTTTTTGATATTTCTGAGTTCGTGGCTGGATCCCAAACAGTTTGGGTACGTGCACGGTTAACTGGCACACGTGAATGGCCTGAAGATGGCCTTATCTTTAGTCAGTTTTTGAGATGTGAGAAAGAAGCATTACCCGAACCCTTTTACCTCACTATGACTGGTGGCACGCCTCCGCCGAAGCAAGTCAGTGGCATCCCTGTTCCTGATCAATGATGACACGTGATCGATGGATTTCGATTACTGCTCGCCTTGATCAGCAGAAACTCGGACGAGTTTCATAATTCGCCCAGAAATATTCCAGTCTTGTACGTACAAATTGCCTTTGTTATCCCAACATGCCCCATGAGTTCCACTAAATATTCCTTCCTGCCATTGCTCTTGTGGCACTTTGAAACTACCCCGTGTTTTGGTGTCCGAGTTGAATCCTAGGACAGATATGATGGTATTGTCCTTATCAAGAATCACCAATCGTCCTTGAAGATCTGGTACCGCCACGTAGTCACCTTGAATAGCAACTGATGTTGGCATCCCAAGTCCGGGCATAACGTCTTCAATATAGTCGCCGTCAAGACTGTAATGGACCAACCGACCTTTAGGCTGATGATTTCTGTCACAAATTAAGAGCCGTGGAGGACTATATCGATTGTCGAGGGTCATCCCATGAGCCGTATTAAATTCTTTCGTGCCGTTCCCTTTCCTTCCAAAGTGTGATTGGTATTCCCCGTCTTTATTAAATCGAAAAATTCGGTTACTGGCATATCCATCTGACAAATAGACATCACCATCAGCCGCAACAGTTATTGCTGTTGGTGACCATTTGGCTATCTCTAAACCACATTCCTCTTTAGTTGGAATACCAAAGCGCATCTTGACCGCACCAGTTACTGCTTCAAACTTAATTCCCTCACCGGCTTTATTTCGTGCTCCATATATGTAGTCAAGGCCATCTTCATTTCGTATTTCCATATCGTGAAGCCCCGTGTGATCGCTTCCGAGATATTGTCGTACGATCTTTCCGTCCGAAGAAAATACAAAGATTCCACGACTTGAACTGGTGTAGATTTGTCCTTGACTGTCAACAACCACGTTTCCGTGAGTCGATCCGATCTGTGATTTCCCCTGAGAATCCAGACCCCAGTCAGGCACAGTATCAAACGTCATTACGCCACTACCCATGCGGACCGCCTCACTTGCATTTACTGGGTGACTAGCCAACAGCAGTGCGAAAGCACCTTGGGTACACACGGCCAGTACGACTTTAATCAACATAGATCTTCCTTCATACACAAGAAAAAGATTGTAGAACTCTTACAGATTGAACCCGGGATCACAGAGCATATGGGATTTCCAGAAATTCACCATAATTCTATTTTGATTCTTGAAATTGGAACTCCCGAATCTGCAAACCACCAGATGCGAATGAAATCGTTATCTGTGACTTTTCTCTTTCCATTGCCTCGTGTTGAATTTCTGTTTGAAACTCTCCAATTCTTACCAACGCCGTATCACCATCTATATCAACAGAGACCTGCGTCCATTTGTCATCCAAGGCACCAAGTGAAGGAAACCCCTTCGGCTGTAAGGAGTCCCCTTTATTGGTCTTAGATGATTTTTCGGCCCAGGCAATCATTCGCGATTTGCTTTTTTTCTGCCACGGACTCATTGCCTTTTCTGGATTGATTAATGAAATCCGGAAAACATGGCCATCCCCGTTGAGAGTAAATACGACCCGTTGACAGCCTGAAGGCTTCATCCCAAAAACAGTCTTGCCTTGTGAGCAATCGACTGCCCATTTTAATATGGGTCCATGGTTTGAGTATTTCTTGTACAGAACTGGATCAGAAACGACTGAAGCGACCCCATCTTGAAATGACCAGTCTCCGCGCTCAGCTTCCCGTGTTTCAAATTTTTCTGTGGCAAACGTATCGATTATATCCTTACTCAATCCAGGCACAGCTATAAGCATTGCGACAGAAAACCATGCTATACGATGATAAAACATTTTTTATTCCCTTAGAAAATGGGAGGGTTTTAATAAAAATCTTACTACCTAGCAAAAAGATCTGACGTAATGACTGCTACGACCAAGTCTCGGAGCCTGTAACCATCATCCTCAACAGACACCATTATTTTGTCTATAGCAAACCGATCTTCTGGTTCTATATGTCGTCCAAGAGCATGAGTCAAAAGATGTGTAACAAGCGTTCGTACAAAAAACTCTTCGTGACGTACCAATATTTTTTTTAGTTCTGCAAGATTTGAAAACGATTCACCGCTTGGCAAAACACCCGCTGTATCAACTTTTCTATTTCCACGTACATCGTATGCAGTTCGTGTTCGCCCAATCGGATCAAAACACTCCATGGCAAAACCGAGTGGATCAATCTTACGGTGACACTCGTTACACGCGGCCGAAGAACGGTGCTTTTCGAGTTGATTTTTGATAGTTTTCGCACCCCGAATATCTGGGTCTATGGCAGGAACGTCATCCGGCGGGGGAGGAGTTGGGGTTCCCAGAACATGTTCCAACATCCACACACCACGAATAACAGGTGATGTCTCAATTCCATTTGCTGTTACCGTGAGGACACTACCCTGACCAAGCAAGCCACCACGATTCGAATCCGTAAACTGCACCCGTTGAAAGTCTGCAGATTCACTGGCGGGTATCTTTTCAAGAACACCATACAATTTGGCAAGGTCGCGATTTATAAAACTGTAGTTCGCACTAAGAAGCTCCCGTGCCGGCATATTATTATCAAGCACATGACGGAAAAATAGTTGTGTTTCCTGCTTCATCTCTGGCTGGAGATTTAATGCATAGTATTCTGGGAATGTTTCAAAATCTGGTGGCATACTGCCGAGCTCACGAAGGTTTAACCAACTTGCCAGAAAATCATTGACAAATTTATTGGATACTTCACTCCCAAGAAGTCGTATCACCTCAGCACGTAGTGCCTGATGAGAATTCAGCCTCCCTTCATCAGCTACGTGCCGGAGCTGTGTGTCAGGCATGGATGAGGTAAGAAAATAGGAGATCCGCTCTGCTAACGCGTACTGAGAAATATTCTTCTCTCTTTTTTTATTGCCTATTTCCTGTTCTCCCGAATTAAAATAGAGAAATTTCGGTGAACAGAGAATCGCTTTTAGTGTGTCTTTGTATGCTTCAAAAGGTGTTCGTCCAGACTGCTTTTGAGAATGAAACAGTGTATGAAACCCTTTTAGTTCCTCTGAAGAAACTGGTCTTCGGAATGCTTGTGTCGCAAATTGATCAAGACGATGAGTAACTTCTTCTTTGCGAAAGGTTGGACCACCTATAAGCCGCTCATTATTTTTAATCTGAGGAGAGTTCTCTAGTGGGCCATGAATTTCTACTTTTTGTATTCGGATTTGGGGCATAAAACCATCACGAAGGCATGCGATTCTTTGCTCTACGATTCCCTTTTGATTTTGCAGCGATTCCGGAAATGTCTTTTTATGTAATCGGAAAATACGACCGTATGAACCTCGAACGTCATGCTGTCCATTTTCAAAGGTAAAACGAGGGCTATAGCCTTTATCGAGCGGAACAACGCACTCGTACCACTGAAAGCTGTCATCTGCAATGACATACTCTGCCAATTTCGGCTGAAGTGGCTGTGCCTTATAGAGCGTTCCGACATATGAGTTACCCGGCCGAATGCCCATCCGAAAAGGTTCCGATGAGTCTCTTTTTACGGCTTCTTTGCTGTACGGTGTTTTCCTGTGAAGAGCAGTTGCAAGAACGCGCACTTTGTACAGCCCATCAATTGGAACTCCTTGTTTAAATGCATTCAGTGCCCCATATGCTCCCTCTGGTTTATCATTGAAGGGGTGATCGTAGAGAACCAGATATTTTTGATCAAAGGCTTTTCGGTGCGCGGTATTCAATTCTGGCTGCTGATTAAAATTGGAATCAAAACGCCATGTTTGTGGATCTGGATATGGCCCTGAAAGAAATGCTTTCTCAACAGACGCATCTGCAGCCTCAAGGTACTGCTCCAGGAGAAACCCCGATGTTACAAGTTGATCACCGATATTATCAAAGCCATGGGAAAGCGAGTCGTGTGGAAAAGCTATGGTTGGATCAAATGTATTCATACTGATCCCGAGCAAGTCACTTATGGTATTTCGATACTCACGTTGACTTAGCCTTCGCAAAACAGTCTTGCCACCGGTACTTGCTGTCTGCTCACGCATGGATTGCAGACTCATCGACAGTGCCCGAATCACACTCACCCGTACATCATCTGTAGGCTGCTCCATCTCCTCTGGAGGCATTGTACCGAGTGTGATTTGATCGATGATCTCTTGAAGCAGCAATTGAGTTTCAACATCAGTTTGAAACAAACTCATCTCTTCAAAGTCACGATCACCATTTTGATCGTCACTGTTGTGACACGCAATACAATGCTGTTCGAGAAAGCCTTCTATCTCTTTTACCTGATCAGCATCTGCATGATGCTGCATCACAAGAAATGCGGTAAGCGCAAAACAAATTCTCAGAGTAGGATTTTTACCGCATAGGAATCTCATCACACCAGACCCCGTAAGGTCCCAGTGCTCTTGGCGAAAGAATCTACCTCAACACCAAACTTCTGCAGCATTGTCACAAAAAGATTTGCTAATGGTGGTCGATGTGGGTGACCAGCATCAAATGCAAGGATACTTCCATGCGAAAAATCTCCCCCTGCCAAAACAATTGGAAGATTTCGATTGGTATGTGAATTTGCATCACCCATACCGCTTCCAAAAAGAACTGTCGTGGTATCAATCAGCGGGCCCGAATCATCCGAGGTCATTGTAAGCTTTTTAACGAACCGAACGAACTGCTGAATTTGATAGGTCTCCAGAGCAACCAGTGCATCAATTCGCTCCTGAAGCTGACCGTGATGTGAAAGGCTGTGGTAGCCCCCTCGAATTCCGAGATCTGCCGGATTGAAATCGCCACCTATTTCCAATGTTGCAATTTTTGTTGTGTTTGTTTGTAGTGCCATAACTATTAAGTCGTACAGCAATGGAAGATCTTCAACCATGTTCCGATTCTGTGGCTGTTTGATCATTGCTTCTGGCTTTGGAACATCAATCCATTGACGTCTACGAGCGATTCCTTTTTCAACATCACGAACAGATGTAAAGTACTCATCAAGTTTGTTCTTGTCTCGCCGATTAAGAGACCGCTCCAAGTCATGTGCCTGCTCTTGGACAACATCCAAGATAGAGTTTTGGAGAGTGAAGCGGTCTGTCGCAGAATCCTTATCTTTCCCTGTCGCATTAACAAAAAGCTTTTTAAATAACTGCTCTGGACCAGGAATTGGTGGCACTCGAGTACCTGTCCGTGTCCAAGAAAGCTGGCAGCCACCATGGATACCTTCAAGGCTTCCGATTGTTAGGGAGGGAAACCGTGTCTGCCCAACAACATGCTCTGCCGCAAACTGGTCGATCGTGACGTTGCCATGGATCATGGCGCTCGCCTCATTCTGCTTCACACCAGACAGAAAAGAATGAATTCCGAAGTGACCTCCTTTTGTGTCGTGATCAAGCCCCTGAATCAGGGTGCTCTGTTCCCGTATTTCATTGAGTGGTTGCGTTGTTGTACCGTACTCAAAGCCTTGAAGCGATGTATATCCTCCTTCACCTCCAATCTGCTTTGTGGCTGGCCAAAAAGCCGCTGGATGAAATCCAAGCATATTACCGATGCAGACCATCTTCTTGGAGTGCGATGCCACCGGTTGGCCACCGACAGCTATCTTTGAAGACACCAGTGAAGGAAGAAAAGGCAATCCAATAGCAACCCCAGCTTGCCTAAGAAAAATTCGACGATTCATAACAAGACTATTAACTTAGATTCCAATTGAGAATTGGTTGGTACTTGGTCATTCAACAGAACAACACTGTTTCAAACATAATTGCGTCACACAAGAAATCTTATACTCGTTCCATGCTGAAGGGCATACATTTTTCAAAAACTATCTCTACACGCAGAAACATCCTATTTCTTTTACTATTCTGTTGACTGTATCCGCGTATAGCTGATCCTTTTGCATCCGACAGAAAAATGCATTCAGTGTGACAGAAGCACCCAAGTTTACAGAAACAGGTAAGTCAGCATGCCCATCACACGTTATAAAAACACGGCTACGGCTTTCTATTGATGGGAATTGGACTCTGGCCGGGAGTGTTAAGATTTATCTCCCGGCCAGAAAGGAACGACACAGACTCTTCTATGATTTCATACCGGCTAACGTCCAAAAAATACACTTCGAAGCCATTCGTTTTTCCGTCGTTCCAGTTCAATGAGTTTCGCGAAGGGGCGAAAACGACGTGTTGCAACAGATTGTCTTTGCTGGGAATAACGAGCGGCTGAAGCCTCTCCACTTGAGGCTATAAACATTGTTGCCATGATGATGGCAATGAGAAACGCGCGGCGCATGAAATACTCCTGACTGAGGTTTGAGGTTTAGGTCATCCTTTTTACTTAAGGAAGCAATCGGTATTAGGAAAGCAAGTCGGTCAGAAAGAGTTGCCAGCCTTCTTTAACCTGCACAACTGATACACGCCGATGTGTGCGATGAGGGGACGAGGCTACTCAATGAGTCATCGCACTGAAGGCAATGATTTCTACTTATGATTTACCTGACCAACCAAGCATTTTCACGAGTAGCGTCTTAAGCGGTGAAGCGGCAGGACCCAGACCATGCCCTCCATCTATGACCTTGATATGAGTCACTCCACTTTGCGGATAGTCATACATAAGGAGCTTTTCTCCACATGGTTTTCCTTCCACGTCTGTTTTTTGAGCTCCCTGGTATCCTTGAGCAGCTGCCCACGCAAATGCTGTTGCCTGAGCCGATAGGTGGGTGCCACCAGGCCCTCGCCCTCCGTAGTAGGGCACAACAGAATCCGCAGACCCATGAATCGTTATGATTCGTCGCTTTCCTGCTGGTTCGACTGGCTGATCATAGTTGCTTGTTGTCTCATCTGTCCTCTTCCAAAATTGTTCGTCATGATATTGACTGACTGTCATCGATGACACAAACGCAAGTGCATTTTGAACACTGAATGTATTGTCCAGTTCGATGAGCAGACGGTACACCATTCCGGCACCATTTGAGGAACCGATAAGTGACACATCGGAATCGTTTGCTTGCGGATAACGACCGAAAACATCCCGCAGGATCTTTTCTATAAATTCGACATCTGGCGCCTTTGATCGCTCTTTTGTAATATTCCAACTCTTCTCATACCCCTGTGCTGCAACAAGAATATGATTTGGTAATTGCTTATCCCAATTACGAATCATGGGTTCTGCAGATCCACCATTTCCATGAAAGAGTATTGTAACTGGGCATAACTGCACATCATTTTCGGGAAAGCGGACAACGTACTCTCTTTCAAAACCATTCGGCTCCTGTGACCATAACTGCCGAATAGTAAACCGACGAACGTTCGTGTTCTTGGAGTTGGCACGCCGTGGAGACCCTTCTGGTTGACGACCACCTGCGCGGTGCTCATCAAAGGTCACCTTCCCGTCACCGTTTGTATCAATACGATCAAACATTCGTCGGGGACCAGGAGGAACTTCTTCTCGCGTCAAGACACCATCTTTATTGACATCCCACGACCTGAAAATTCCTGCCCCACGAGTCTCCGCCTGACCGTATGCAAGCGATGGACCCATAATAAAACAAGACAAAAGTGCATGCGTACAAACAAATGGGATGCCAATTAACGCATTGTTGAATTTCATGCTACTCGATCTTTCGTGTCTTTCGTAAAAAGTATTTTTCCGAATTCAGTATACCGATTTACTGATCACGACCCGTGACGAAGCCTGTTTTCTATCAGCAACAGCCTCGTTGGAAAAAACAGGCTTTGTGTAAGAAAACTCGTTGCTAAGCAATAGAGAGAGACATATAAATAGTCATATGCGAGCATTCGCAAGAGCCACCCGCTGATCGACTTTTCAAGTCCGCGATTATTTGGTTGTATCTTCATTAATCGGCGATGCGGGAACCAAACGAAACATCATCCTCATGGACTCGGCTATGGTTCCCAAAATCTTTTTTAAAACACTACGTCCGTGGCAGATCGACCATAGGCACGACATCGGGTTCCAGTTTCGTCTTATACATTGCGCTTCATGGTCTACCACACTAATTTTTCTGATAGCGGCATGTACTTACGCAGAAACTATACGGCCGGACAAAAACAATTCTCAGCAAACAGCACTTACATTTAATCAACACATTCGACCAATACTGTCAGAGCATTGTTTTGCATGCCATGGTCCGGATGAGGCAAATCGTGAGGCAGGTCTTCGACTTGATC
>CBFIHW010000066.1:0-15239 GCA_965662325.1 uncultured Pirellulales bacterium | reverse complement strand
AAACATCGCCGCACTGTGAAAGCAATAGGCATCAAAATCAATTGAAAAACCACCTGCATAACAACAATTTGCGAGGGCATACACTCGCTTAGAAACATGCATCCAGATCCCCCGGTGCCCCGGGTCTCGGATGGTACAGCCGCGAACGACAAATGAGCCAAAGTGTTCTTTCGAACTTACGGCATTCACAGAGTTACTTCCGAGACCTCCATGTTTTGAATGGAGATCGATATCAACGTCATCCAAGAGAAAAATATTACTGGCGTGAGCCCCGCTGATAGCTGAAAAAACTTTCTTCTCTGAGATTATTTGTCCACCAGAAAAGGAGCTACAGCCTTTTCCTTTCATATGAATAAGCTCGAACAAACCCGAATCATCTGAAGCATAGTCGTTTATAATTTTCCCGTCGAGAATAACGCACGTGTGATCTGGGAGAATCAACCCTTCGTCAGATCGATTCCTAAACGAACCTTGCATATAAATAACAAGAACAGCATCCGGATGACGCAACCGCTCTTGCCTAAGCCGTTCGTTCACCTCCTTGATGTTCAGTGACTGGCTGCCAGAGTTGACGACTACATCACGACGTACAGCCAGGGCTGCATCACCAGAATCACTTTTCCAGATACAAGGTTCGTGATGCGGGTTTGACGCTGTGGGTGGATTAAAGTAACTGACTCCAGCACTACGTATAGAGTCCGCCGCAATACCACGATTGGGATACAAAACATTTTTTGAGCCACCAGCAATCACTTCTTCTTTATTTTCAAATACATTCCAGCCAACAGTTGCTCGCTTCCCTTCAAAAACAATTCCTGTTGTATTTCCAACAATCAAATTTTCATAAACCAGCGAATACTCTGATTTATCCTTTAAATAAATACCTGTGCCATTTTGAAGTACTTGATTCCGCGTCACGATTCCATCGGATGAAGACAGCACGATTCCTTTTCCGCTGTCACTGCAAAGAGTATTTGCAACGACCGAAGAAGGAGAATCAATGACAAGAGCAGCCTTCGCAACCGAAGTAATTCTGCTGTCGAGCACAGTACAAGCCGGCGATTGACTGACACGCACCCCGTCTCCCTGGCAACTGGAAACAACAGAACGAGTAAGTGAGATTGCATTATCATATCGTTCAGAACCACGACCTGTGATCGATATACCGGTATCTTTACACCCTGCAACTGAAATGCGATCTAGGTGAATCCGGCCACTATTCTTGATATAGATGCCGATATTTACGTGACCATTCCCCTGAAACATATTTTTTTGCCCCGAGCCACGCCCTTCTCTTGCGTCGTAACTGCCCGTGATGCTGACATACTCTCCATCAAGAACACGCAGTAATGACTCTGCGGCACAGCCAGCAGACGCAATGAACTGCGCGTCTTTCTCAAGAACCATGCAGGTTCTGTCATGCAGAGAGAGAGGCGCAGATGAAATACTGATTACACCAGTCACATGCACAACGAATATTGCGGCCGGATTCTCTTCAAAACTTGTATCCAGAACGTGCTGTGCGTGCGCAGCGGTCATCTCCTTGAGCTCAATCTTGACAATCTGTTCATTTGGATCGATTACAAAAGGGAAAACAGGAGATGAATAGAAGTCAGGAAAGAGACCCGTAGGGCTTTCTTTCAGAAAACCTTCGCTCGCCTGCGGCAAAAGCCAAGAAGGTCGCGTGTCAGCAGCAAACATCACTCCCTGACACGCTACGACCCCTACGAACAATGCCATGGCAGAAAGAAGACTGTGAATCATATCAGCCTTCTTACTCAACGGCCTTGAGGAACATCTCAACAGAATCTGGGTCAGCTTTTGCATTCACACGATCATCTCGATGAACAACTTTGCCGTTCCGGTCGATGATAAATGTCCAGCGCTTTGCCGTTGCAGACCGTGTAAGATCAACATCGACAACATCAATTGATTTTGTCACAGTCTTTTCACCCTTAGAGACAGGCACTCCGAAAAGTTCCGCGATTTTCCCATCAGTATCCGCAAGGAGGGTAAAGTTGAGTTGGTGTGCTTTCTTGAACACCTGGTGATTCTTGGCAGTATCACCGCTCACCCCGATGACTTCTGCATTGAGCCTTTCAAAACTTTCCATTCTGTCTCGGTAGCCACACGCCTGGGCTGTGCACCCACCTGTCATATCTGCAGGATAGAAGTAAAGAACCACCATCTTTTTCCCAATGTGATCTGTTGATTTCCAGACATTACCCTCGTCATCAATTGCTTCAAACGCAGGAACCGGCTCATTCAAGCCAATGGCAAAGATCTCAAAGCCACACAGCAGGCAGCTCGCGAGAGTAGAGATACAAATAATGTTTTTCATCAATTTAACTCCTTGATCTTTAGCTACCTCTGTTCGCAGCCTGAATTTGGTCAATAACTTTCCTCAGATTAAACGATCCGGGTTCTTGACTCGGCGGATAGTCAACAAACGTTTGCAAGAATTGAGCAACATACTGTTGCATCGGAACGAGAACAAAAACTCGATCAATAAACCAGTCGTTGTACGTATTACTACTGTGCTGCGCTTTCTCAAACGGGTCACGACGAAGGTTGAATAAGAGTGGTGTTCGTAATTCGACAAACGGCTCTCGCCAAACGCCAAACCCCTGCCCTCTGTTTTCTAAAAAAACGCCCTTCCACTGCCCGAGCCGTAAGGCAACAACCTGTCCATCGTCATTGACATACATGAACTCTCTCCGAGGTGACTTCGACACCTGACCGGAAAGATACTCAAGCTGATTATGGCCATCGATGTAGTTGTGATACGTGCGGCCATTCAGCTCCACCCCTTCCTTCAATTTCTCTTTGATATCAACTTCACCGGCGGCGGCTGCAAACGTCGGCAACCAGTCTTCATGAGCCATGATTCCATTGAGCGTCACACCAGAAGGAAAATGCTTGGGCCATCGAACAAATGCAGGTACTCGATAGGCTCCTTCCCAATTACTATTTTTTTCACTTCGAAAAGGTGTTGTCGCACCATCAGGCCATGTGTTGAAGTGCGGGCCGTTATCTGTGGAATAGAAAACAATAGTGTTTTCAGCGAGACCTAGTGCATCAAGATGATCGAGCAACTCACCGACATGCATGTCGTGCTCAACCATGCCATCGTGATACGTATTGCCCGTTGGTCCAGACAGACCTTCATGCTCCTTCTTCAAGTGAGTTCGAAAATGCATCCGAGTTGCATTCCACCAACAAAAAAATGGCTTGCCTTCCTTTGACTTCCTTTGCACAAAGTCCTTTGCCGCTGAAACGGTTTCGTCATCGATTGTTTCCATTCGCTTTTTTGTCAGTGGCCCAGTGTTTTTAATTGTCTGCGTCCCGTCGGGGTTTGCACGACACGTGAGCACACCTCGCGGTCCATATTGCTGCTGAAAGGTTTTTCCACTCGGTAGTACAAGATCATTTGGATAATCTCTGTTCTCCGGTTCTTCTTCTGCATTCAGGTGGTAAAGATTTCCAAAGAACTCATCAAAGCCATTATTCGTTGGAAGATGTTCATCTCTATCTCCAAAATGATTTTTTCCAAACTGCCCAGTTGCGTAACCCTGTGCTTTCAAAACGGTGGCTATCGTCACATCACTGGTCTGCCAGCCTTCTTTGGCACCCGGAAGACCAACCTTAGTCATCCCTGTGCGTAAAGGTACGTTCCCACCAATAAATGCCGCTCGACCAGCCGTGCAACTCTGTTGCCCGTAGTAGTCAGTAAATGAAATTCCTTCACGAGCAATTCGGTCAATATTAGGTGTTTCATAGCCCATCATTCCACAGTTGTTGTGGCTGATATTCCAAAGGCCAATGTCATCACCCCAGATAACAAGAATATTCGGCTGCTCATTCGCGTAAGTTTCCCTTGTAGACGTAAAGACAACGCCAAGGATTGTCATAGAAATAAAAAACAAATATCGAACTGAATGCATGGTTTCCCAGTTTTCTTTTTGGTGATACGCAAACGAAGCACTCGCACAAATCTACTTGCTGAGTGTAACGAGTTCTATCGTTGCGTAAGGTATTCGAGGACAATTTGTGCTGATTTGGTATCGCCGTTTTGGCCGCCTACAGAGTCACTATGTTTGAGGACAACGAACTGCTGTAACGCAAGATACATGGACTTCCCGACGCCGTGGCGGAAATAAGCCGACACAGGTGACCTGATACACGTCGAGAACCGTATGAGGAGACCACCTATCGCGGGGGCATTACTGTACGGATTGCACCTGTTTTGCAGCGAAAATTGAATGGAATATGACGAATTTCGAGAACATATTAAGATTTAAGTGGGTGATACATAGATGTAGTAAGTAGCTGGGGTTTTGCACCACATTCGTACCGTATTCAGTCCATCGTTCCTGAAGAGAAAAAAATGATTCAGCGTTACCTCCACACCAGTGCTCTGCTCGTTGCGATAGCGTCGTGCTTTTTTTTGTCACTGACGAGTGCGGCAGAAGAAACTCACGTTCCGCGTATTGACGATCGCTTTCATGCTGATTCGGATAGTGCAGCAGAATCCCCAGACTTTCGCCGACATGTCGTGCCCCTCATGGGTCGACTGGGTTGTAACGGGCGAGCATGCCATGGCTCTTTTCAGGGCCAAGGTGATTTCCGACTTTCGCTATTTGGATACGACTTCAAGGCCGACCATGAGAACCTGCTGCAAGGTGATGATCCTCGCGTCAATGTAGACAATATTGACTCCAGCCTTTTTCTTCAGAAACCCCTCGAGCAGGTTGATCACGGGGGCGGTCAAATTCTTGATCCTGACAGTTGGCAGCTTACCGTTTTGAAGCAGTGGATCGAACAGGGTGCGAAAGGTGTTACTGACAGTGATGCGACATTTGTCAGGCTTGATGTTGCTCCATCTGAAATAGTTGCACAAAAAAAAGGCCAGACCTGGCAACTCAAGGCTACAGCAGTATGGTCTGATGGCACGCATGAAGACGTTACACCTTTGTGCCGCTTCCGTACAAACAATGATCAAATCGCTGACATTGATGAAAATGGGTTTGTTACAGCAAAGGGCCCGGGCGACAGCCATGTTGTTGCATTTTATGACAACGGCGTGGTTCCGGTTCCAGTTATCTTTCCCGTCTCCGACAAAACAGGCTCTGAGTATCCGGAGCTGAGGACACCCACACCAATCGATGAACTCGTTGCAATGAAATTGCGCAAGCTCGGTGAAGTCCCATCGGAAGTGTGTAGCGATGGTGAATTTCTGCGGAGAGCATCACTCGACATCACCGGAACACTTCCACCAGTTGCAGAAACAGAAGAATTTCTCAGTGACACGTCACCGAATAAACGAGATGCAAAAATCGAAGAGTTACTCGAACGACCGGGATATGCAGCATGGTGGGCGACCAAACTCTGTGACTGGACAGGCAACAATGATCGTAATCAAGGCAACAACGGGCCTGAGCGACGGCAAGGTGCCTCTCGATTCTGGTACGACTGGATGCACAAAAAAGTCGCTGACAACGTACCGTATGACGAACTCGTGACAGGTATTGTTCTTGCCAAGAGCCGGCTCGAGGGTGAATCGTATACAGATTACAGCGAGCGAATGAGCCGTTACATCGCAAATGAAGGCAATGCCTCATTTGGTGACCAACCATACCTCCCCTACTTCTGGACTCGTCAAAACTTCCGGAAACCAGAAGAACAGGCGCTTGGCTTTGCGTACACCTTTTTAGGCGTTCGTATCCAGTGCGCCCAATGCCACAAGCACCCTTTCGATCAGTGGACAAAAGACGACTTCGATCGCTTCAAGAATTTCTTTACACGCGTTGCGTATGCCGGCAAAGGTTCTGGGAAAGAAAACCAGAAAACCTACAAGGAGATGCTCGTTACCCTTGGCATCGACATAAATGACAAAGATTTAAGGGGAAACAGGCTCTACGTGGCACTCGCAAAACTTGCTCAGAAAGGAAAAACCGTTCCTTTTGGTGAAGTCATCGTGACGCCGGCAAAGGCTCCCCTCGATCAGACAAAGATTGATGGTCTGATGGCCCAAATGAAGGCAGAAGACATTAAGCCCAAGAAAAAAGAGCAACTTGAAAGATTCCTTATGGGCCGCACAGCAACTGTTCTTGGCGGCAAGGAGATGAGACTGGATGAAGTTGAAGACCCTCGTGAAATCCTGATGGCCTGGATGCTCGATGACTCGAACCCGTATTTCGCGCAGTCAATCGTAAATCGTGTCTGGTCATCGTACTTCAACGTCGGCATTGTTGAACCACCGGATGACCTTAGTCTGGCAAACCCTCCAAGCAATCCTGAGTTGCTTGAATATCTTGCTGAAGGATTCCGGGAGCACAACTTCGACATGAAGTGGCTCCATCGTGAAATCTGTAAGAGCGACACGTACCAACGTGGCTGGAAGCCTAATGAGACAAATCTTCATGATGACAGAAACTTTGGCCGAGCAGTTGCCAGAAGAATCCCAGCCGAGGTCATCTATGATGCCGTTCGAACAGCGACCGCGGGCGATCGTGAAGCAATGGAACTCTGTTCTCTCGTTGAAAAGCGAGCGATAGCCGACACAACTGTAGGATCCTACAACAACAACTACGCTCTCGAAATTTTTGGCCAATCGACTCGGGAAAGTAATTGTGACTGCGACCGTTCCATGGAGCCAAGCCTGCTTCAAACAGTCTTTCTCCAAAATGACAAGGAAATGCTGGACTCCATCAGTCGTTCCGGCAGTTGGCTTGATGAACTCACGAAGACACTCCCAGAGTTCAGAGACCCAGCTGCTGAGAAACTTTATTCAGAGCGTAAGCAGAAACTCATAAGTGAAGTGGACATGCTCAAAAAGCGGCTCGATTACGCAATCAAGAAAGACAGTAAGAAAACGATTAAATCAATCAAAAAAACGATTGCACTAAAAGAGACTGCCATAAAAGGGCTGAAGACCGGTGATGTTTTTGACGGTTCAGTATCGGAGTGGGTCGCACAAAATGAAGGTCAGGTGCATGACATTCTTGAAAGTGCTTATTTGCGGACGCTTGTTCGCCAGCCAACTGAGCGCGAGGTCGATCGATCGATCGCCTACCTCAAAGAATCACCCACTGTCAAAGATGGAATTCGTGACATTCTTTGGGCGCTTCTCAACACCAAAGAATTTGCCCTAAATCATTAGTCCTGGCACGTCCGCCACAACGAATCAAAAAGAAACTTTATTACTTGGAGAAATATTATGGCTCTTCATCGAACATGTGACGGTGTTGTCCGCAGAGACTTTTTGAAGCTCGGAGCACTCGGTGCCGGCGGTCTGTCACTATCGAATTACCTGCGATGGACACACGCTGCATCCGCACGGCCAAAGGGCGCGAAGGCAGCCATCTTTATCAACCTCCCCGGCGGTCCATCCCACATGGACACGTTTGACCCAAAGCCAGATGCACCATCTGAATACCGTGGTGAATTCAACGCGATCAAAACATCTGTTCCTGGTATCCAGATAAGCGAGCATCTGCCCAAGTTAGCACAGTGCATGGACAAGTATGTCATCCTGCGAGGCATTACTCATTCACTTGCCGCTCACAAACTTGGACAGGAATATGTCAACACGGGCAATAGGCCGATTCCTTCCTTGGAGTTTCCCGGTTATGGCGCCGTCGTGAGCCGTGAACTTGGTGGCCCGATGGAACTCCCGCACAATGTTGCGATACCAAAAAACAATCAGGGCGGCACTGGCTACCTTGGCGTCAAGTATGCAGCCCTTGCCACAGGCAAAACTCCAACGCCTGGCATGCCTTTTAGTGTTCGTGGCATGACTCTCGATGGCAGCCTTACTGTAAGTGATGTTGAACGCCGTCAAATGTTGCTCGAAGACCTTGATCAACGGTTTCATGCTATTCAGGACAAGAACCAGCTTGTTGAGGGGCTCGACAGGTTCACCGAACAGGCTCATAAGATCATCACCTCACCAAAAGCAAAAGAAGCATTCGACACAAATCGTGAAAGTTCAAGTTTCGCCGCCCCCTTTGGTGAAACGAAATTTGGTCAAAGCTGTTTACTTGCAACACGGCTTGTCGAGCACGGCGTCCCGTTTGTCACTATTTCGTATGGTGGATGGGACACTCATCGCGACAACTGGAACGCGCTAAAAAACAAGCAATTGCCACCACTCGATGAGGGTCTGTCAGCCTTGTTCACCGGGCTTGAGCAGAAGGGACTACTGGACTCGACTGCAGTCCTTGTCACCGGTGAATTCGGCCGAACACCAAAAATCAATACGACGCGAAATGGCCGTGACCATTACGCAAGAGCCATGTTCATGCTGATGGCAGGTGGTGGCATCTCTGGCGGGAGAGTCCTCGGAGAGACTGATGACACCGCGAGCGGTCCTCGACACGATGGCCATTCGCCCGACGATGTTGCAGCAACCTACTACAGTCTGCTTGGCATTGACCCAACGAAGGAATACCACACGAGTACCGGTCGACCAGTTATGATCGTACGAGATGGAAGTGTGATTCCAGAATTGATGAGCTAGTTAGAAAGCAGACCAGCAGATGCGCAATCATGAATCCTGTGGCCCAGTATTCAAGTGGGTTACTGTCACTCTGTACGCACTATGCGTCATGACATCTACGGATATATTTGCAGAATCATGGGGTCGTTTCCGTGGACCGAACGGTACTGGAGTTGCCGAAAACACAGGTGCCCTACCAGTGACCTGGTCAAACAAGGAAAACCTTTTATGGAAGACTCCTGTTGCTCGTGGCTCCAGTTGTCCAATTCTTGTCGAAGATTTGATCGTTTTCACGGGGTACAGCGGGTACGGTGAAAAGCTTGATGATCCGGGAGACCGCGAAAGCCTGAAACTTCACGTCATCGCAATTTCTCGAAATGATGGCACCCCGCAGTGGACGCTTACGCTTGACCCCTCTCCCGAAGAGCAGGAAGCAACGCCTCGGGTGGCAGATCATGGCTATGCATCACCCACGCCCTGTACTGATGGTGAAAAAATTTATGCCGCCTTTGGACCATCTGGCGTCGTCTGCTGCTCTCTCGACGGGAAAGAACTCTGGCGAACAAGTATCGGTACAGGTGTTGCCGGTTTTGGTGCAGCGGCTTCACCGATTGTCTATGAAGACCTCGTTTATATAAACGCTGCCATTGAATCGAACTCACTTGTTGCCCTCGACAAAGACACGGGCAGCATTGTCTGGCAGGTTGAAGACATCAACAAGGCATGGACAACACCGACGATCGTCGCGCCCAAGAGCGGAACACCTGAACTCGTCATGCACCACAAGGAACTCATCTGCGGATACGACCCAAAAACCGGAGCGGTGCTTTGGACATGTCAGGGGATTCCTGATTACGTCGTGCCTGGCATCGTTGTTGTTGACGATGTCCTGTATTGCTCCGGCGGCAGACAGAACCGAACAATTGCCGTCAAAGCTGGCGGCCGGGGCGATGTGACCGAGACCCATAAACTCTGGGAAGTGACGGTTGGTGCGAACGTTACAACACCACTCTTTCATAACGGCTACTTATTCTGGTCACACGACAAAGGGATGGCGCAGTGTTTGAACGCTGAGGATGGCAGCACGCTCTTCCGGGAACGCTACGAATCCCGTGACCGGGTGTACGCGTCGCTTGTTCTCGGAGATGGGCGTCTCTATGCCCAACTCCGTGATGGCACATGTCTTGTCATGGCAGCAGATCCGGAATACACCATTCTTGCTGAAAATAAACTGGGGGAAGGAGATGAACAATTTAATGCGACACCCGCATTTGACGAAGGCCGTATTATCTTCCGTTCAACCAAAGCCGTCTATTGCGTTGGCAAATAGGAGACGCTCAATCTTGCCCTTGGTCTTCTAGCAGTAAAGCTCATGCACCGACTTATACCAGTTGCGATTTCCCTTCTGCCGGCTGTCTTGTTTGCAGCCGAACAGCCAAACATTATTTTCTTCATCGCTGATGATGTCAGTTGGAACGACTACGGATGCTATGGCAGTCGGACGGCTCGCACACCTAACATTGATGCCCTAGCAGCAAACGGACGTCGATTTGACAACGCCTACCTAACGGCAAGTAGCTGTAGCCCGAGTCGCTGCAGCGTCATCACAGGGCGTTTTCCGCACAACAATGGGGGAGCAAGCGAACTCCATCGACCTCTGCCATGGCACCTTGTAAAGTTTCCATCGCTGCTGCGGAAGGCTGGTTACTACACGGCACTCTCCGGTAAAGATCACATGCCTCAGGACGATCCACCAGAGGGCAACCCTACTTCGGAAAAAACATGGGATCACAAAGATAACGGCAAAAGCAAAGAGAACTCAGGCGGTCACGCAAACTGGGTGAAATTGACCAAAGAACGCCCACGGGAAAAACCTTTTTTCTTCTGGTTTGCAGCCTATGATGCCCATCGCGGCTGGGATGCCGACCGGCAATGGCAAAAACAATACGGCCCGAAGCACCAACAGGGAACGGTCACAGCCCCACCCTTTCTCATCAACGATGATGCGACCCGCGGCGATCTCGCTTCATACCACAACGAGGTGACTCGGTTTGATCACTTCATTGGACTCACCATTACCGAATTGAAAAAGCAAGGCGTGCTGGACAACACGCTGATCTTTGTGTTCGCCGACAACGGCCGCCCATTTCCACGAGCGAAAACCCGGCTCCATGATAGCGGGATGAAGACAGCGCTCGTTGCCCATTGGCCACAGGGAATCAAAGCTATCGGGCAACCATCCAGCAATATGGTGAGCATTATTGATCTAGCCCCAACGGTCCTCACAGCTGCAGGCGTCCGTCCACCAGAGTCAATGCAAGGAGTCAGTTTGCTGCCACTGTTTGATGATCCAAATGCGCACGTTCGTCACTATGTGTTCTCCGAACATAACTGGCATGACTACGAGGCTTATGGTCGCAGCGTACGCGGCGACGGCTTCTTGTACCTTATCAATAAGCGGCCGCATCTCCCCTGGCAGGGACCAGCAGACTCTGTCAGATCTGCCTCCCACATTGCCTTATTAAAAAAGAAACAAGGAAAACTCACACCCGCACAACAGGATGTATTTCTTGCACCTCGACCTTCAATTGAGCTGTATGACGTGCACAACGATCCACACCAATTGAACAACCTTGCCGGAAGCCTACAGCACAGCAGCATTGAAAACAAACTGGCTGCCGTCTTGAAACAGTGGCAGCAGGAGACTGGTGATACCATTCCAGAAAAACTTACACCTGACACTTTTGATCGAACCAGTGGAGAATCATTGAAAATCGGAACACCACGCGGCACCGCTCCAGGCACCGCGAACAATGCCGATCATATTGATAATTCTGGCCCACGCTGATATCCGATTTGACTGCTCCAAAAATAACACAGCGTGACAGCTGCGAGATAGTTGGACCTGTGGTACGACATGAGGGTGCAATCCGAGGTTCCTCCCACCCCCTTACTTACTCAACGTGTTGGCTACGAAAGGCTGTAGCACCAAACCCCAGAGCAAGACCGAGCAACTTTGCCGTCTGTACCAGTACCTCGGCATTTTCATGCCACAAAGCAATCCAAACGTGGGGTACAACACTCGAAATCTGTTTCAAAACAGGTACATTGGGAACAGGTTTCGTGATTCGTTTCCAAGGAGACTTCTCCCATGTTATTCCCCGCTGACGCACCATCACATAAGAAAGTTGGATTTCACCCACGTATCCTAGGAACTCCAACTCCGATGTTTCCGGGCTATGAAATTGATATCAGTGATCGAGTCGGTGACTCTGACAAACCTGACGCTGTCTGGCACCGCGATCGTGCAAAACGAATGATTCGCAATCATCCTGAAATCAAAAATCTCTTTGGCAACACACCGAGCACTGCGTTTTGGTGCATTGTATTTGCTTCGGCTCAAATTGCGTTGGCAGTTGGACTCAGCAACCAGCCTTGGTGGGCGATTCTGCTGGTTGCCTGGGCAATTGGATCCTGGATTGACGTCAACCTGTTTCAACTTGCGCATGAATGCAACCACAATCTGGTCTTTAAAAAAACAACACCAAACCGCTGGCTGTTTACATTCACAACCCTTCCCATGTTTATGTCTGGACATCATGCCTGGTGGATTGAACATCATGTGCACCACAACGATCTTGGTGCGAAGAAAGATTTCATTACACGTCGGCGAACAGCCATCCTGCTCACGCGACAGCATCGGTACCTTCTCTTCTTCACACAGGGACCGGTCTATAGATTTTGCTGCGCCCTCTTTTCACCTGTTGGCATGCCGTATGCCCTGATCATGCTTGTTCTCCAATTTTTCCGCTCAGTTCTTGGACTGGTTGTCTATACATTTGAGTCCCTCCTCCGCGGCAAACTTGACCCCGGCCCAAAGGCACTCTCAATTCTTGCTGACGAACACCTCATTTCAGGATATGAAAGCTATGGGCTTAAACGCTGGGCCGTTGTCTACCCAACTCTTTCGATTCTCATGACCATTGGGCTTTTTGCTGCCGGCGGCTGGAAAGCTGTTGTTTTCCTCCTGGCGTCTCAGCTTTTCGCCACAGGGTTTCTTCACCCACATAACTTTGGAATCATTCTCAGTAATTCACATTTTCATGGCAGCAGTGCGTATCAACCCTCTTCCTCGCTCTACGGCTGGTCGAACTGGCTGTACTTCAATTTCGGGCTTCATTTAGAACATCACGACCTGATGGGCATCCCCTGGAGTCGGCTTGGTCGCCTGCGTGAAATTGCACCTGAGTTCTATGATGATCTTATCATCACAAAGTCGTACCGTAGCCTTGCCATGAAGTTCGTCATGGGAGACCCTCAATCACTTGAGGCACAGTTCACTCGACAAGACGAAGTGAATAAAGAACGACTTGAGTCATCAGTAGACCATGCAACTGACACTGAAGCAGACAATGAGCCACAGTCGGAGCAGGTCCCAGTGATGAATTAGTGCCAGATACGTTGACGACGCAACAATGGCACCTCAACTGTCACGTGCACCCCGAGTGGGACTGAACTGACAAGAACGGAATCAGTTTTTCTTCACTGCGTCCCACACCTTCACGTTGTCATACAGTACGACACCTCCGCCACGAGTAGGCAGATTAATTTGGTCCTTCGGGATATCAAATCGCGGATGCTTTGCACGAAGAATGGGCCCACCCGATACCTGAGCCACCATTTCATCGCCGACAATCTCAAGCATCATCCAGTGCCAGGTGTCGGCTTTCACATTCAAGCTGTCTGTCACCAACGTCTCATCTTCATCACCATCGAGAGTGACGTTTCTATCTTTAACCAGAGACTGCCCCTTCCGTGTCGAAACTGTAAATCGACACACATGTCCTGTTCCTGTCTTGAATGACCCATCATTAAAACCAAAATGGGCACCCGACAGGCCGTCAGTAAGCTTAAATTGAAAGAGCATGACACAGTCGTCAACAGGGACCAGAAGCCGACTGCTCGGCGTCTTCCCACTATGGCTGCTATTACCTGCCGCGACACGCTTTTGCTGAAATTCGTTAGTCGATGGTCGTCCTTGGAGCGATCCCTCAACGACAGCCCATTGCGTTCCGTGCAATGGTATCCATTCCTCTGGAACCTCACCCTCCGTAAAGTCTGACTCAAAAAGCAAATTGGTGCATTCTGCAATCTGCGGCACGACGTCTGGCGGCGGCGGGCTGATTTCATCATCACGACCTACCTTTTGCCCAGTGTTCTTCTTTTGGTCAGCGCCAGTACTTTCACGAGCCCGAACTGCATTTCGTCCTGTAAGCGAAACACCACCAAGCACAATACAAAACACAATCAGAACGAGTACTTTAATTTGTGACATCAAACCCTCAAATGATAAATGTTATTTCCTAGGCAACGGATAAATGACCATATTGCGAACCTCAGCCCCCCAGTCCATTCGAACCGCATCGCCAAGTCCACCATCTTGCTGAATCGGTAATACAGCAAGCGTCTTATCACGTGATTCACTCACGAGAAGGTATGCGTCGCTCGGCGAAACACGTAGCCGCCAGGGAATGTCCCCTACTCGCTTTCTCGACACAAGACTCAGTCGGCCATCTTCAGCGATCTGAAACATGAAAACACTGTCTTCATCACCGACAAAATCTCGCAATGCCAGAAACAGGAATTGTCCATCATGAGTCACAGCAATATCGGACGCATGCATGTCACGCACGCCTGCCGTATAGGGTGATCGGCGGGGAATCGTTGTGGCATGTTGGAGAGCCACAAGCTGACCATCTTCTTCAATGCGATATGCGCTTACCCCAAGTTGCTGTTCATTACTGAAGTACACGTACGGCAGGGATGGATGGTAGGCAATATGACGTGGCCCGAACATGTGGGGCGGCTTTGCATCAAAAGGCTCAAGCGGCCGGACCTCACCGGTTTCTTGATCAAATGCATACTGGTAAATCGCATTGAATTCCTTAACACAGGGTACATACAGAAACCTGTTGCCAGGAGTTGCCAGCACACTGTGGGCATACTTCTCTGCCACCTGTTGATGACTTACCCGATCACCAAGCACACCATCAGGCTTCACCTGATACACATCAAAATGCCCGTCGTGATATGACGATGTCAGAAAATAGCCACCAGTGCGGTCAAAACTTGTATAGCCCGTTGAGTCTTGCAGCTCTGTGACTCCAGCGATCGATAGTCTGTCATTGCTACCACGTACAAGCGTCACAGCACGAGGACTTTCTGCACCTTTTCCGAGAAGCGTTACAACAAAAACTGACTGCGTAGGATGCCTAGCGATGTCGTGGGGCTTTCCTGGCATGGCGAGCATGCCCTCGTGCACAACCCGTACCTGATTACCGTTTGGTCGCACTGCAACATGTATCAACTGCTCGCCTGAACCATCGACTGCATACACATCAAACGGATCACCACCTTCATCAGCCGATACATATAGTGCGGGTGACGGTGCAACAACACTCCACACGAATAACATCAATAAAATGGTATCCGCATGAAAAACTATGCCGGTGCGGCCTCGCTTGATTTGCACACATTCACTCAGTGTTTTTTTCATACCTCAACCACCCTCCTTCATCGCCGCCGTCTGTGGCATGGTATCGACAAAGCCAGCGTCCGTTCGACGTAGTTCATCAACTGCTTTCTGCCGGAGCCTACCGAGCAGTGACTGACACTTTTTGTTAGTTGCAAGGTTTGTTAACTCCTCCGGATCAGCTTCAAGATCATAGATTTCTTCAAC
>CBFIHW010000065.1:0-15534 GCA_965662325.1 uncultured Pirellulales bacterium | reverse complement strand
AAATTCATTATTCGTTTGCCGCTTACTCTTACAATCACTCGCTGCATGCTCTTCCGGCTAGCGCACGGCGTTCTTGCTGTGCCCATCGAGAATGTTCGGGAGATTGTCTCTGTCTCCGGCTATCAGAGCGCTACTGCCAATGGTCGCCAGATGTGTGATGTTCGTGGTGAGTTCCTTCCCCTTGTTTCAATCGGTGACCTCTTTGACTTCCACGCACTTACCGGCGGCGACGGGAAAGAATTAATGAAGCAGGGCTCGGATTCGGACAACCATGTCGTCATCTTGCATGCTGCAAACAAATCACTGGGGCTTCGTGTTGATGGTCTCCTTGGAGGGCAAGACATTGTTGTGAAATCACTTGATGAAAACTTCAAGCACATAAAGGGCCTTGGTGGCGCCAGCATCCTAGGAGATGGGTCCGTCTGCCTTCTTCTCGATGCTGCTACATGTATCGAGCTGGCAGCTATCGGCTCCGATGAGCTTGCAAATGAAGTAACTGCTGACTAACCATCAGACCGGCTGTCCACCAATCAAGAGACACGCCAACTGGTATTTAAAATTTAAGATTTTGTAACAAAACAGCAGCTTGGTAGTTCGCTAGACCATGCACGGGTCGGCCTACCCCGCATTTCGTCAATCTCCCTTTTTGCTGAATTACTACATTTTCCCTCACGAAAAAGCCGTCTTGCTGTCGGTGTAATGGCCCAGCTGCTGGCACATGGTCATCCGGACAGAGAGAAACCAAAACTGGCAAGAAAATAACTGACAAGAAAACCCTCCACCGCTAAACTGGAAATTGTCGAAGAGAATCTAAGTCATATACATGTGATTTATTCAGTGACACAGCCTTCTGGAACAAGTTTGTTAACTGACATTCCTGTCTGGCGGTAGTTTTGAAGAAGATTCATTGTGATTAAATCCTCCGACAACGTTGCCTCGGTGCGACCAAAAATTTTTTTACAAAATGCAGTCGGCATGGGACAGATTGCAGTCGCGTCAGACTCGGGCACTCTGCGGACGTTAGTAGGCTCGTGCGTTAGTGTCGCCTTGTTCGACCCAAGGCTTCATCTTGCTGGTCTTGCCCATGTTCTTCTTCCTGAGTCACACGGTACAACTGAGGAGCCCGGCAGGTTCGCGGATACGGCAATCACTGAACTCCTTCGGCAACTTAACAAACTAACAAAAGACAATCAGCCTCATTGGAAAGCAAACATTGCTGGCGGGGCAGCAATGTTCCCTGGGCACGAAGAAGTGACCGTTGGTACTCAGAACATCGCTGCAGTAGAAACGTTGCTACGCAAGAATCGCATTCCTATCGTGGCAAAGGCCTGCGGCGGGGAACAAGGCCGCAGAGTATCAATCGATGTGGCAACTGGCTCCATGAACGTTACGTACACGAGTGACCCAAAACATCTCAGCTGAAGAGAAATCAAGAGCCGCCTCTGTTGTTTACAACCGTGTTCTGTTGTCACTCGGTGATTTCATTTTCCTCAAACCACGGCAGACGTGCATTTGAGGTGATTTCAGTATCGATCGCATCCATTTTCTTATGAAGATTTGATACCACCTCTGGATATTTGTCAGCAAGATTCTCTTTTTCGCCGAGGTCCTCTTTCAGATTAAAAAGAAGAACCTCTGGTGCCTTTGGCTCTCTTGTCTTGCGGTTATGTCTGGGCGATTTTACGAGCAACTTCCAGGGCCCTTGCCGAATCCCTTCAAGCACTCCATGAGACGAGTAGTAAAGGAATTCTTCCCGTGCCACAGCCTCTTTCTTTCCGTGCCACAGGGCCGCCATGTCAACGCCATCAATACGATGTTGGGAAGGCAATGCGCCCCCAATGAGAGCAGCGAGTGTGGGCAGGACGTCAATTGTGCCGGTCAACTCATGACAGACCGAACCTGCCGGAACACCTGGACCACGTAAAACACATGGCACCCTCTGTCCACCCTCGAACGTTGTTCCTTTTCCATCCCGGAGAGGGCCAGCCGTTCCACCGTGGTGTTTGAACCGCAGCCAGGGACCGTTGTCTGTCGTGTAGAGAACGTATGTATTGTCGGCAAGGCCCAAGTCATCAAGCGTGTCAAGTAAACGCCCAACTTCTGAGTCGATGTGTTCGATTGTATTGATATACGCGTACAAAGGATCCGGGTTTCGCACATCATCAGGCACATAGAGCGGAATATGCGGCATTGAGTGCGGAAGATAAACAAAAAACGGTTTTGCTTTGTTTTTCGTAATGAAGTCAATCGCCTTCTGGGTATAGCGACGTGTTATCGTCCGTTGATCAACGGGCAACTCAATAATCTCCTCATTTTCTATGAGGGGTGTCTTCCATTTCGTCAGCGTTGACTCCGGATCAGCCCATAATTCGTCCATACCATCAGGACCACCTTTCGGCTTTTCCTTATTGTCTGGATAATTCATGTCATTCGAATACGGAATTCCAAAATACGTATCAAAACCTTGAGCCCGTGGCAGCACCTCAGGCTGATATCCGAGGTGCCATTTCCCAAAGCAGGCGGTGGCGTAACCCTGCCCCTTCAAGTGATCAGCAATCGTATGCTCACTAGGATTAAGTCCTTTTTTCGACGTTGGGAAAAGGACATGCTCGTGCATACCAACGCGTTTCGGATAACAACCGGTCATTAAAGCTGCACGTGAGGGCGTACAAACCGGTGAAGCAACCATGAAGTTCGTAAATTTCCTGCCCTCTTTCGCGAGTCGGTCAATATATGGCGTCTTGATCGTCTCTGAACCGAAACAACTCAGGTCACCATACCCCTGATCGTCAGCAAAAATGAGAATGACGTTTGGCTGACTAGCTTCTGCTCGCGAAAGGAAAGTAATTGCGCACACCATGTAGAACCACCACATCCGCAGACATTGATATGTCATTTATTTTCCCTTCCAAGAATGAAGAATGATGCTTCAAAGCGACCAACTGCTGGTAGTTGACCATCTTCAACAAACAAGAACAAGATTTTGTTGTACATCCCGGCTGACCGGTCATGCCACTGACTCACTCGATTTCAGCGGAACGAACTGACCGAGGAGAATAGTGAAACCCTAGCCGGGACAGTCCCCTTTGGACGTGAGCATTTTGATGCAGATATTTCCATGTGAGTTGTGTGGCGTAGTTCTCAAACATCAGGGCAACTATGCCCTTGTCTATTGCAAGGTATGACTTCGCGACCCAAGGCCTGCCATTTTTGGCTTTGGTGTCAAAACTATAGGCATCGTAGAGTCCATACTTTCCGGTTAACCCAGGGATTGTTCGCATGTACTCAAATGCAGCCAGCGATTGCTTCGGTGTGAAGACGAGAAAACCCAAAGCACCGTATGGTGCAATCGTACCATCCATCATCAGAAAGTCCCGGTCAGCTGGCATAGACCCATAGTGGCCAGAGTACCCGTCAGTCGGACTCATACACGCGGACATTCCCCACGAGTTCTCTCCCAGGCCTTTTACGGTTTCGGATGAATCCATTGCAAATTGCTGCGCTGCAAGAGACGCCTGACGAGAATTCTCAAACCAATCTCGCTGTTTTTCATCAACCATATTTCGAAAATCGAGAAAGCAATGGCTCCACTGATACACAAATGCCGAACCCGTACGACAATAGATGAATGGTTTGCCCTTATACGAGCCGATGGGTGTTCGCATGGCTGCATATGGACGCGAATCGATGGCATGTTCTACATCGGGTGCCCCCGCAGCCAGCACATACATAATGAGATGCTCTGAATAGGCGCCCCAGTGCCCAAACATTCCTCGTTCATCCACACGCTTTCCTTCTGGCACCTGTTCTGGATGACAAGCCAAATAAAAATGCTGCTGCGATGTGTCCAGAAACCAGTTCCAATCAATGCGTTTGTACAACTGCTCAACACGATTACGGATATCACCACCAAAATACTCCGCAGCCACAATCGCTCCGGCAATCATTGTTGCTGTCGACATATTCGAGACTTCAACATTCCTGCTACGCCAGCCGGGACCACCGGTTTTAATATCAATAAAGTGATAATAAAAACCGTGAAAGTTTCGCAGTTGCAAAAGTGAATCGAGTGCAGCAAGCACTCTCTGGCGACCCGCCTCCCGCTCAATCCAGCCTCTCTCAATACCGAGAATAATGACAGGAAAGTAAAACCCCTGGCTTTCTATCGCCAGCGGAACATATCGACGCAGCCCAACATAGTCTCCTGCATTCAAGCCATAGGTTGGTAGTGATTTGTCACGGACCCACTCATTCCAGAAAAAGTCAAAACAGCCTCTCAACTCGTCCTCCATGCCCACCGTAAGTGGATGAGGATCTACGACAACAGGAAACTCGTGCTCCATCTGCTCGGCATCAGCAGTATCTGCCTTCGCAATTTCAGAAAAAATTCCATGTGTACCAGAACCTACAAACAAGGCGACACCAACTACAACGAGGCTCACATGCCAGAGATGGCACCGAACAATACGTTCTTTCATTTCGTGATGCTCCGTGACTACTCGTCTACATTTTTTGGCACATCGTATTTCACACGAAGCTCAGCCAACTTTCCGTTCAGATGCTCTCTTACGTTTCTGTAAGCAGGATCACCATAAACGCTTTGAAGTTCATTGGGGTCTTTCTCCAAATCAAATAACTCCCACTCCTGGCTCGGCTTGTAGTAATTGATCAACTTATATCGATCCGTTCGCACACCTTCGAACCTCGGGAGGTTGTACGCTTTGTCCATGTAATAGTGGTAATAGATTTCTCGTCGCCAGTTCGCCGGCGAGTGCCCCCGAAGCAACGGTAGAAGCGAACGCCCTTGCACCTCATTCGGAATGGCCACACCAGCGACATCAAGAAAGGTTGGGGCGTAGTCAATATTCTGAACCATCTGATTGATACGATCGCCTGCTCGAATTACAGCGGGCCAACGCATAAGCAGCGGCATAGAAAGACTCTGTTCATACATCCAACGTTTGTCATTCCACCCATGCTCACCGGTGAAGAACCCTTGATCAGAACTGTAAATCACGAGCGTGTTTTCAGTAAGACCATGCGAGTCCAGGTAGTCAAGAATTCGGCCAACGTTGTCATCAATAGCAGCAACACATCCGAGGTAGTCTTTCATGAAACGCTGATATTTGTACCGATCAAGCGCCCGCCCATTCAGCACACCCTCTGCCAGAAGTCGCCGATAGTTTTTATTTTCTGCATCATACGCCTGATGGAACGCGACGCGTTGGGATGGCGTCATTTGCCCTAAAAACCTATACGGCTGCTTTCCGCTATCGTATTCGCCCAGCGGAGGCGTGATATTCAGCACATGCTCAGACATGCCAAACAGACGCATCCAACATTTCCCTGCATACGAAGAACGGCCTTTATAGGTATCGAAGAGTGTTTCTGGCTCCACAACCTGTTGCCCATCGAGCATATTCATATGTCTTGGTGGTGGGATACGATGAATATGCGGCGACTTGTACTGGCACATCAACAGAAACGGTTGCGTGTGTTTTGATTGCTCGTTCATCCACTCGATTGATAAATCAGTAATGACGTCGGTCGAATACCCCTCAACCCGACGTTCCTGACCATCTGAACAGAGAAACTCGGGGTTGTAATAATGCCCTTGCCCGCCGGCTCCCTGCAGCACCTGCCACTCATCAAATTCGTCTGTTGGCCAGCCGCGCAGGTGCCACTTTCCGAAGAGCGCTGTAGCGTATCCTGCTGCTGAGAGAGCGCGTGAGAAAACAAACTGATCACTATCCCACTGTGATCCATTTCGCAGAACATGATTTTTGTGGCTGTGCTTGCCAGTCAATATTGTTGCTCGTGACGGGCAGCAGATTGAGTTGCCGCAATAACTACGCAAAAACAATGCCCCCTCGCGAGCGACACGATCAATATGTGGCGTCTTGTTCAGCCCACTGCCGTAGGCCCCGAGTGCACGAAGGGCATGGTCGTCACTGAAAATAAAGACAATATTCGGCCGAGCAGCTGACACTACATTCCAGAGGGCCCCGGCACAGCAGAGAACCACGAAACACATGACATGACGGCGTCTTCGCTGCGGCGTACTCGCGTGATACAACGTTTGTTTCAAAGCCCTGTCCTTACCACGCGGAACACCAACACTGTCGAAAGCGTGCTCACTCGCCACACAACGAACTGCATTCTTGTAATGGGCAATCTGATACTCATATAAAGTAAAGAAAAAAACACTCCAAAGAACAAAACACTACTTCGTCTCCTTTGGACAACTAATCGACCCGTCAACGAATCGCCCTGTCATTTGACACTGTCTATTCTACATGGACTCACTTGCCTGAACACGCCACACACCCTCTTCCTCTTCGAGCGCACCGTGCATTCATACAGCAGCCTTTCCATCGCGATTTTCTTATGCTGTCTTCTTGGGCAAGTCAACGCGGCTGCACCGAATATCATTATTTTTTTTGCTGACGATCTCGGCTATGGTGATGTGGGGTATCAAGGTGGTGATGTTTCGACGCCACACATCGACTCGATTGCGCACAACGGTGTTCAGTTTACTGATGGCTATGTCACCTGCCCTGTGTGTGCACCCTCTCGCGCTGGATTGCTGACTGGCCGTTACCAGCAACGCTTTGGCTTTGCCGACAATCCTGGCCCCTATCAGCGGAAGGGTACGACCTATGTTGGCATCCCCCCGTCGCAACCGACTCTTTCAGACCGACTTGGGGCACTCGGGTACACCACAGGAATTTTTGGGAAAACCCATGACGGAATAGCAGAAGAACAGATGGCGTTCACGCGATGGGATGAATTCTTTGGGTTCAATAACGGCGCTTCGAATTACCTTGGCGAACTCAACCGGCGGCACAATCCTATTTTCCATAACCGAAGTGTCGTGAGCTACCCATCGAACAGTCAGAGCACTGCTCGGACTCAATCGCTGACCAATGGCATCATCCACTCAAGCGAAACCGAGTACCTCACCGACAGCATTGGTGATGCAGCCGTAGCGTTTATTGAGGCGCACAAGCAGAGTCAGTTCCTCTGCTACATTCCCTTCAATGCAATTCATGGTCCATTTCAGGCACCCCAACGCCTCGTTGAAAAATTTCCTGATGAGTCCGACCATAAACGCCGGCTCGTCAAGGCAATGCTCTATTCACTTGATCAGAACGTGGGCAAGGTACTCCAGTGCGTGCACACCAATAAACTTGAGTCCCGGACACTCATCATTTTCCTCAGTGATAATGGAGGCCACGACTACTCACCAAACACACCGCTGCGTGGCAAAAAAGGAACCATGTGGGAAGGTGGTATTCGCATTCCGTTCTGTATGCAGTGGCAAGGGATTATTCCTGCTGGGAGTACGTACTACTTCCCTGTCAGTTCACTCGACATTCTCCCCACGGCGATTGCCGCAGCAGGTGGAACGACGCCTTCACAATTGGGTCTCGATGGCGTCAACCTCTTGCCGTACGTTTGTAAAAATCGTAGACCTGACGAACGTCCACACAGCGAACTCTACTGGAGTCTCGGTCCCCGCGTGGCTATCCGTGACACCGACTACAAATTAGTAAGTAATGATGGAAAGACGTACCATCTATTCGATCTAAAAACCGACAGGAGCGAGGAACAGAACCTCATCGAGTCCAAACCAGCCATAGTGAATCGGCTGAACACGAAACTACAAAAATGGAAAGACTCTCTTCCACCAAACAACTCCGGCTGGGATCCGACAATCGGGCCAAAGCAGTCTGAATTTGGATCACCACAACCCTACCACCAGCCACTATCCCCCTTGAAACCATAGGTACATTTCCTGATACAAGAAGCTCCAACATGCCAAATACCAAGCCTCTTCTTCATCTTTTTTGTGCACTGCCCATTGCCGTTTTGTGGCTGGCGTCGCCGCTTGTACTGGGTGCCGACATACATCCACCCAAGGCCACAGAGCGAGAACTAGCCCAGGCCTCCTATGCTGAGGAAAAAACACTTGAGGACTTGCCCACTGCATTTATTGACATAAACCCAGACACAGAAGACGGACTTGCAGCAGGCACGCTTGGTATTGATGGTGGTGAAGTGGATCCCATCCTCAAATTTACAAATGAGATTGCCGCCGGGACGCATGGAGAAGTAGACAGCCTGCTTATTATGTACCGTGGCAAATTGCTTTTTGAATCGTATTTCAGGCGGGGACGAGTGAATTACCCGCACTACCAGATGTCAATCACCAAGTCGTACACCGCCCTTGCTGTTGGGCGAGCGATTCAGTGTGGGTACCTCACGATGAATGACCTCGACCGTCCTGTGTGCGAATTTCTTAAGGACCTTGATCCGTCACAATTCGCCAAGGGTGCTGCAACAATCACGCTGGCGGACGCAATGACCATGCGATCTGGCATTCGCATTTCACAAGAGGTTCAACATCGACTCAGATCAGACAAAGCCAACGTGCATGAGCAAAACCAAGTGCAGATGTTCTTTCAACACACTGCACCTATTCCAGATAGGCCTCGTGAGTTTAAATATCAGGGCATTGACCCAGCCATCACCATGCAGGTCTTGAATGCGGTTGTGCCCGGAGCACCTGAAAACTTTTTGAAAAAAGAACTTCTCGAGAAACTGAACATCTCGGAGTTTCAATGGCCGGACGACATCAGCGGCCTGCCCAAGAGTGCTGCAGGAAGCAGCATGCGGTCTCGCGACATGATGAAATGGGGCCTCCTTGTTCGGCAACAGGGGCAATTCAATGGAGAACAACTGATCCCTGCAGCATTCATTGCGCAAGCAACCAGTCCTCTGTGCGAGCCATCAGAGACAAACTCGTACGGTTTCTTTTTTTGGCAGAACAACGCTGAGTTTGGTGAAACGAAAATAGAGTGCATTACATGTCGCGGCGCTGGCGGCCAGTTTATATTTTTCTTTCCAGAACATGACGTGATCTCTGTTGTCACATCACACAACAAAGGAATGGGACCGCTGCTGAAGACACTTCCAAGCAGAATTCTGCCCTCTTTTCCACACGATCAATAAAGTTGCGTTGTGAGAAGGCGGCAAAAGCGTGCCTGAGGCGTCAAAAGCTTACTTTTCTTTCAAGATCAGCAGAGATCTGCAAAGAAAGCAGCCGCCGCGTCACATTTCTCCAAACTGTCAAAACGATTTGAAACTGTGAAAATTACGATGAAACCGATTTCATGTTTTTGATTTTGTCAAGTCTTCGTTCTTAAAAACCCGAATCTTGAAATGTTTCTCATCTTTGGCTAACCTGATTTGTATTCGGGTGCGGGTAATTTGTAATTTTTATGCATTTTGCATTAGTGAGTTCAGGTGATAACACCCGCATTTTGTTCGTTATTTTTTCTTGTTAATTCCTTACTAAACGGAGTATTAGTCATGTTTTTACACGACAAACCGCGTTCCCGCGGGTTTACGCTCATTGAGCTGCTCGTTGTTATTGCAATCATCGGTGTCCTCGTTGGCCTTCTACTTCCAGCTGTCCAGCAGGCTCGAGAAGCAGCTCGCCGATCAAGTTGCCAGAATAATCTCAAGCAACTTGCACTTGGGATGGCTGTCCTCGCTGATCAGACTGCCTACGGCAGTGACAACTACTTCCCCCCAATAACGTACCTTGAGAGTGGGACCAATTCCGGCACTTCCGCAATTTTAGGGCCAGGCAAAAATCGTCACGGAAAAAGCGTGTGGACATGGCACACAAAACTTCTTCCAACTATCGAGGAACAGACCACGCTCGACGCCTTGGGTGCTGTTCAAAATAATAATTTCAAATCACCGAAACCTGCAAACTGGAGACTTAGTGGTAGCAATGTCAGCCGACCTGCTTACAAAGTGATCTCAGCATTCATGTGCCCTAGCTGGAACCCTGATCTTAAAGACAAAAATGGTGTCGACTATCAAGCGACTGTTGCAAGCCGAACAACAGAACTTGGGTCGACAACGTATCGTGCAAGCACCGGTCGCGTGTATTGGGACGCCAGCTACGCCGATGCCCACCGGTCAGAAAATTGGTTTGTAAATGGCCAGGGTGCTCTGCGAACGGGAGCGGGCGCTGGTCAAAAAATGAGCATGGGCAATACTGGTTTAGGTGAATTCACTGACGGACTTTCAAATACAATTCTGTTAGTGGAAAACGCAGCAGCCACGCAATGGTGCTCGAGTGCACCAAATTCCGTCCATTGGATTGGAAACACTGACTGGACAACACTGGAAGGTGGTTTCAATAAAGTTGATAGAGCAGGAAAAACCTGGCGGAAGAACATGAACAGTGCAAGTTCCGGACACACCGGCGGTGTTGTTGGTATGGCTATGTCGGATGGCTCCATTATGTTCGCGAGCGATAACATGGCTAAAGAAACGTATTTTGCATTACTGAGTCGAAATGAAGGCACACCCGTACCGGGCCGTTAAACCAACGTGCTAAATTCTGACACCGTCTTGAAGTAACTTCATCAAATTGGTGGGGTAGCTACTTGTTAAGTGCTGCCCCGCCAATTTTTCCAAAATCACCTATGCCGCTTGCCTCCTTGTAGCATTTCTTTTTTAAAACAGGATTTACATATGAAACGATCTGTCTTCGCTCTCGTTGCTCTCGCTATTGGCATTTCTGGCTGTGGTGGGAATACTGGAAAGCCAACACCAGAAAATATCCAAGTGCGATTGGACGTGCTATCGGACCTTCAAGAAGTATGGGATGTCAAGATCCTACGCCCGGACATCCAACAACAAGTTAAAGAATTGTCTGAATTTCTCTGTGATTCTGAAGGCGATAAAGAAAAACTACTGTCTTTGAATGATGAACTCTCCGAGAACAAAAAGGACAAGGAAGAGCTCAAACGCATAACAGGTGAGATGGCAAAACTGATCCACCTGCCTGAGAAATACAAAGACACATTCCCCGCACAAAAATAACTCGCAATCGTTTTTCTAAAAAAATTCAACACGTGCATGTTAGCTTCATGCACGTGTTGCTATTTATAAGGGCCACTTTTTTGCACCTTTCTTGAAAACCCCGGTATTGCCACGAACACATCCTCCGAAAAATGCGATTTTGAGGTAATACTTGAGGCTACGCAGCCTCGGCTCCATGGCTTCATTTTGAAGCGACTTGCTGATAGAGATCAGACGCTTGAGGTTCTCCAGCGAACAAATTTGTTATCTGTCAGCATGCTGCCTTGTCATCAGATGAAATTGACGACATCTATGTAGTCGGACATGTTACTAAGAATAATTGGAAGATCTTATGCGTCACTTTGTATTAATAACATCATGGTTTTTGTTTGCCTGCGGCACCATCGTGATAGCGATGGGTACTATCTGTATGGCTGCAGCAAAACCAAATGACACAATAGACCGCCCAAATGTTGTCTTCATTATATGCGATGACCTGAACGACTACATCGAGGGGTTTAGTGGACACCCCCAGACAGTTACACCGAATATGCTGAGGCTTGCTGATTCGGGCGTTCGATTTACTCAGGCCCATTGCAACATCCCAATCTGCGGGCCTTCTCGGGCATGCCTGTTCTCTGGCATCTACCCACATAACTCAGGCTGCTACGGGTTTACGAAATGGGATACCTATGAAGTCCTGAAAAACTCCCGAACACTCATGGATTATTTCCGTCAGAACAAATACTACACCCTAGGAACCGGGAAACTCCTTCATCACATGGTCCGCGGAGAGTGGAAAAACTTTGGCAATCGAGCTGACTACGGACCCTTCGCGTATGACGGAAAAGATAATCAACCACACCCTGACACGCCGGCTCCTTATAACGAAATCGGTCCAGTCGATGGATCTTTTGGACCACTTATCAGTCTCGAAGGAAGAACGACATCAGACGGCGAACCGCTTATGTGGCGAACCGGTGGATGGCAATCGGTAGACAAACTGACGATCCATCCTTCGGGCGAAAATGATCCAACACCGGATGAAAAAAACGGGAACTGGGCTGTTGAACAACTTCAAGCACTCGCTGCAACAAAAGCAAAAAACCGCAAGCCGTTTTTCATGGGAATTGGGTTTATCCGGCCTCATACACCACTTATCGTTCCCCAACGTTTTTTTGACATGTTCCCGGTGGATGAAATCTCACTCCCTGAGATTCTTGATGGTGACATCGATGATACTTTTGCACGAACAATCCGAGGGCTTCCGGATGGAAAAGAACCTGACTCAGTGCGTACCGAAGACATGGGAAGCAAACTTTTCCGTAAGCTTGTGGAATCATACAACTCGCGTGACGAAGCTCTCCGACATTTTATCCAGGCTTACCTTGCCAGTGTTGCGTCAGTTGACGAGCAGGTTGGTCGTATTTTAGATGTGATCGATGGCACAGAGCTCAAGGACAACACAATAATCGTCCTGACAAGTGACCATGGCTGGGGGATGGGTGAAAAAGACTATCTTTACAAGAACTCACTCTGGCAAGAAAGCACTCGAATTCCACTCATTGTACGAGCACCTGGAATTGCGCCCGCTGACACCACATGTAGCCAACCTGTGTCACTCGTCGACATTTATCCGACCCTTAGTGATCTTTGTGACCTTGAGGGCGATACGATGAAAAATGAAAAAGGTCACCCGCTTGATGGCCACAGCTTTCGACCATTACTGGAAGATCCGGCTCACGGCACATGGACTGGCCCAGATGAAGCACTCACCGCACTGTACAAGTGGCGGATGAAATATGACCCAAACAAAGAAAGCTACTCACTTCGTAGTAATGATTGGCGATACATCCGCTATGAAAATGGTAAAGAAGAACTCTATAACACGGCATCTGACCCAAACGAATGGAAAAACCTTGCAAGTGAAGCACAACACAGCCACCAGATAAAACGTTTACGACAGGTGCTTGCAACAAGGCTTCCAAAAAAAGGCGTTATCCCCCCACAGCCGCAGTGGAAGGCTTCCGGGAAACCCGAGCCAAAAAGTAATGAATATTGGAAAGATCTTTATTTCAAAAAGAATCCTGATGCAGATGCCAACAACGACGGAACCCTTAGCTGGCCAGAGTTTCATGCACACAAAAAGACTGCTGAAACTGCAGCACAAAAGACAAAATGAGGCACACTGGCGACAAAATGAGGCACACTGGCCATATCCGTCTAGAATAAGAGCATTGCTATAGATATTGTTGAAGTCAGATCGATATGAACAACCCTCGCATCACAACACGTGTCTGGCCTAGCTTGCATTCAGCAAGGTTTAAACTCCTGTACTGTCTGGCACTATTTTTTTTACAGACCGCCGCACGTACGGAAGCAGCCATTAGTTTTGAAGAAGACATCCGTCCAATTCTCGAAGAAAACTGCTGGCACTGCCATGGAGAGGATGAGCAGGAGTCTGGCCTCCGGCTCGACAAAAGAGCAATGATGCTCAGAGGCGGAGACTATGGACTCCCAACACTTGTTCCAGGACATCCCGAGAAAAGCTACCTCATTGAAGTCGTGGAACATCGGGACCCGGATATGGCGATGCCACCTGACGAAGACAAGCTACCCAAACAACAGATCGCACTCTTGCGGCAGTGGATTACTGAAGGTGCTGAATGGCCTGGACAAATGAATGATGAGGTCGCCTTCACTGAAGATGAGATGCCCTGGTCGTTTCAGCCAGTCGTTCGTCCTTCCGTACCCGATGAGCACGAGCAGAATCCAGTCGATGCTTTCCTTCTGAGGAAACTCCGTGAGAAATCCCTCCACTTTTCAAAGCCGGCCAAACCAGCGACCCTGATTCGTCGCGCATCAATCGTGCTTACCGGCCTCCCGCCGAAGCCTGAGGCGGTTCAACGTTTCGAAAAAGACTGTGAGACAGATGCAGATGGTGCCTATATCAAACTTGTGGAACAACTCCTCGAGTCACCGCATTTTGGTGAACGATGGGCGCAGCACTGGCTTGACGTGATCCGCTGGGCTGAAACAAATGGCTCCGAAAGCAACATGTATCGGAAAAATGCTTGGATCTATCGTGACTACGTCATCCGAGCATTTAATGAAGACAAGCCGTATAACGAATTTCTTACCGAGCAAATAGCAGGCGATGTGGTTGGGCATGGAGAGGCCACTGGCTATTTGGTTTCCGGACCGCATGTCCCTGTCGCAACTGTTGGGAAGGAACCGTCTGCTCGCCGACAAGCGAGAGCAGATCGTATGGACGAGATTCTTCAGACCGTTGGTGCCTCTGCCCTCGGTGTGACGATTGGCTGTGCTCGCTGCCATAATCACAAATTTGATCCGATTACGATTCGTGACTACTACTCACTATCTGCGGTATTCCAAGATGTTGAATTTGGAAGCCGCTACCCAGAACTTAGCGAACATCATCCTCGTCGTAAAATAGCACAGCAACTTTATAAAAAGATTGCCGAACAGCGATATCGGCTTCGTGATGCTGGTGCATGGCAAGAAGACTGGACCGGCTACGGTGAAATTCATTTCCCAAGTACCACAACAAACGCAATCCGAATTACATTTCTCAATCGATACGTCGGGCTTGATGAACTCGAGATTTTTGGCCTTCACGACCTTGAAGAAAATGTTGCCAGTTCCGAAAGTGGTGCAACTGTAACAGCAGCACCAGGCATGGACGTTCTTCGGAATGAACTTTGCAAAATCAACGACGGTGAATACGGAACTGAGCGGTGGGCTGCACGCGTACCTCAGGGCGAGAAAGGCAACCCATGGCTGGAGTTTCATTTCACCAAGCCAACCGAAGTTGACCGTATTCGCTTGAGCAACAACAGAGAGAACTTCTTCGACACAGACTATCTCACGGATTTAAAACCTTTTAATTTCCCCCCATATCGTATTGAAACGCAGGCTGACGATGGCACGTGGCAGATTGTTGCTGAGTCTGCCAACGCAACTCAACTCAATAAAACGTTTCCATTCCGAAAAGATGCACTGAACCAGCTCCAGCGATTGATTGCTCAATTCAATACTGAAGGACCTCGGCCGAGTTTTGTTGGAAGATTCAAAACCCCAGGCCCAACACATGTCTTCCATCGTGGGAGTCCCGAAAACCCACGAGATGAGGTCATGCCGGCCGCTCCTATCGTTCTTGTTGGTGACCTGCAACTCGATGGCAATGCATCTGGTCAGTCACGAAGAAAGGCTTTTGCAGACTGGTTGGCAGGGCCAACAAATCCTCTCCCATCGCGGGTCATGGTGAATCGAATATGGCATCATGTTTTTGGACAGGGGATTGTCACAACAACCGGTGACTTTGGCTTTGCTGGCGCCCAACCAACTCACCCGGAACTTCTTGACTGGCTTGCTTCAGAATTCACTGAACCCGCTATGGCGATCGGTGTTCACCCCGGAAAACCCTGGTCTGTAAAGCACGTTCTGCAGCTACTTGTCACCTCTCGTGCCTTTACTCAAGAAAGCAAGCCCGACGAAGAAGCTTTAGCAAGAGACGGAACAAGTAGCCTTCTCTGGCGATTCCCACCACGACGCCTTGAGGCTGAAGTCATTCGAGATGCGATCCTTACTGCATCAGACTCACTCAATCCAGAACTTGGTGGTCCA
>CBFIHW010000064.1:0-15563 GCA_965662325.1 uncultured Pirellulales bacterium | reverse complement strand
TCGTCCACAATCTGTTGCATTGGCACAAATTCAATGTCATGACAGAGCATGATGTCGAGGTGGTCGGTGCCAAGGCGATGTAATGAAATATCGATGCTTTCAGCAACACGACGTGCAGAAAAGTCAAAATGTCCCACGTCATACCGCCCAAGTTTTGTGCAGAGCAGATAGTCATCGCGTGGTACGTCCTTGAGTGCGAGCCCCAGCATGATCTCGCTCATCCCACGGCCATAAAAAGGGCTCGTGTCGATAAGACGCATGCCGTTATCAAGTGCCACCCGCACGCTGGACATTGCTTCCTCAATTGTTATTTTTCTGAATTCTTGTCCGAGCGATGATGCGCCGAAGGAGAGGATTGGGACTTCAAGTCCGGTGGTACCAAGAGGTCTGGTCTGCATGGGTATTCTCTTTAGTCTTGAATGTTAGGTCGTGGAATTGAATGTACGGCATCCAATAGTGAGGAGGAGGTTCGCCCACGGTTGGGTATCGGCTGTTTGGACCGTGAGTATGTGATCAGCGGAATCAACGGCTGTGTAAAAATCCCATTTCACAATCGGCTCCAATACACAGGTGTTTCCAGCAGCCTTAAGGAGACTACGATACTGCTCCCAAACCGGTGGGTCTCCCGGAGTGGCAGCTGCATATGAGTCTTGTCTGTCAACGCCCATTGTTTGAACGGCATCGATTTGAATGGTTCCAAGAAGTGCCTCGAATACATTGGCAACAGTTGGCACATCGGGCATGAGTTGAAGTGCCACTATTTCAGCGTTTGGACCACGTTTTGTTGCAGCCGGATAGTTTCCGTCGGCAATGAGAATGAGTGAGTGATGGCCACCGCGTGCAAGAATTTTAAGAATGTCGGGGTGTAGGAGTGGTGTGTTTAGCATGGTCTCAGGTTCTTGTCAGGAAATTATGACTATGATGAGGTAGAGACCTCAATTGACGAAATGGTTTGGCTGGCAGCTTTGGTTGCCGAAGGCAGTGGAAAGACTTCTGCGGCTAGATAGCCGTCGTAACCGACTGCGTCGAGTGCGTTGCGAACTGCGTGGAAGTCAGTATGTCCAAGGCCCATGGCCCTTCTGTTTGAATCTGCCCAGTGCACATGCCCAATAAGGTCTGAGTGAATACTACCAAGACGGGTTATTGTTTTTGGCACGTGTACCTCTTCGATATTCATATGAAAGAGATCACAAAGAAGTCGCACGCCATTTTCCACAAGAGAATGCTCAATGAGATACTTCGCAGCCTCTTCCTGGGTGTTCAGAAGATTCGTTTCATACCGGTTGAGCGGTTCGTAGAGTAGCACCTGTCCGTGGCGATCAGCATGGTTACCGAGCGTATGAAGGGAGTCCGCGAGGATCGCGAGCGATTCTGAACGGTGCCCTATGTCACTGGCTTGACCTTGCATTGACCCAATGATTGCAGGTGCACCGAACTCGGCTGCGACATCAATGATTTCTGAAATAAACTGTATGGCGTCACGACGTCTAGCCGGGTCGGTATCCGTGATAGAGAGTCGTTGTTTCAGCCAACCGGCGCCGGTTCCTACGGCAGCCAGATTCAGGGAGGTTTGTTGAAGCAGTTTTTGCAGTTCTTGCGTTGGAAATTCGCCAGCACTTGGTGGAAATATTTCAACGGCGTCAAACCCAGCATCTGCTGCATTCTGACAACCACCCGAAAGCCCTTCGTGAAAAACAAATGGGCCACGTGCCGCCTCTGGCACCAGGCAAACTGTAATAGCCGATTTCATGCTGGGCTTTCTGTTAGGGCAGAAGGGTGATCGCACCGTTTAGTGAGCGAAAAGTGGTCGGAGATGTCGTTCGTACAAATTTGTTGTAACCTGGTCTGCAACAATGGTGCGGTGTTCTTTTAGTAAATCGGTGTAACGGGCGTCTTCTCCTGCTGCAACCTTAAAGGCAATATGGAGGAGTTGTCGGACATGAGGATTGAACCGGTCGTCGTCTTGGATATGGCGAATAGTTGCTGCGGTGTCTGAACCAGAAAGCACCGCAAAATCTTCCACAGAAAGCAACTTTGATGAATCGATATCAATGACAGTTGCGTAAGGTCCGCAGAGTTCGTCGCGATGTTCCATCGCATATTGATAGACGTCACGAACTAATTGAAGTCCATCACCTCCAGCTTCTGCGAGACCAATTAATTCTTCAAGCCATGTTGTGCCGGCTGTTTTGAGATGAACGCCCGCCCCGGTTGCATTGAGTATCCGTCGGATAATTGGATAGAGTGAAAACTTATCGCTGCCAGAATGAACGGATAGTTTCAACGTTTGGGGTAGGCCGTATTGCTGAACTGCAAAATTACATACAGCGACATCGTCCGAAAACTCCTGCTCAAACTGGGCGAGGTCGCCAACATAGTCGACGCCTTTGTTAAATCGCCCCGTAAACTTGGGTGCGATAGTCTGTACTGGAATTTTTTCATCCGCTAATAGAGCTAAGATAACAAGCAGTTCAGGAGGCGTCTGTGGTTCGTCTGTTTCGTCCATACTGACTTCAATTACGACGTCATCACCACGCGCCTCTGCGATATGATTATAGATCGTAGCCGCATCTCTGCAGGCTTTGTAGTATGTGCGGACAATACTTGCGGTACTGTCTTCTGAGAGACGGATTACCTTCGTGATGCCAGGGATAGAAACCGGCTTGCACAGTCCGGGGTGGGCAGAAATAAATGCTCGGATATCGGACTCATCAGCCGGTTCTCCAATTGAATCAGCGACATCAATAGTGAAAAAATCGCTGGAACCAAGATACCCATCGACCGTATCAAGCCGAATATGATCAGCATCGACATACCATGGACCATCCCACCCAGATTCAGCTATCGCTGTGGCTGCGGCTGCCCTTACATCTTCAGGCTTGCTGCCAATGAAACCGTGTTCTCGGTGGGATTTATTCCAGACTGGTGCAACATGTATGCCATCCCGTAAAAGTTGTTGAAAAGCAGCGAGTTGAGCTGTGGCTTCATGACCAAAACGGTCACCGACACCAAACGATAAACGGGGAAGTGTTCGCATAATTGATTGTTGGGTGAAAGAAGGTTGAGGGGGTATTGAATACAAAAATGAGTCTAAAACCACGGCCTACACTGGAGGATAGTGATTCTTGACTAAAGGATAGCTATTCTTGACCTCATGGGAAAAACATCTGCCTCTCGGGCTGCCGAAAAAAAACTGCCTTCCTTCGTCTCACGACAGGTAGCGACATCGCAGCGGTACTTTGTTGACTTGTTGCCAGACCGTTCGCAGGCTCTTGCAGTAGCGTGCGGCGGATATGAACATGTGCGGAAAGATTATGTAATTAGCCGAAATGACTTCCCCTATTTCTGCATCGAATTTGTCTGTGCTGGCAAAGGGAAGGTCTGGTTCGGGGAGAGTGCTGACAACGCTGAACCTCAAGAAGCTGTACCAATTCAGGCTGGAACACTCTTTGCGTATGGGCCCGGAATGCCGCATCGGATAGAGACTGATCCGAGGCAGTTACTCAGGAAACATTACGTTGATTTCGTTGGCAGGCAGGCGGGATCGAGGCTGCGAAGAATGGGCCTCACTGCTGGTTCAGTGATGAGAGTGAGCCATCCGGATGAAGTCCGTGAAATCTTTGACTTGATGTTGAGGTGCGGCTCGCCCCCCTCAGTCCACAGCGAGACTCTCTGTACCCAGTTGTTGGGGGTTCTTCTTGCGAAGGTGAATCAGAGGATTTTGCCAGAAGAGCCAAACGATGACCGTGCATTCAGAAGGTACGATCACTTTCGACGCATATTGGTAGACCGTTGTGTTGAATGGCAGTCAGTGGAAGCTGCAAGTGCGGTTGCGGGAATTTCGCCGGAGTACGCGTGTCGACTTTTTGTTCGTTTTGGCGAGGATAGTCCGTATCGGCTGTTAACACGACAGCGAATGAGCCTTGCAGCGGAATGGCTCGCGCATGAGCAGGTGTTGGTTCGAGAAGCCGCACGTCGACTTGGATACCCAGACCAATATCAGTTTTCACGAACTTTCAAACGTGTCTTCGGAATTGCTCCTGCTGAGTTCCGCCGCGGCCATAGGATTTCAAAATATCCTGCAACCTAAGGTGTTCGGAAGAGATTTCTATTCTGCAAGGGCTTCTCGAAGATAGCTCGACGGTTCGAAATCTTGGATCACAACCTCAGTCGCGTCACCTCGAATCATTCGGGCCTGAATAACACGAATCTCAGGCGTTTTCGATGGTGAGTACAGGATGTCATCATGTGTTGCATGAAGTTTCTCTGCAAATAAATCTGGCGTGAGATGTCCACCGAGATGATCACTGCGGCCAGTTGCGACGTGTAACGTCCCCAACACCTTTTCATCCTGGATATCACGGCCCGAAACAGGGAGATCCTGTGTGCCAAATCCGAGTTCACCAATTTCTCCAGTAACGGGATCAAGTTTCAGTTTTCGGTTGAAGGACTCAATAAGTGACTGGTCACCTGCCACGAACGTTGCTTGGTGAATTCTTCCATTTTCAACATGCATGACTGCAAGGGAGCCATCATCGAACTTCATCGGGAACGTCCCTGACGCGCCGGTGGGCACAAAGTAGACCTCACCAGCTGGGAGGTTTGCGATGTCTGGAGCCTTTCCAAGGCACAGTCCATGGCTTTTCTGGGCCTCCTGACCATCACATTCAATCGTGAGTTGGTACTGAGAATTGTCCATTTCGAAATCAATTACGAACGAGTCAGCTTTCGTGAGCGCAAGTCGAAGCTTTTCAGCCTCTTTGCTGACTTCCCGGTAATCTACCGCAAGTCCTGTTGCGAGGATGGTGTCATTGAGGCCGTGCAGGGTCGCGCCACGGAATCCGAACTCTTTTGCGAAGGCTGTGAGTGGAGCGGTGGCAGAGAATGTCGAGATGCACAAGATAAGATCGTATTGCGTGTATACAGACTGCTTCAAGGAGATTGTGCGACCACTGCTGTCTACGGCTTCGTCAGGAAGGTCAAGGTTGCTACCGCCTGTTTCGTGATAGGCAAACATCTCTCCACCGGTGATACCGAGCTTCTCAGCGATACCGTCCCGAAGGCCTTCGTAAAAGACTGTATACGCTTTGTGCTGGATCGTCAGATTTGGATTCGAAAGAAACGCAAAATTCTCCATCTGGCTGGTGTCCGCGAGATCAATTAGGATCGCAACACGGCACCCTTGGATTGGGTCAAAGACCGTTCCAAGTAATTTTGCTAGGTCAAAGTCAGGAAAATCTTCGATCGCACGGCGTGCGATCGGGGTCGGTTTGATTGTTGCAGTACTCATACACTAGTTATAGCAAACTCGCCGTCGTCGTCCGCTCTTTCGAATCCAAACATTTGGCGACACCATGAACAAATGCACAGATGTTGCCGCCTTTCTCAATAATTTGCCTATTGCTGCGGTGCTTGAAGAGATTGTCGAAGCAGCAGAATGTGGTCCAGTAGTCGTTGGAGCACCCCCAGGTTCGGGGAAGACGCTTCTCGTGCCAGCAGCGATTCATGACGCCCTCAAGACCAGAGAAAGCCTGGTTTTGGTCCAGCCTCGGCGGTTCGCTGCTCGGGCAATTGCTGGGCAGATTGCCAGAATACGCCAGTGTCGGCTCGGTGAAGAGGTTGGGTACCGCGTTCGTTTTGATGTGAAGGTCTCACAGGCAACAACGCTCTGCGTGCAAACCACTGGCGTGCTGCTCAGGCAATGCATTACCAACCCGTCACTGTCAGGTGTTGGCTGCGTTATTTTGGATGAATTTCATGAGCGATCACTCGAGATGGATCTTCTTATTGGGTTGTTGAAGAATCTTCGGGAAACGATACGGCCGGACCTCAAAATTCTGATTATGAGTGCGACACTCGATGCAGATAGAGTCGCCAGCTATTTAAGGGGAGCAACTATCATTCGAGCGACAGACCGGTCGTTTCCCGTAGATGTCACGTATTCGCGACATGTGGGCTCACAGGTATCGACGCGAAACCTGCCTGATGTTCTCTGTACTCTCTTGCCCGCAGCACTTCGTGACACGCAAGGGCATGTCCTTGTCTTTCTGCCGGGTGTCAGAGAAATATTTGCGACAGCGAATAAGATGGAAGCGATTACGACTCGAAGCGGATGCCGGCTGGTCAAGCTGTTTGGAGACCTACCAGCAGAGCAACAGGATGAGGCTCTGCTGGATGATGGTTGTCGGAAAGTGATTCTTTCTACAAACATTGCCGAGACATAAATTACTATTTCCGGAGTCACGGCAGTACTCGACAGCGGTTTAGCTAGACAACTGCATGTTTCTGCTTCAACTGGGCTGCCGCAATTACAGGCGGTGTCGATATCCCAGGCTGCAGCCGAACAGCGGGCCGGCCGAGCAGGACGAACCGGGCCCGGTCGATGCTGGCGTCTTTGGGACGAAGCGACACATGGCAAACGTGCCCAGTTCGAAACTCCTGAGGTTGTGCGGGCTGATTTGACGCAAGCGTTGTTGACACTTTGTGTCCTAAAACAGACGGATTCATTCCAGTGGTTCGAACAGCCACCGGATGAAGCATGGGATAGAGGTCTGCGGACGCTTGTAGAGTTGGGATGCCTGGAAAAGAGGGCCAGCGAATGGGGTGAATCGCATCAGGTAACAGAGTTGGGACGAAATGTTGGTGGCTTACCCGTTCATCCAAGGCTGGGAATTCTATTACTTGAGGGTGCCAGACGGGGTGTTCTTCGGGAGGTGGCAATTGCTGCGGCATTACTCACCGAGCGGGATCCATTTCGTGCTGGTGGGCAGAGCGGAAGTCAGCCACGAGATAGGATCCAAGGCCGTGTTCGTTCAGATATTTTCGAGAAGGTGGTTGTGCTCCAGCACTTTCACGCGACAGGAACGGATGTCGAAGTCTCTCGATTGCCGCCACTTCATTATGGATCTGCTCGTGCTGTTATGAAAGCGGCAGATCAGTATTTTCATTTGGTTTCCCAGCGGTGTGGATCGAGGGCGACAGATACCGAGTGTGTTTTCCGAGAGGTTTTCCTCACTGCGTACCCTGATCGATTGTGTCGTCTTCGGAAAGGATCGGCAGAACGCGGGACAATGGTTGGAGGGCGGGGTGTGCGGCTCGATAAGAAAAGCTCTGTTCGGCATGAAGAGTTCTTTCTGGCGATAGATATCGACGATTCGGGAAGTGAAGTGACAGTGCGGGCTGCGTTGGCAGTTGACCCCCAATGTCTTTCATTACAGGGGGATTGGAGGGAGCATGTCTCAGTTGAATATGACCTGTCATTTAACCCATCGAAAAAGCGAGTTGAGGAACGGAGGCAGATCTCTTGGCACGGACTCATTCTTGAGGAAGCACCACGTCCAATTAACAATGAAAGGAAATCATTGGAACTGTTATTTCAGGAAGCTCGTCGTAAGCCGGTTGATGTGCTGCCGGCAATGAATACAGAGGCGGGACAGTTTCTGGTGCGGGCGAGGTGGCTGCAGCAGAATCTGAAGGATACGAAAGACTCGCACGGGGAGCGACTCGCGACTGCCGCTCTTGATGATGAGACTCTCATTCGGCTGGCACACGATCGAGCTGAAGGGATTCGTTCATTTGAGGACATTCAGAAGATGGATTGGCTGTCGATTGTTAAAGGTTATTTAGGCGACACCCTAGTTGCAGAAATAAATAGATTGGCACCAGTTCACTGTATGCTTCAAAACGGTAAGAAATACCGAATTGAATATGCATTAGGAAAACAGCCTGAAGTAAGCATTCGGATTCAAAAGCTGTTCGGCATTACGTATGTGCCGCCAATAGTTGATGGTGAAGTGAACCTTATTGTGCAGCTCTTGGGACCGAATAATCGGCCGCAGCAACGAACTACCGATTTGAAGAGTTTTTGGTGCACGACGTATCCGGGTGTAAAAAAAGAACTGAAGCGACGGTATCCCAAGCATTCATGGCCCGATGATCCACAAGCAGCCACTGTTAAGAAAAAGCGTTGGGGGAAAAATGGCTAAAGCAATGGATGGACAACAAAACTGTTCCTGTCCGATGACTCAGCCTGATGTCGACGCCTGGATGGCACGACTCCGTTGTTTTCTGGCGGGTGAGAGAAGAAAGATGCGACCGCAAGGTAAGAAGACGTCGCCACCGAAAAATCGATCCGCATATTCACGAGCCGCTGAGGAGAAACTACTCAAGACAACAATTGGACACTGGCTTGCTGGGTTGGAACAACGCCTGGGCAACGCAACTCGGTGGAATGGGATAAGACCTGCTGTTGTTATTACGACAACACCTGCGGGGATGCGGGCCTGTAAGACACTTAGAGAAGAATCGGAATTCAGTGCTGTTTTCGAATACTGTTGCTATCTTACGGAATATGAATATAGGTATTGGTGCAAAGAAGAGTCTGACCTCAATTTGCGATTTCATATCAACTATTGGGCATGGATAAAGACATCAGTGCCCTCCACCAGGATGCATGAGTTTCGTAATTACCCAATACCGAAAGACAATCAATATTGGCTTTTACGACATGGACTCAACGGCCTTGGTGAATACGACTATGCTGATTGCCAGGTGTTTGAGTGGGACGGGACGAACGCGAGGTTACTCGCCGAGCATTTTCGTGAAGGTGTTCCCTCCGTGTAGGGGCGCGTATTCACAATATATTTTGTTTCACTACACTCGACGACTTCTTATTATCTAACTCATTTTGGTAAACTTTATGAAACCGCGGATTCTTGTAACCACAACCTCATTCCAGGACACACCGGGTCCACACCATGACTTGTTGGGTGAAACTGGGTGGGACATCGTCACGGCACGGGGTCCACTGTCGGAGGCGGATACGCTTTCTTTGGTTGGCGATGTTGATGGGTATATTTGTGGCGATGACGCGATAACCAGATCAGTGCTGCAGAAGGCGATCCCGCGGCTAAAGGTTCTTAGTAAGTACGGAATTGGTGTTGATAAGATAGATGTCGCGGCGGCTACAGAAATGGGTGTACCGTTACTCTTTACACCGGGCGTTAATCACACAACGGTAGCTGAACACACGTTTCTATTACTGCTTGCCCTCGAGAAGCATCTTCTATTTCATACTGACTCGACGCGACAGGGAGGATGGGATCGGAAAACTGGACGGGAGATTCTCGGGAAAACAATTGGCATCGTAGGTATGGGCCGCATAGGAAAAGAGGTGGCAGTTCGTGCTCGTGCCTTTGGTATGCAGCCGATTGGCTACGATGTCTACTGGGACCAAGATTTTGCTGCTGAGCATGGTGTGGAACGATGTCAGGATATGGCTGAACTGTTCTCTCGGGTTGATTATTTATCACTTCACACGAATCTCACGCCAGAAACCCGTGAACTTATTTGTGCCAAGACAATCAAGCTACTCAAGCCCGACGCGATACTTTTAAATTGTGCACGAGGAGAGATTATTCATACGGCTGATGTTGCTGAAGCACTCAGTTCAGGTGCGTTACGCGGCTACGGAACAGACGTACTTGATGAAGAGCCGCCTTCAGAAGACCATCCACTCACGAACCTGCCAAACTGCCTTGTGACACCGCATATTGGTTCAAGAACACGCGAGAGTGTTCAGCGTCAGGCAGTCGCTGCAGTTACCAACCTCGTACATGCTATGCGGGGTGAGCCACCACTAGCACAGGTGAATCCAGAAGTTGCCGTACAGCGGGTTGTAGAGTAATTGTGTTTTGAAAGGCCAGGTTTTCGTGCCTGGAAAAGCCAATGCCAGAAGAATTTCTTGTCGTTTCAATCGAAGAACATGAGCGCATTGTGTGCGCTGCATACTCTAAGCGGGGTTTTACTCCAAGTGAGGCAGAACAGGCTGCGAAGCTTGCTACGGCTGCGACAACGCATGGTATCCGGACGCATAATGCAATCAAAGCAATACACCTTGACGATTTATTTGGATCCGCCGTTGGTGGCTGTGTTCCTGGTGCTCAGATTGAGCGGCTTGATAGTCGATTTGATGCTACAGAAGTCTGGGATGCGAAAAAGAAACTGGGTCAGTCAGTGGCATGGGAGGCGATTGATCGCTGTATCGAACTAGCAGAGAAGCATGGCTCCGGAACAGTATCGGTTGATAATGCGTTTCATTATTTGTGGGGTGGCGGCTATGTAATGGAGGCTGCCAAGAGAGGCTATATTGCTGTAACAAACTGCACAGCGTCGCTTGCTGAGGTTGTTCCTTTTGGTGGATGCTATCCAACGCTTGGAACAAATCCCCATTCCTGGGGTTTTCCAACGACCGAGGCTGTTGGGTTTCCTGTTGTTATTGACTGGGCGACATCGGTTATCGCGATGGGCCGAGTCCAACAGTTTCAGAGAGAAGGGAAGCAACTGCCTCCCAATGCAGCTGTTGACAAAAACGGTAATCCAACAACGGACCCCAATGATGCTGTGTCGCTTGTGCCATTTGGCGCGCACAAAGGGTACGGTTTGGCATTAATGAATGAAATTGTTGCTGCTTTTATTGGTGGTTCAGTTCCAACTATTCGAAGCCGGCAACCAGTAGAGGATGAGAAGCAGACATGTAATTTCTTCTTTCAGGTTATTCATCCCGAGGCTCTTTCAGCTGGAATGTTTGCAAGAGGGCGTTCACAGGCAGAGAATATAAAGGTCGTTATTGGGGATATTCTGGGACATGGGAATGATGCATGTCTGCTCCCTGGGCAACTCGAAGCTACCTTTGCTCAGCGCAGTGAAGCTGCTGGTGGATTACTCTTCTCGGCAGCCGAAGTTGACGCGCTTAATGAAATTGCACAAGAGGCTCGTGTTGAGCCTATCGATAAACAGAAATTGGCTACAGTTTCTGTAGACTGAAACAAAAGAGGTGAAGGAATGGCATTGCCGCTGAAAACACGTGAACAGTGTGGGTTTGACGCAGTATCCTTAGGCGAGGTGATGCTTCGGCTTGATCCGGGGGAAAGTCGTATCCGAACTTCAAGACAATTTCATGCCTGGGAGGGTGGTGGAGAGTACAACGTTACACGAGGGCTCAGAAAGTGTTTTGGCCTTCGCACAGCGGTTGTCTCAGCGTTTGTCGATAACGAGGTCGGCCACCTCATTGAAGACTGCATTATGCAGGGTGGAGTCTGTACGGACTTCCTTGTGTGGCGCGATGATGATGGAATGGGACGAACAGTCCGCAATGGTCTTAATTTCACGGAACGAGGTCATGGCATCCGGGGTGCTGTCGGTTGTCCGGATAGAGGGAATACGGCCGCAAGTCAGATGAAACCAGGTGATGTTGATTGGGAGAAAATTTTCGGAGAAATTGGCGTGCGTTGGTTTCACACGGGTGGAATTTTTGCGGCCTTATCCGAAACGACAGCTGAGATCACTATCGAAGCTGTTACCGCAGCGAAAAAGCACGGAACAATTGTGTCCTACGATCTGAACTATCGTCCAAGCCTTTGGAAGAGCATTGGCGGTCTTGAAAAAGCACGGGAAGTCAACCGAGAGATTGCTAAGCATGTGGATGTGATGATTGGTAATGAAGAAGACTTCACAGCGTCGCTGGGGTTTGAGGTGGAAGGTGTTGATGAGTCTATAAGTGAAATAGAAACAGATGCCTTCAAGCGAATGATACAAAAGGCGGTTACGGAGTTTCCCAACTTTCAGGTTGCGGCCACCACATTGAGACGGGTAATTACTGCAACACGCAATGATTGGTCGGCTATTCTTTGGCACGACGGCGAAATTTATGACAGCCAGAAGTTTCCAGAGTTAGAGATTCTCGACCGTGTGGGCGGTGGTGATAGTTTTGCGAGTGGTCTGGCCTTCGGATTTCTTGAGTTTAATGATCCTCAACAAGCAGTGAACTATGGAGCGGCGCATGGGGCATTGGCATCGACGACACCAGGTGACACATCGATGGCAACCAGACGAGAGGTTGAGAAGGTGATCTCAGGGGCGGGTGCACGGGTTGTTCGCTGAAATTTTGGCCAGGAGATGTCCAGTCAATACGAAGTGAGAGGAGAATGAATCGGTATGGTATTACAAAAGATCTTCCTGGCTGGCCTACTTGGGGCGGGTACGTATTGCAGTGATGGGTATTCTGAAGAAAGCCACAGAATGCCGGTTGCCTCCGCTCCATCCTTGGATGTAACCCAGCCGGACTTTGCTGGGGTTTCATCGGCAGTGCGGAATGGACAGTTCATTCAGATCGTGCCCTCAGAAACAGGAAGAACGCAGCAGCATATTAAAACGCCACGGTTCTGCGCTGCGCTTGCGAGTGTGGAGTGCATTGGCAGTCCACAAGTCAAGGTTAAGGTGTATCCAGAGCCAACACAGTGGCGGTTTCAGTGGTCTGCAGGTTTTCCAAAGGATGGCGAGCTACTCATGAAATTTGACTCACCCCCACTCCTTCTTTCTGAGCAGCAAATACAAGGTCCGGGTTCTGACAATTCGATCTTCCTCCGGGCCTGTGAAGCTGAAACCAAAGGCGAAAAACTGCGTTACGAGCCGCAGCCGTATAAAAACACTGTTGGATTCTGGACCGAGCAAAGTGATTCGGCAGTGTGGCAGTGTCATTTGCAGGAGTCGGGTTGGTATTCAGTCGGTTTGCTCCAAGGTTGTGGAGAAGGGCAGGGGGGGAGTAAGGGCCGTATTGCTTTTGTAAAAAACGGTAAAGAAATAGATGCGATTACCTGTGTTGTAAAAGAGACAGGTCACTTTCAGAACTTTGAGTGGGTCCATAGTGGCCATGTGCTCATTAATGAAGCTGGTGACTACACAGTGATTATTCAACCAACGCGGATTCAACGGAAAGCCTTTGGTGATATTCGAGCAGTTTCCATCGTTCGGCAGCAAAAACAGATTTCAAAAGACAAATAACACCAAAGAAAAGAGCGTGGCCTGCAGAACAGGCCACGCTCATTGTCTGAGAAACAACGTACTGGTGTGTTAAACCGCTGGCCTTAGGCACTTGCAGGATCTGAGCCATTCACCCATGGTCCCGCCAATGACTGGTACGGTTTCGGTTTGAGTTCACTACCCGTTTCACCTGCTTGCCAACCTGGAACGTGTCGTGGTTGTCCACGATGCTTGGAGAGAGACTCCCAACGGTCGGCCCAGGCGGGAGTGCCATCGGTGTACCGCCCACGTTCAGCATCGAAGTGATAAACTTTTCCATTGCGGTAACTCATAGCGCCAAGGATCACTGTCGTAACGGCAGCGGCACCGAGATCAGGCGGGTTATTGCAGGCAGTTGGATCATTGGCCTCCATTGCGTTAAGCCAGTTCTGGAAGTGGAGTTTTGTGGTGCCACCTTTGGCGAGGCTTCCCTCTTTCATGTCACTTTTAATTGTCTCATCCTTGATCGAACTGTCGAGTGTTACCTGAGGACGTTCGGCAATAAATTCAAACTCTTTGAATGTTTCACCGTTTCCAAATTCAAAGGCACCATTATGACCGCGTATAGTCTGCTTGATCCGTGAATTTTCATTGCACATCGTAGCAGTGATGAGCCCCTGACAACCTTCGTTATAGTCAGCAACCACAGTTGCAACATCAGGTACGTCACGAGTATCGAGCTCAAGGTAAATGCCCCCTGCGCCAACAACACGTGCTGGGAAACGAAGCCCTGTTGCCTTGAGCATGGCGGTTGTGCGGTGGACAAAGAGATCAGTAAACATGCCAGAGCCGAATGGCCAGTAACATCGCCACTGGCGATATATTGCTCTGTCAAATGGAATTTCTTCGGTGAGGCCAGCGTCAACACCGAGCCATCTTTTCCAGTCAATTGTCTTTGGTGTCATGTTTTTCGTTAATTCATAATAACGCCATTGCCCGACGTTTGAATTACGGAAGTACTCTGTCTGGTAACCGAGTACCTTGCCGAGTTTTCCTCCATCAATGAGTTTTCTGGCTTGGTCCCAGACTGGAAGGCTAGTCGATTGAACACCCACCTGCATAACTCGGCCGGTATCCTTCCAAACTTTAACGACATCAAGCGCTTCTTCAACAGTTTTTGTCATTGGCTTTTCAGCGTAAACATGCTTCCCAGCCTTGAGAGCATCAACAATCTGTATGCGGTGCCAGTGGTCTGGAGTGCCGATGCAAACCGCATCAATAGAATCGTCAGCGAGCATGTCCTGATAGTCGACATAGCGTTTTGGTTCGATTCCCGTTTCGGACTTAATATAATCACAGACCTTATCTTCTTGTTCCTTGTAAACCTCGCTAACAGCCACAAGATCAATATTTGCACCTTCCTTACGAAGTTTTGCAAGCGTTTTGACATGGGCACCAAAGCCTCTTCCACCAGGGCCAATGAAACCAATTCGTATCCGATCATTGGCTTGTGCTGCCCCGCTTGTTCGGGTTGCAGCGAGGGTGCTCGCAGCGGTAACACCAGCGGCTGTTGTCGTGATGAAGTTTCTACGGTTAACGGGTTGTGATGCTCCTGGAGTGGGCTTCGTTTGCGATACGTTGTGAGGTGTTGTCATGGTTTACCTTTCTTGATCCTGAAAAAGTGTCACGCTGGAGCGTGGTTCGTGCTCAAGCATTCTCGCGAACTAAAAACCATAGCAAAGGAAGTCGCTTTCATGCCCCGGTATTCCGCGTAATGACAATATAATACGAACCGTATGAGCGTGTATATATTTTTCAAAAAACACCTACAGTATTCAGAGGTCAGGCGTTGGTGCCCCGCTTTTCCAGACGTTTATTACGTCTGTATCGTTTGCTGAGTCAGGACCGTTTGTGCTTCGACCTCGTTCAATATCTCCGCGGAGGAGTGTGTAGAGATGGTGGGCGATTTTGCGTTGCTCACTCCCAAGGTTTTTACTTTCGGCTGGATCAGTTGACATGTCGTAAAGTTGATAAGTGGGCAGTTTCTGTTGTTTGGCCTCACTTTCTTTTGGTGAGGTCCATCCACCAGAGCCCCGGGAGAGTAGAAGTTTCCAGTGACCCATACGGTATCCAAAGTGACCACTAATAGATGAATGAATTAGGCCACTGCGGTCTGCAACAAGAGGCTGGTCGTAAAAAGCAGAGAGAAAACTTACGCTATCTTCGGCTGAGGTATCCGGAATGTCATCGATGAGCAGATCAACAACGGTTGCAAAGAAGTCAGTGAGGCAAATTGTCTCGTTGTAGTGTGAGCCGGGCGGTATTTCGCCTGGCCAACGCGCAAAGAAGGGAACCCGATGACCTCCCTCCCAGAGATCAGCCTTCGAACCTCGGTACGGACCACTAACTCGATGGCCCTTTTCTACAAGTTCATCGATATTAGCAGCTTTTGAGCAGCCATTGTCACTTGTGAAGATGACGATAGTCTTTTTTGCTAGGTCATTGGTATCAACTGCGTCGACTATTTGTCCCACAACATCATCAGTTTGCATGACAAAATCTGCATAGTCACTGATGCCGCTTTTTCCCTTCCAGGTAGCACTTGGGACAATTGGGGTGTGTGGAGAACTCAGCGGAACATACAGAAAAAAAGGCTGGTCAGTTGCTGCTGCCGTTTCGATGTAGCGGACAGACTGTTCTGCCAACCGCGGTAGCATGGTGATAGCGTCATCGTGTGCAATGACCGCAGCATTCTCAACTATGGC
>CBFIHW010000063.1:0-15686 GCA_965662325.1 uncultured Pirellulales bacterium | reverse complement strand
TCGGAAGTTTCACTGAGGCTCCTCAAGCAGAAAAATTCCTGAGTGATTGGGTTCATCAGTATGTCAGTCCAGATGATCAGGCTTCAGATGAGACTCGAGCGAAAATGCCACTGAGGGCCGCTGAAATTGAGGTGCAGGATGAACCAGGGTCGGGCGGAACCATGAAAGTCGTCATGCGGTTACAGCCACATTTTCAGATTGATAGAATCGAATCGACCCTTCGTCTCATTTCAGCAGTACATTATGACCCTAACAAGATGTCTTCTCGGAGAGGCTAGTATCTCAGATGAAGGCATTAACCCCGAAATAGTGAAAAGAGGACTGTGATGGCGACAGTAAGTGAAAAGCTCAAGCAGGGTGATCTTCACGGGGCTATTGGTTTAGCTTCTGAAGCAGTGAAAGCAGACCCGAAAAAGTTCGAACATCGTTGGTTTCTCGCTGAATTACTCATTCTCGCAGGAGATGATGATCGGGCCGATAAGCAGCTTGATACTCTCATAACACTTGACCCACGATTTGCAGTTGCCGCAACGCCGGTGCGGCAACTTATACGAGCGGAAACAAAACGCAAACAGTTTTTCGACGAGGGAAGGGTCCCGGATTTTCTGGATGGTGCTTCTGAATCACTACAGGCACGGCTTGAGGCATTCGTGTTGTTACGAGACGGGCAGCCTGACGCAGCAGGAGAAGTTGTAAAGACAGCAGAGTGCTCTAGGCCAGCTCTTTCTGGGCAGATAACAATCGACGGTAACTGCAAGAAGTTTGATGATATTCGTGATCTCGATGACATTACAGCAGAGGTCTTCGAAGTATTAACGCATACGGGAAAGTACTATTGGATTGAGATGAGTCAGGTCAAATCGATTGAATTTCAGTCTCCGAAACAACCGCTCGATCTTATCTGGCGAAAAGCAAAAATGGTGGTGACAGATGCTTTTGATGCTGAAGTTTTCCTTCCTTCGGTATATGGAAGCCAAAAAGATATTGATGATTTGGCGAGACTCGGTAGGCGGACCGAATGGGTCGGCGAACCTGATCAGGCTGTTACCGGTACCGGGGGGCGCAGTTTTGTACTTGATGGTGAAACAGAAGTGAATATGTTGCAGATCGAATCACTCGATTTTTAGTCACTTCAAAATTGATCACTCGTGTTGGTTGAACTCGGCAAAGTCTAAGTAAGTCAGAGAAATATGAGCCAATTCTCTACTTTTCATATTTCACAATGGGTCTAGAACCAGTGTGGTATTCTAACGTGTAAGTATTTTGTCATGAATCCTGGCAAGTAGTATTCTTTCGAGTTGAGGAAATGTTGTGCCGGACACAGGTAATGTTTTTGCAAGGGAGCAACTACGCCCAAGTATTCTTGACCGACTTCTGGATGATGATCCTGAAACGACACGTGAGCCAGTTTGGCAACAAGCGGCTGTTCTCGAATCTTTGCGAGATACTGTCTGTAGAGACCTTCAATATCTATTGAATTCAAGGCGATGCCTAGAAGAGTTGCCCGAGAATTTCCCAGAACTACACTCATCGTTACTGAATTACGGGCTTCCGGACCTGCAGAGCCTTGAAATCCGTCAAGGAAGGGCGGGGCAGCAAATCGCGCATCTCATTGAGGAAGTGATACGCGATTTTGAACCAAGGCTTCGTGGCGTTCGTGTCAGGTCCAAAGGTCTAGATAATCATACTAGTGACTCCTTGAGACAGCTGAGTTTTGAAATAGATGCGGTACTGGTTATTGAGCCCCTCAAGGAACCGGTGCTTTTTACATCATCATTTAATTCAATTAGTGGCGAATTCAACGTCGAGGGTGGGTAAATGAGTGACGACATGCTTCCGTACTACGAGCGTGAATTAGCGCTTTTGCATTCATTGGCAGGCGAGTTTGCTGAGCAGCATCCAAAGGTAGCAGCCCGTTTATCAATTGGTCGTGGAGGGTCTCAAGATCCGCATGTCGAGCGACTACTGCAAGGGACAGCATTCCTCGCGGCGGATATCCATAAACGGCTAGATGATGATTTTCCAGAACTAACTGATAGCTTGCTTGACATGGTGTGCCCGCACTACCTGCGTCCTGTTCCCTCAATGTCGGTTGTTGAGTTTGCCCTTGATCGAAAGCAGGCATCACTTACGTCTGGTTATGAAATTCCGCGTGGCACAGAACTTGAATCGGAACCAGTTGATGAACAGCCATGTATTTATCAAACATGTTTCAATACAAAAATCTGGCCGATCCGTATTTCAGATGTGAATGTTGCTGGCCCGCCCTTTCAGCTTCCAGCTATTCCGCCCATCGGTACGTCTATGGTATTGGACATAGTGCTTGAAGCTCTGTCACCGAAAGTACCAATTTCAAAATTACAGATTGATGAATTACGCTTTTTTCTTCATGCGGATACGGGACAGTCAGTCTTTCATCTTTACGAATCAATGTTAACTCGTTGCAACGGAATTATGGTCTCAACTGGGCCTGATGATCGGTCGCCAGTAATTTTAAATCCGGAGTGTCTCGTTGCAGCAGGATTTGAGGATGACGAGGCTGCGTTGCCAGAAGAGGCTAGAGGCTTTTCTGGACATCGCTTGCTCACTGAGTTTTTTACACTACCGCAGAAGTACCTCTTTGTTGACCTTCAGAAGATTCCAGAGAGTGTGATTAAAAAATCTGGATCAAAAATTCATATTTCAATTTTGCTTGCAGACTTCGATCAAAATCTTGAGAGGTCCGTTTCACGATCAAATATTCGACTGGGCTGCTCACCTGTTGTGAATCTCTTCGCACAAACTTTCGACCCATTCACTGTTGACGGAACAAAATCAGAATACTGTGTTGTGCCTGATGCTCGTCGTGCCCGAGCGATCGAGGTTTATGCAATTGACAAAGTTCAAGTAAGTGATCCCGGTGGAGAACCGGTCGAATCTACACCGTTCTATAAACTTTCAACAAGTTCATCTCTTGCTGGATTGCAAGAAGCAAGCACTGTGAAATGGATGACGCATCGGCGCATGCATCGTGAGCCGCGTCCCGATGGCATTGTTGATGGGGCAAGTGATGTTTGGCTAAGCTTGGTCGACCAACAGAAGGGGCAAATTGGTCTGATAGATAAAACAGTGCATACGTCTGGATTATGTACAAATCGGAATCTACCAAGCCGTTTGCCATTCACCGGTAACCGACCAAGATTGAATATTCGGTCTGGCCAAGGTCCAATCGGTTCAATTTTATGTCTTGTTCGACCAACTGCACCTGCTCGAGTACGACCGGGTCAGGGAGCAATATGGAAGCTTGTATCACATCTTTCTTTGAATCACCTTTCGCTTGCCAGCGAAAAGCCCGGCGACGCAGCAGCTGCATTGCGCGAGATGCTTCACCTCTACCTGCTTGATAATATAGAAGACTTTGAGCAAAAGCGGCGATGGATAGAGGGAGTTCGAGACATCTCGAGTAGTCGTATTGCTGCTCGAGTTGGTACGGCTGTGAATGGTGTGTGCCAAGGAGTTGAAGTGAGGGTTGAGTTGGATGACGAATACTTTGACTTTCGGACAGGATTTCTATTTTCCAGCGTACTGGAACGTTTTTATGCTGCTTGGGTTAATATAAATAGCTTTACTCAGTTGGTGTCGACTTCAAGACAACGGGATAGCCGTCAGGAGGAGTGGTCCTGGCCACCGCGATCTGGTTCAAAGGTCTTGGTATGAGTGATTTCAAAAAGTCGATCGAATTGGAAGAGTTGGTAAGGAAGGCGTCTGAAGTATTACGACAGCTTGTTCAAGAACCACAGTCATATGATTTTTTTCAGGCAGTCCGTCTTCTCGATCAGATTCAGCTGACTAATCGATATGCTAGAGAGGGATTAAAAGCAGATTCGTTAGTAAAACCAGCAGGAACTGGGCACATTACTCAGGCACCTTCTCTACTAGGGAAAAATACTCCATCTCAATGGGCTCTTCAAAAGTTTTTTGGTGACACACTACGATTTGAGTCATCTGCCTCACTCCAATTTCCAGAGGGAGCTTTGACTAAGATCAGCGTGCCGCAAGATTGGTTCGGTGAATGCACAGATTACCATGACTTCACAACTGACGATGAAATGGTGCGTCTTGAGCTATCAAGTTTCGGTCTGATTGGTTCGACTGGCAAATTACCACAACACTACACAACACTTGTCGTTGAACGCTCACGACGCTTTCGTGATCAAACGTTTCGACATTTTCTCAATATTTTTACTCACCATTTTACTGTGAGGCTTTACCGCTCATGGGTAAAGTATCGAGGGGCAGTCGGCTACGAATACCAAAAATCAGCACACAGTGTTGGGAAGCGTGCAAGCAATCTTGTCGGTGAGTCAGACCCATTAACGGCTTGTATTGCTGCAATTATCGGCATCGGAACACCTGGTTTAGCAGATCGTCTCAATGTTCCTGATGAGGTACTTTACTACCATGTTGGGAATCTGGTCAGCCGGCCTCGAACTGCAGAATCACTGAAGAAAATGATCAGCGATGTTTTTTCAGTCAATGCTGAAATAATTCCTTTTGTAGGCAACTGGCTTGTTCTACGGAAGAAAGACTGTACACGGCTTGCAAGCCAGGGTAATCCACATGGCCGTCATGCTGCTCTTGGCAAATCTGCGATTGCGGGTAGCCGAGTATGGGATAGCTCATCAGCTTTTGAGGTACGGCTTGGGCCGTTAAGGGCAGAGAAGTTCAGTCGATTTCTCCCGGGTCAGCCGGATCTCATAGCGGCGGGTGATCTTCTTCGATTTGCAGCGGGTGCACAGTTTTCAATTAAGATTCGATTGGTTCTCAAAGCAGCAGAAGTGCCACCAGTTCAACTTTTTGCCCAGGAGCCAGAAGTGCCTCTGTGCCCAAGACTTGGGTGGTCCACGTGGTTACCAGGTCACGCAGAGTTTGAGAGTGATCGCGACGAGACGTCATTCCAAATCACCTCGTAGGAAAAGACTTGTTTTGGTATCAAACGAACAAGATTCTCAGTGAATTCTTATGACCGGTGTTTTATAGCAGAGTCTTTAAAAACCTGAAAAATAAGGTAATCTCACGTGTAGTTTCGAGGCAATGCATTGCCGGTCACATCTAGTATTTTCTATCGTTAAAAAAATGTGAACGGGCTTTCAGTGATGCACGTGGCGTATTTTTTCACATTAAAGGTTTCTAGATATGGCTGGTCTTGATCTAAAGTCACTCATTGGAAAACTGAACCCAGTCTGCCAGAGGTCGCTTGAGGGTGCCGCTGGTCTTTGTTTGTCGCGAACGAATTATAATGTTGAAATAGAACACTGGTTAGTAAAACTTTTGGAGCAGCCAGGGAATGATATTTGTTTGCTGCTCAAACATTTTGAAATTGATCAGGGAAATCTCTTAGCAGATCTGACAAAATCTATCGACCGATTTAAAACTGGTAATGCGCGACCGCCACTCTTGTCTCCAGAGGTCTGCGACTTGATTAAAGAAGCTTGGCTTCTTTCGAGTGTCGACCACAATGAAAGCCGTGTTCGCGGGGCTTGGCTATTATTGGCTCTACTTTCAAATGAGGCTTTATCCCAGCGAGCAGTTGCTTCTTCGGATGAATTTCGACGTATTGCTCCAGAGGTGTTGGTTCGTGAAGCCCCACGGGTGTTTTCGCGTTCAACGGAATCGGACTATATGCCCGGGGGGGCGTCTGGTGACAGTGAGGGTGTTGATGGAAGTTCTTCATCAGGCGAAAGGAAAGGGCCGACGAAAACACCCGGCTTAGATCAGTTTACAATTGACCTCACAGCAAAAGCAAAAGCTGGTGGTATTGATCCTGTGTTGGGTCGTGAAGCAGAGGTCCGTCAGATTGTGGATATTCTGACGAGGAGACGACAAAATAACCCGATTCTGACAGGTGAGGCCGGTGTAGGAAAAACTGCTGTTGTTGAAGGTTTTGCTCAGCGGATTGCCTCCGGTGATGTGCCAGAGCCTTTGAAGAATGTTCAGATCCGGACATTGGATCTTGGTTTATTGCAGGCTGGCGCAGGTGTAAAAGGGGAGTTTGAGAATCGTTTGAAGGGTGTTATTGATGAGGTGAAAAAGTCACCGACACCGATCATTCTCTTTATTGATGAAGCTCATACCATGATTGGCGCGGGTGGCCAGGCGGGGCAGGGTGACGCTGCAAATCTTCTCAAACCAGCTTTGGCCAGAGGCGAATTGCGAACAGTAGCAGCAACAACATGGGCAGAATATAAAAAATATTTTGAGAAAGACGCAGCTCTCGCCCGGCGATTTCAGGTCGTGAAGGTGGAAGAGCCGACTGATGGTATTGCTTGCAGAATGCTTCGTGGCATTGTCGCTACACTTGAGTCGCACCATAAAGTGACAGTGTTAGACGAAGCAGTTGTTGATGCTGTCAAATTATCACGACGATATATCCCTGCTCGGCAATTACCGGATAAAGGTGTCAGTCTGCTCGATACAGCATGTGCAAAGGTGGCGATTGGTCATTCCTCTACGCCTCCTGCGATTGAAGACTCAGCGAGAAGTATCGATGCAATTGCAGTCGAAATGAATCTCCTTGAAAGAGAACAGAGTACAGGTGCAGACCATTCCGAGGCGCTTCAGGAACTGGGTGTCCGCAAAACTGAATTTGAAAAATCACTCGCTGTTCTCAAAGCAAAATTTGATGAAGAAACGAGGCTTGTTGAACAGATCCAGGCAGAACGTGCGACAATTCTTGCGGCATTAGATGAAAAAGATGAGTCACAATTGTCAGAGCAGGATGCCACAACTCGTCGTCAAACACTGCAGTCATTAGAAAAGCAGCTCAAAGAAGTGCAGGGCGAAACGCCGTTGGTAAGCCCTTGTGTCGATCAACAGGCAATTGCTGAGGTCATTGCGGGTTGGACAGGTATCCCCGTTGGGAAAATGGTCTCAGATGAGATTCAGGGTGTCCTTGACCTTAAATCAAAACTCGAAGAACGGGTTGTTGGGCAGTCTCATGCACTCGAAGTGATCGCTGAGCGAATTCGCACAAGTCGAGCGGGACTAACCGATCCGAAAAGGCCAACAGGAGTATTTTTGTTAGCTGGTACGAGTGGTGTTGGAAAAACTGAAACGGCATTAGCTCTTACCGAACTCCTTTTTGGTGATGAGTCAAACATGACAACCATAAATATGAGTGAGTTCAAAGAAGAGCATAAGGTGTCGCTGCTCATGGGCTCTCCTCCGGGGTATGTTGGGTATGGGGAAGGTGGCGTCCTAACCGAAGCAGTGCGACGAAGGCCGTATGGGGTGATATTGCTCGATGAAATGGAGAAAGCACACCCGGGGGTGCAGGATATCTTCTATCAGGTCTTTGATAAGGGGCAAATGAAAGATGGAGAAGGAAGAGATATAGATTTCCGTAATTCTGTCATCATCATGACAACAAATGCAGGAACCGATACGGTCATGAAGTTGTGTGATGATCCAGAGACTCGACCTGAGCCAGATGCGCTTGCCGACGCTCTACACGATGACCTCCTGAAGCATTTTAAGCCGGCATTTCTCGGACGACTGACCGTTATCCCGTACTATCCGCTTCCAGATGATATTCTTGGGATGATTTGTGAGTTGAAACTCAAGTCAATTGGAAGACGTGTGTTTGAGTCTTATAAGGCGGAGTTCTCATGGCAGCCAGAGGTGGTTAAGGCAGTCATTGATCGTTGTAATGAGGTTGACAGTGGAGCACGCATCATCGATCGAGTGCTTTCGGGCACCATGCTACCGGAACTTTCAACACGTCTTCTTGCAAAATTGGCTGAGGGACAGATTGTTGTAGGTGTTACCGTGCGATGGGACTCAGAAAAGGGAGATTTCGAGTACGAAATTACCTAACCTTTTTTTAAAAAAAAGATTTAGTTCCGCAAGAAATTGTGCATACTCAAGATAATATTAAGGCGGCGAGAGAATCCGGTGGGTCACTCACGCTGTCTGATACGTGAAAAACATGTTGTTTTTCACAAGATTTTAAATCTCGAAATCGACTCACTGCTTGAAAGGAAAGAAAATGGCACTCTACGTACAGTGCAAGGATATTGAAGGAGAAGCAACTGATAGCAATCACCAAAAGTGGATCATTTGCGACTCGGCTTCTTTGCCAGTTTTTCGGTCAATCCCAAGTGGTGCGGTTGACCAGCAACGAACCAAGGGCGAAACAAGTCTCGGTGACATTACCCTTGTTCGTCAGCTTGATAAGTCTTCACCAAAATTGATGGAGGCGTGCGCTCTTGGCAAATTCAACAAAGAAGTAAAAATTGAGTTTACAACTACCACAGGTGGTAAGACCGATACATATCTAAGTTGGAAGCTCGAGAATGTTGTTTTCACTGGCTATTCATGTCATGGCAACTCATCCGGTGAGCCTTTGCCTAGTGAGCAAATCAGTATGAACTTTACGAAAATAACGAAGACCTATACCGAGTTCGATAATAAGACCGGCTCCAAGAAGGGTAATGTCGAAGCGTCCTATGAAATGGGTGCAAACAAAGCCTAAGTGGAATTAACTGTAGACGAATTTGTCTGCTGCTTGCCCCAACGCCGCCCCGGATGCAACTCCGGGGCGGTAGGGTAAACGGGCAAGAACTCAGGAGAAGATTGATGTCTGGCAAGCAACAACAAACTGAACGAACCACAAAAATCGGTACAGGTTTTGTTAAGATTGGAGACTTTGAAGGTGAAGCAACGGATGCCAATCACTCTGGTTGGAGCATTTGTCATGGGCTATCGGCACCAATAACTCATAGTACCGGTGGTTTTCAGCAAAGGGAACGAACGGCTGGGGCGACCTGTCTTGGTGATGCTCTGGTAGTGAAGGATCTAGATAGCGCGAGTGTCAAGGTCAAGAAGGCTTGTGCAACAGGTCAATTGCTACCCAAGGTCACCATAGAATTATGTACGATTGTGGACGGTTCTGCGGAGCCGTACCTCGCCTACGAACTAGAAAACGTTATCGTTACAAATTATGACCTGGTCGAGACGGATCAGGAGGGCCGGATACTTCCATGCGAATGTGTCAAGCTTTCGTATACAAAAGTAACATGGACGTATACGAAGTACGATACGCTGGGTAAGAGTAAGGGTAAGGTTACTGACTCTTACGCAATAGGCGAAAAGTCGTCGTAGTAAGGGCGGGATATGAGCAAATACACGCAAGATGACGAACCTCTCGCGATTGAAACACCGCTTGGCAAAGATGCACTTTTGCTGGAGTCATTCAAGGGTCAAGAAACTCTCAGTGGCCTTTTTCATTTTGAGCTGACGTGTCTCAGTGTCGAAGATCAAATTGATGACACAAAGATTGTTGGAAAAAAAGTAAGCTTTCGAGTAGATAACGGCAGTGGGAAAGCTCGTTGGTTCACTGGATACGTAAAGCAATTCTCTTGGGCCGGGCGTAATGAAAAACTTACTATGTGGAACCTTGTAGTTGTTCCATCACTTTGGTTTACATCGCTAACAAGTGACTGTAAAATTTTTCAGGAAAAGTCGACGCCAGACATACTTTCAGCAGTTCTGGGCGACTGTTCTGAATTGACAGTTTCAAAAAAACTGAGTGAGTCATATTCGCCATGGGAGTATTGCGTTCAATACCAGGAGACCGATCTCGCGTTTGTGAGCCGTCTCATGGAGTTTGCAGGCATGACTTACTTCTTCGAGCATGCAAAAAATAGTCTGTCAATGGTGATCGCAGATTCAAACTCGGCATTCACGGATTGCGACGATGGACAGGTTGAGGCCATTCAAGACTTTTCGTCTCCCGATGAACCTGGTCAGTTGATAACGTGGAAACACGACCACTCGTTTCGTTCCGGGAAGTTTGTGCAAACAGACTATAATTTCGAAGATCCGTCCACAGATCTACTGGTGACTTCAAAAGGGAAGTCTCCTTATCCATCGGCCTCCAATGCCGAACTGTTTGATTACCCTGGTGACTATATCAAAAAGTCTGATGGTGAATCACTCGGGAAATATCGGATTGAAGCAGCTGAATTACTTTCAGATGTAGCGAGTGGAAAAAGTTCGTGCCGATCCTTTTCACCGGGGTATACATTCAAAATAGGAGAACATCCAAATTCTTCAGAAAAAGGAAAGAAATATCTGCTGATAAAAGTGAGCCATCGAGGGAGTAACAAAGGCGTTTACGGAACTGCGCCCGAGTCAGAAGTGGCTTTTAGTTATGAAAATACTTTCGAGTGCGTTCCTTCTGAGACTGTGGCCAGAGTGCCTCAGTCCACCCCATGGCCTTCTGGAACAGTGCAGACAGCGTTGGTGGTCGGTCCATCTGGTGAAGAAATTTATACAGATGAATATGGACGTATTAAGGTTCAGTTTTATTGGGATCGATATGGTGAAAAAAATGAGCAGTCTTCTTGTTGGATTCGTGTTTCCCAGTCATTAGCTGGACCACAATTCGGTTCACAATTCCTTCCGAGAGTTGGCATGGAAGTTGTTGTATCGCATTTGGATAACAACCCAAATCGACCGCTTGTCACTGGAGTGGTTTACAACGGAACAAACAAGCCGCCATTTACCTTGCCAGATAGTGCTGCTCAGAGTGGAATTCAGACAAGAAGTACGAAAGATGGTCAAGAGGATCAGGCAAATCAACTCATTTTCGACGATACCAAAGACTCGGAAATGGTTACTTTTCATGCACAAAAAGATTTTACTCGTGTTGTCGAAAACGATGACTCCGTAGAAGTAGGATTTGATACAAAAGATAAGGGTGACAGGTCAGTCAAGGTTTACAATAACCTGACCGAAGAGATTGGTTCAGATGGCTGTGACGATGGCACTCGCTCCATGACCGTGTACAAAGACAATCAGACAACAGTCTCGACAGGTGACGAGACATACACTGTGAAACAAGGTGATGCGACCTATGAGGTAACAAAGGGAAAACAGGCAATTACGGTCGGAAAAGGTCAGGTAATTGAAGTGGGCGATGGCCATTCGCTCACCGTCAAGTCAGGTGATCATACTCTGAGTGTAAATAGTGGCAGTGGGTCTATGAAGGCTACTTCATGGACAATTGAAGGTACGCAATCAATAACATTAAAAGTTGGTAGCAATTCGATTGAAATTGGTCCCAGTGGCATCAACATCAAGGGAACGACAGTCAGTGTGAAGGGGAACACTTCGGCGAGTGTTGAGGGGCTGACAACCTCTATCAAGGGAACCACAGCTCTGACTCAGTCAGGCGCAATCATAAAGATAGGCTAATAGTCATTTAGAAGCGGTGGAGTATACATATGCAGATAGTAACACTCGATCACTTTCCAACGAAAGAAGCATCGCGCAGTCGACTCGCAAAGCTAGCACTCGAAGACGAGGCTCTTTCTTTCTTGAAGACAGCGGAAGATGAACTGCCAGGTGGTTCTGTTGTTGAAACTGCTCGGATGATGACCGAATCGGGACTGCTAAATGATGCTTGTAGTGTTCTTGCACAGGCCCTTACTCGTCGAGGGGCTGTTTGGTGGGCATGTTGTGCTGCAAGAGGAGAATCTGGTGGTGGTCCGACTGATCACGAAATGCCGGCTCTTGTCTGTGCGGAAGCATGGGTGACTGCGCCGGAGCAAAAAAAGGCCTACGCTGCAGAAGCGTCATCCACCGAAATTGGTTTGGCATGTCCAGCGGGTTGCGCTGCCTTAGCCGCTTTTTTAGCTGGAGAATCAATCGCACCGCCGCACCTTGATCCATTGCCACCAGAGCCACATTTTGCGGGGCTTGCAGTGACTGGTGCTATTCGTTTGGCTGCCGAAAGAAGAGAGCCAACAGAATCATCCGCCCATCTCAAAAAATTACTTGAGTTAGGTTTTTCGATTGCGTCGGGTGAAAATATCTGGAAAGAAACTTAAAAACATCAGTGGGTAAGAAATTATTGCTTAAATTTTACGGAGCTTCAAAATTGAAGTGTCTATAGTCTATTTTTTCTATTCTAAGATGTTGTGAGCTTTGGCATTCAGAAATAATTCAATAGATACCGCTACTTGTTTGTTTGCCGCAGTTTTTCAATAGCAAGCATGTCACATGAATAATTCATTGTGGCCCGTTCGTGGAGTCGGACCTGCCATGATGCATTTTTCATGTCGTTCACCAGATGCATGTTGTGTAAAGATGCCGGATGTTCTTTAGAGTTTAATAACTGACGAATGATCGTTGCAGGGGACCCTTTTGTGTCAGTTCTTTGAGAATGTCCGCCAATCCAAGCTTCGGTTGGTGTTGCTGAAGTAGACCAATCATAAGGACTGGCGAGAACGCATCGTCCAGTAGGTTCTAGAGTCCGTTCGATTTCCTGAAGTGCAGTGAGTGGGGAGTGCACACAATCGAGTACATTGAGACTGGAAGTAAAGGAAAATAGATTGTCACTGAAAGGAAGAGCAGTCACATCACAACACCAAAAGTCAATGTTTGCTTTTACGGTTTGTGAATATTGGTCAGCCACGGAGAACGTGTGTCGGTCGTAAGCAAGGCCTGTCCTTCGTAGTGGGTATTCAACAATACCACTCGCATGGATTTGTTGAGCCCTTCGTAGCAGAGATATATCGAGGTCGATCCCAACAACAGGTCGTTGAAGATGATCCGCCAATTCGTAGGTAGTGCGGCCTACAGCGCATCCCATATCGAGCCCCGGACCACTCGCAGTAGATAGTTTCTTTGGAAATAAATCGATCCCTTGTTTAAGCAAACGAGCGATGGCTCCAGGAGATGTGATTTGCCCAACCGACTTGTTAATAGCTGGATCAAATTCTCCCCAGTGGTCCCACGTATATGACGATCGTCGTTGTCGTTCGTCATCGAAACCAGAACCAGATCCGCAGCAATCGCCAAGTAGACTCTCAAGACTTTCAGAGAAACTGTCACGTGCACGAATTCGATCAATCCATCCGGAGACAATAGGACGTAGCTGAGGAACGATAACAGGTATGCCGTCAAGAATAGGAAATTCATGGCGACACGCTGGCTCCGGGCAGCAGAGAATTCCCTCAATAATGTTGTTCGTGTCTTGTCGAACCAACGTGTTGAGAATGAGTTGCTTTGGCTCACGCGTTTGTGCACGACAGACAGGACATACCGGTTTCAAAAGTTCAAAGTGAGAAAGTTGCATCGTACCTTTTGGCCGTAATCAACCGATTAAAACGGTGGGGGCACCTGGTGGCAAGATTGTGCCTGTGGGACTTGGAATTGGTGCAATGCATGTCGCATGAAGGGTTGAATCACCAACGCGGGCAGCCGGCATATTGGCAATGATTACAGTCGCTGAGCCCTTGTCGATAACTCCTGGGCCACCAGGAATACAGGAAGGAAGAAGACATATCATTGTCTGATCCGTTATCCTAGCTGCTGGCTGATTCGCAATCATAACAGTTGGAGCCCCAGAAATAATTGCCAGTGGCAGGGCGGGATGTGGCACAGGTGTTGGGACTGGTGCAGGTGGGTGAATTGGAGCATGGCAGTGCGGTGCTGCTTGTAGTGCCTGATCTCCCAGTCGTGCTGCGGGCTGTCCCATTGTCGGAGCTCTCAATAACAGGTTTGTAGAGAAATGCGATCACCATTGTGGTTTGTAGTTTCGCTTGGTGCAGTCTAGCAAAGACTGTTCTTTTAAGGAAATTAAGTGTCCTGGAACGTATGCCAGCAACTATTTGTTAGTGGCTGGGACAATGAGCTTTCATTAATAAAGAATACGTCGAATTGTGGTGCGTATTTTGTGCTTTTAAAAGGAATAATGCGTGATTTCAAGTGTTGTGCAAGCCATGCACTATTGCTGAATCCCCACATCTTCAATCGAGTTAATAAAGATCGAAGTGAGCTTCGGCGTACTGTGCTACAAAAAATGCTAATGAATTACTCGCTTTACGGCTTGAGTCAATATTTAATAAGCAAAGACAGAGATCTGTAATTCGAGTACACCAGTTGAAACAAAGTGCCGAGAAAGCAGCTTGGATCAATTGTGTGAAGCTTCAGGCGAGTGGCTAGACATGTGCTGCTTTGGTTCTTTCGGGATGTGGGCCAACGAGATTAAAGGTAGCGTAAAGCATCAGGTTCTTGATCAAAGTTCCATATCAACCAGTCGTCTTGGATTGATATAAAAATTGCACGGATAGCCTTGGAAGTTTTGATTGAAAATCATGTGAGATACCATCAAATACTCTTGATAATGATTTTTAAATGTGATTATTTCGGGGGGTTCATCCTGTTTTATTGTTTGAGAATCACGAACAGTGTTTTAGGATAAGGGAAACTATTTTTTAATGAAAAAAGTTCTTATTTTCATAAATGTAATTCAAGAGAGCCATTCTCGGTGAGAGTATTATTCATTGAAGTCGACACTGAGCGTTCGTGGGCTGTCGCCTCGGTTGGCCCAGCCTTTTTGGCCTCTGTGCTCCGTCAGCATGGACATAGCGTTCATTTCTTTCGGATGACCTTAGATCACACATCGAACGATGTGGCTGAGTATGTTCGTTCTTGTGGAGCGGAATTAATTGGGCTGTCACTCACTACCCGTCAGTGGTTAAGAGCACGTCAGTTGGCTCATGACCTGCGAGACTGCTTCGAAATACCTGTCGTTGCTGGTGGTTTACATCCAACGTTTTCGGCTGATGACGTGTTGCAGACTGATGGTATCGACTATGCCTGTATCGGTGAAGGAGAGACGGCAATGCTCGATCTTGTTCATGCTATTGAATCTGGAGGATCCGTAGCAGGAATAAGAAATATTCAAGAAAAGGTAGGTGAGCGTCCTGCTCTGAGGCCACCATATTCACCAATCGACAGTTTGCCATTTGTTGCACGAGACCATCTTGATGAGCACCAGGGTGTTTGTCACATAACCACGCAGCGAGGCTGTCCGTTTCCTTGCACGTATTGCGGCGCGCGAATGTATAACCAGCTCTATCGTGGAGCCGAGACTGCATATGGTCGCAGGCGATCGATCGACAATGTCATGGCTGAACTCCGGCAACTCAAGCAGTCTGGAAAGCTTTCATACGTTATCTTTCTTGATGATACATTTACAATCCACCCTACATGGGTCAAAGAATTTTGCTCAACTTACAGGGAAGAAATAGGGGCACCATTTTCACTTCACGCAAGAGTTGAAACAGTGAATCAACAATTGCTGATTGAACTTGCTGGAGCTGGCTGTTCACAGATTACATATGGTGTTGAATCTGGGAGTGAACGCATTCGTCATGAGGTGATGAAGCGGCCTGTCACAAACCAGCAGTTTCTTGATGTGTTTGACTGGACGCGGTCGGCAGGGATATCCCTCACGGCGAATTTCATGTTGGGGTTGCCAGAGGAAACACCATCTGACTTGCAGATGACGTATGATCTTGCAGAAGAGCTTGATGTTCTCGATTTCAGTTACTTTGTTTTCTATCCTTATCCAGGAACAGAGCTTTTTTTCTTATGCCAATCAAAAGGCTATTTGCCTGAGAATTATTTGGATTTGCCAGCAAATCATCGGGAATCAATCCTTCGTCTTCCAACACTGACAAATAAAGTGATTGGAGAATATTACGATAAATTTACCAATCTGCGTATAAAACGTTATCGGGATCATTTTGGTATCGATATTGAATCCCAAGAATTCATTGCGGCGAAGCAAGCCCAAGATCTCGCCCAAACAGGCTAGTTTGAGGTTTACAACATTTCAAAAATGCTTGGAA
>CBFIHW010000062.1:0-15800 GCA_965662325.1 uncultured Pirellulales bacterium | reverse complement strand
ACATTCGACAGTACTCAAAAGCCCGTCGCATCAACTCAGCATCGTAAACAGGTGATCCGTCGTCGCTAAAAGCAACGGCTCCAGCTTCAACCAACTGACCAATTTCGGCAAGTTCTTTCCCATCTCGTTCACGGCTTACACACGCCACAACAAACACATTGCATGTATCTGCTCGTGACGCCTTCTGACGAATAAACTCTACGTTTGCCTGAGTATCAATCGGTGGCTCGGTGTTGGGTATACAGGCAACACTTGTGAATCCACCCGCCAACGCTGCTCTTGTACCTGTCTCGATGGTTTCATCCTCTTCACGGCCAGGTTCACGAAGATGCACATGCATGTCAATCAGTCCAGGTGTGACGATAAGCCCATGGGCATCAATCGTCTCATCAACTTTCCCGAGCGGCTGACTGCCTTCGTGACCAATGGACATAATTAAGCCATCACGAATGAGCAGATCGTCTACTCGATCAATTCCCTGATCTGGATCTACTACCCGTCCACCACGAATTAACATGGATGCCATTACTTCTGCCCCTTGTTTTCTAAAGAATCTATTTTGATTCTGTTTCTCTGCGATCCACAGATGAGCCAAAGTACTGCCATCCGTACGGCCAGGCCATTTGTAACTTGATCTAAAATAAGTGACTGAGGACAATCGGCTACATCAGCAGTCACCTCAACACCACGATTAATGGGGCCCGGTGCCAGAATCACCAAATCATCTTTCGCACGACGAAGACGATCGCGGTTCATGGCGTATAAATGGGCATATTCTCGGACTGAGGGAAACGGTCGTGTTTTTTGTCGCTCAAACTGTATTCGCAAAAGATTGAGAACGTCACATCGTGGCAAAATGGCATCAAGATCATGTGAGACCTCTACTCCAAACTCTTGCCAACCATCAGAAACAAGTGTGGGTGGCCCACAAAGAATCACTTTCGCACCAAGTTTGGTGAGGCCCCAAAGATTCGACCGTGCCGTTCGGCTGTGCGCAATATCACCAACCAGACCAACCGTAAGCCCTTTAAGATCACCAAGGCGTTCGCGAATTGAAAAGATGTCCAAAAGTCCTTGAGTAGGGTGTGCATGTGGTCCGTCTCCAGCATTGATAACACCGACATCAAGATGGGAGGCAAGGAGATGCGGTGTTCCGGGCGTTCCGTGCCGGACGACTACCGCATCGACTCCCATGGCCTCAAGATTTTTGGCAGTATCGATAAACGATTCGCCTTTGGACAAACTACTCGTCGAAGCTGAAAAGTCGATAACATCTGCTCCCAGACGACGAGCAGCTAAAGAAAAACTTGTTTTTGTTCGAGTAGAGTTTTCAAAGAACAGATTCACAATAGCAGCACCCGAAAGAACATCGATCTTTTTGCGACATCCTTGCGTGGCCTCTTTGCACATGACCGCAGTGTCAAGAATCAAGCTGATCTCTTCAGCCGAAAGCTCTTCTAAGTCGAGTAAATGGCGATGCGTCCAACCCGTCGGCGGGAGATCACCCCGAAGAACTACTGGTGCGACGGTGGATGATTTTGCTTGCGACATGAAACGGGCCCTACACAACAGTTAAAGATGGGCAAAAGAAGTCAGCCAGGCAGAGTGTACCAGCGGTCTGCCGCGTCGTCATTACCTGAGAATGCTGGACTTGCTCCGGGGCCAAAAAAAGTTCTACATTCTCCGTCGAAATGTCTTCTTGCGGCTGCCGCTGTCGCACAAAACAGCGAGTTGCCGTTCGAAGGATGGTTGCACCCCTCGGTTCAGAACGATATGCACCGATCATACCAAACGATTCTCATTGAACGCCCTGCCCCGCAAGCAGATTCTCCTAGCAATTGTCTATGCGGGTTCTGGCTACACATTCCGCTGCTCATTCTCAGTATCGGGATAACAACTGGCTGCAGTTCTGCCATCACAATGCGGGAAGCACTTCGGGACAGTATTGAGCAGGCTGCCGCAGTATCACAACTTACTGTTCTCAGTGACGTAGAAGCTAACACATCGACAAAGATACCTGCTGACGAGGCCGCCACTGCTTCGTACACGCCAGAAACTCCTGACTCTCCAACCTATATCGACGAGGGTGAGTTTGGAATGCATGAGTCACATGACATCTCTCTCGATATAGAAACAGCTGTTAGTACGCTTTCTGCAACAAATAGTCTCGATACGGCATCAAAAGCAGCACTCGTTGAAACACTTGAAATGACTCCACAGGCTGATTGGCCGGTTGTCATTGAAGAGTTCACTGCCACGCTCAACACCCTTCGAGCGACAGAGGCAGCACCGGCTCTCTATTTAGACACGACAGAACAAGGCACTACAGACATCGTGCTAAACACTGAGGACAGCATTTCAGACCTTTCGTCGGTTGAAGAAGACAATACCGATATGACAGCTCTTCAGGAACCGGTGGAACCAACACAGCCCGCTCCTTCTGAAACCACAAGTGAGGCGTTTGAAGAAGAAATAGACACCTCTTATGACAGCGTGGTTATTATCGCTTCACCGGAGCATTCTTCCCTCCAAGAAACGGCTACCTCAGTACCGTCTGATCAGACACTATCGACAGAATTGCCAGAGGCTTCAAAGATCGTTTTACCTGAAGATACCACCGCAGGTACTTCACTAATCGAGCAAACACCTCTAACGATCCACAGGCCATGTCTTGCTCAGAAAGTACTTGGCTGGGGAATGGTTGAAGAGTTTCCGCAAGACGAACTCTGCGCTGGCAGCGAAGTCATCGTTTACTTTGAGCTGACTGGAATTGAATCAAGCAAATCTGATGAAGGATTCGAAACCAGCATTGAAACGACTCTACGGCTTGATGATGCTGTTGGAAATCGACTCCACAGCTGGTCACTCCCTCCCCTTGTGGAGGTTTGTGCCTCCGTTCGTCGTGATTATTTTGCTCGCTTTTTTGTAAATCTTCCAAACAATCTTCTGCCCGGTGACCACCAGCTCGTTTTAACCGTGACAGATACGCACGCAGGAACTACGGCAGAAACAGTTTTGCCATTTACCATCGTTCCGACCGGACCTGTTGCTGAAACTGCAAGGTAAGAATATTGCGAAAGCTTACTGCGTCACTGCAGTAGCGGCAGTATTCGTTCGGGCGGCATTTCCATTCCTCTTCCTGCATCAACGGAACCTGGAGTCGATCGCAGCAGCAATCGACGGCGAGTGAGCATGTTCTTAGTGAAGCAGGCTCCTGGCTCACCGAATCATGGGACGGCAAAGTACACCATAGTCTCCGAGACTACCCTTCTTTGCAGGCCTCGCTGCAGGCCGCAGAGCACCACATTCCATGATTGTCATTGAGTTACTCTTTTGTGCCGATTCTTACTAACAGAACCTATAGGACTTCTCACGGATAGTTCCATGGACATAAAGTTCGATGTTTTGTCGTATGAAGACCGCACCCTCCTCTACGCTGAATTGGTTTTCCCGCACACTTCTCTTTTTCCTATGCACCGCGGGGCCTTCAGCATGTGGCCAGGCACTTGTAGATGAGGGCATCTGGACGGCTTACTTTTCACAGGGTGAATTGAATGGCCCACGAATCCAAAGCGACAACAGCCTCTGGTGGCTTGATGCCCATTGGCGATACTCTGGTGATGAATTTCTCTTTACTCAAGGAATCATTCGTCCGGGTATTGGAAAGAGACTGAATGACGAAAATTCTATCTGGGCTGGCTATGCGTGGATCGGCGAACGCATCCCAGGGTTTGACATTCATGAAAACCGATTCTGGCAGCAATGGATAACCACACGACAACGAGGTGATGTTTCACTCCAATTTCGCAGCCGACTTGAACAGCGGTTTGTCTCAGCCGGGGCTCAAGTTGGCTGGCGTTTTCGACAGCTTGTACGAGCACAGAAGCCACTCGAGCATCACCCGGACCTCCTCTGGGTAGCCTGGGATGAAATATTTTTTCATCTTCGCGATACCGATTGGGGAGCGGTAACTGGTTACAACCAGAACCGGGTGTTTGTTGGCATGGGACGTGTTCCACACAAGCGAAGTCCCTGGAGAACTGAAATCGGATATCTCTACCAGCAAATTGACGTTCCAGAGGACGGAGCTGATCTGAGCAATCATATTCTCTCAGTCAACTTTTATTTCAATCCTTAGCCTGGTAGACCAAAGCCAGAGACTCACTTACTTCTTCTGTGAGAAAACCAAACTCTTCTGCAACTACCATCTCCCGTCCTGTCGACTGCAAAGCTTTTCAAAAACTTTTTCATTCAAAAAAGCTGCCTTCGACCTCCACTGTGCGGTTGAATCGTGCTCGATTGAATCCTGAATTTGGTGTACTGAGCCATCGCAGTAGAGGAACTGTATCACACCACCATGGTCAGACGAATATCCCGAGCGTCCCTCCTCGGTAGCATTCCCAGAAGAGTCCGGTGGAGTATTCAAACGAGCGTTCGCAGTCCCAAGCGTACGTTCTATCGTCTGCGCTTCAGAGCTAGTCTGCGTGAGGTAGATCAAGGCTGCTTGCCCACTTGCTGTCGAACGTTCACCTATCATGATCGTCTTTGAAAGGCCGTCTGGTATCTGGCTGATCTTCAGCTTTGAATCTCGCCAGAATATTCCTGAATTACTGGGACGCTCTGTGTTTCCATATTGGTTTGCCTTCCCAGAGTCAGCACCAACAAAACGACCTCGGTTATACCATCCAAACCATGTGTTATTTCCAACGTAGTTCGAACGTGCACTAAGCACCTTCGTTGCGCCTGAATGCCCTGGTGCCGGTGGCCCTGGATTTGGTGGTTGGATTTCTGGCGGCGGCCCAGTCAACCAAGTATCTCTCTCGTCCCCCATATTTACATCTTCTCCGGCATAGTCTGACGGACACATGAAACCGGAGATCGGCTGCTGGAGAACATTCAAAGAAATGCTATTGGCTGCGAAATAATTCCACGGTGCAACTGCACTATCAAAATTCCCAGCAACATCTGCTTCCATGAAAGGCAAGATATAACTACTCCATGACCAAGCAGTAATATCCTCACCTTGCCAGATTTTTGCATAAGGTGATACGCCATTACTAATAAAAAACGCATTCGGAAGCACATCGTTATATCCGGGTGGAAAATGTCTGTGAGACGTTTCGTAATTATGAAGCGCGAGGCCAATCTGTTTGAGATTATTCCCACACGACATACGCCTTGCTGCCTCACGAGCCATCTGCACCGCGGGAAGTAAAAGGCCGACAAGAACACCGATGATGGCAATTACGACAAGAAGCTCAATAAGAGTAAATCCGTGCCGTTTCATATTCTTCATTTCCTGAGAACCACCTGTTTAGGAAAGACATCAAAACTGAACTGGGTAATACATAAAAACTAAGTCGTTACTCTTAATTTTTCAATGCAATTTGCGCAACGCAAACACCCCCCCATTTTTTGGGAGAGTGGCTCTGCTTGCGTCACACGAAAAACCATGATTCCACCTAGTTTTCACCACTTTTTCGTTATTTTCGCAAAGGATGGAAGCTGCCGCTCGATTTCGGCCAAACGATACCCAAACCCGTTTCCGCTCAGCGTTGAAAGGTTAAGCTCTCCATTCCGCCGTTGGTAGATGCCCGGGTGAATCCGTTGCTCCGGCGCTGAAGCAGCCGGATAGAATTGCATTCCGTTGGACTCGACCCCCCGAATCGTGCCTGCATGCGCGGCAAGTCGAACATGTGGAATTTGTGCGAGCATCGGGTTTGTAAGGTCCTGAACCATTAAAGGCATGTCGTGCGATTTGGCCCAACACAAACTTAGTAGGGCTCCGGTCTGCGTCTTACATGTCTTCAGGGCAACACCTGTCCACCCAAGCTGACGACCAAGTTCAACAAATTTCCAGTCGTGGGCACTTTCATCGAGAAACAGTGGTTTTCTCGATGAAAGTGAGGAGACATCGATTTGATTAGCCTCAAGATCGTATGGAAAGGGCTGTTCAACATAAAGAATTAGATCAAATATTTCTTTTTGCTCATCTTTCAATCGGTCTAAAATCGAATTGACATAGCCTGGATTTTTGACAGTGCAATTAAAATCAACCGAAAGTGCATCGACACCAGAAGCTATGGCAATTGCCCCAACTTTTACTATTCGCTCATAATCCCACTGTGCATCTGTGCCTTTGAGTTTTATTTTGAGGCACTTAAGACCATCTGATTTGATCCATTCAGTCAATGCAACGGGGTATCCATCCTTTGGATCACTCTCTTTTTTGTCGCTCTCCTCGAGTGGATCGAGCCCTCCAACAAGATGCCAGACAGGCACCTTGATGGACGGCTGTGATTCTAAAAAGTCATTCGGAAACATTCCCTTGAATCGATCGGCTTCCGCACTCGAACGAAAATAGTAACTGAGATCGTGAGCCATATACTCACTGTTGTAGGTATCATAGATATCAATCTGATGAAGATTGCCATATGCATCATGCACAGCAATGTCGAAGGCACTCAGAACAATCAGTGCCGCGAGATACGGCATGGGTTCTGCTGGATAATTATGATTGAATGCTGCAAGAACTGCTGGCAGGCGATCTTCCAAAAATGCATAACCAATTTCCATTGGATGACCAGATTTATTCACTTCCACAAATGCCTGGGCAGCACACTCGCAGAATGCAACCATCGTGTCGTATCGCTCGTCATACGAAAGTGTTGCACTTGGCCACGCCCACGTGACTGAAAGTGGAGTCTCGCCCCAGCCTTTGCCACACTGCCCTGCTGAGTTCACTACCTCCGCAGCAACTCGGAGACAGTTGACATGGGAAACCGATTCACTGCCAAATTTGAGTGGCATCCGCATCTCAACTGGCAAAAAGCCATACTCGAAAGAAATGGGATAAATGTCTGTTGGCTTATGATTCATACATGCAGCCGTTCTTAATGATGGGTTAAATTCAGAAATTTCTGGACTGAAGCCACACTACCTTATCACCACACAGTTGGTGTCTATCATTTTGAGGTGGGCACTACCTCACAGTCCACCTCTAAATAAGGCTTCCACGTACTATCGTCGAGGATCCGCTGTGCACGAATCAACACATAACCGCACTCAAGCAGATATTGATCGCATTATCATGATGGCGTGGGAAGACAGGACTAGTTTTGATGCAATCAAGGAACAGTTCGGCATTTTGCCCGGTGAAGTCATCAAGTTGATGCGTCACGAACTCAAACCAAGCTCTTTTAAATTATGGCGTCGCCGAACGCATGGCCGTATCACCAAGCACGAAGCTAAATTCAATAAGACGACATCTGGTGGCGAGACCCGTCGGTTTCGTGCAAAATCGCAACGAGGCTAGTTGCCAATCTCTTTCGAAATAACAGCCCGGTTCTTAAAGGGTCTTCATACTCAAGTACTGCCCAGCCTGTCCAAAAGCTGCTTTTTCAACTTTTGCACAATACCCGGATTAGCTTCGGCAACATTTTCTGTTTCTGCCTGACCAGCGTGATCATACAGTTCAACATATCCATTCATATGATCAATGAGTCGATATCGTTTGGTTCGAATAGTCTGCCGCTTGCCTGAGTATGAGATCGCTGCATGCCCGATCTCTTCTGGTGACTCAAAGAACGGCACCAAAGATCGTCCCTGAACAAAAACCGGCATGGAAACTTTTGCCAGTTCACATAACGTCGGAAAGACATCAAGCGTTTCCACCACTGCATCAGTCACTGCGCCGGGCATTGTCATTCCCGGCTTTGAAATAATTAAGGGTGACCGTAGTGATTCTTCAAAAAGAGTGTGCTTTCCCCACACTGCATGCTCACCAAGATGCCAGCCATGATCGCCCCACAACACGACAACAGTATTGCTCTCGGCAGCGCTTGCCTTCAGTGCTTTCATAATCTTTCCAACAGAAGCATCTGCATAGCTCACACAGGCTGCGTAATGCTTTCTGACTTCAACTGCAAAGTCAGCATCCTTGTTGGGATCTCGTTCCCAGCGATTGTATTTCATGAACTCACCAGACTTATGCCATGTCGTCTGCCAATGGGGTTTCTCGGGATGGGGGATGGGTGGCAGTACCACATCGCTATAAGGTCTGAGATACTTTGCCGGAGCACCAAACGGTAAGTGTGGCCGAAGGATTCCAATCGCGAGAAAGAATGGTTTTCCTGCAGCTGCAAGTTCAGACAGTTGACGGACGCCTTCGCTAACTGAGATGCCATCTGGATACATCGAGTCTGGTCCTTCAACAGACTGAAAAACATTCATGTCTTTGGCATTACTTCTGATTTCACCGTTGGCAAGTCCATGCATCCATCCACGAGGGTGCTGCCACTCTCCGGCAGGCAGAAGGTGACGATTCCACGACTCTGGCATTTCTAGTTCGTTAGAGTCATTCCAGTCTTTGCCACCAAGTCCACCCGGGTGATGAGACACTTTTCCGACAGAAACTGTTGTGTACCCGTGGCTTCGAAACCATGCAGGCATTGAGGCCGAAACAGCCTCAGGCTGATCGTGCAATTTCGCCGCGCGTTGAAACAATGCATTATTACCAGCCCCACCATATCGCCCGGTTAGCAGCGTATACCGTGAGGCTCCGCATGTAGGGGCCTGCACATAATGGCTACGAAAGACTCGTCCCTGAGACGCAAGTTTATCTATGTGCGGGGAATGAATGTAATCAGCGCCATAACAGCTCAGCTCGGGACGCAAATCATCGACACAAATTAAAAGGATATTTGGTGATTCGGCATTGCTCTCGACACTACAAAAAAATGCCATGAACAATTGAAAAGCTAGCACCCGAAAGAAGTAACTCATTTCGCACAGAATCCTGACAGAAGAAAAAAGTCGATAAATATAGCACTAAGACGATTTTGGTGCCGGTGATCTGCCGCCTCTACAGTCAGATGTCTTATCCACCACAAAAATGCACATCCACCATCACCATAATGCAAACTTCATTCTATTCCATGTTCCGAAGAAACACCTCTTATGAAGTTGGGGCCCTTGATTGAATACGTCATCGTGCCACCTTGAAATAAGAAAGTCGTCGCAGTTGTGGCTGCAATACCACTGCAAGTAAAATAATTGCAGTGCCACCATAAAAAAGAGGTGTCAGTTCATCATATTCTTGAAACAGAAGGGCAGCGAGAAGAATCGCATACACCGGCTCCAAGTTAAGTATGAGAAGGGTGCTGAAGGCACTTACATATTTAAGAGAATGAATCCACATCACAAATGGAAGCAAGGTGCACACTATGGCTAACACCATAAGCCAGATGGCATCCATCTTGGTCGGCAATGTGAGGCCGCTGAGAGCGGCCGGCACACCGAGCACAACAGCACCAGCAGACATTTCGATACATGTGATGGCAAATGGATCGCCCTTGGAAGTAAATCTTTTATTCAGGGTAGTAAAGATAGCACTTAGTAATGCGGCGACCACACCAACGGCTATACCAAGCCGCATTTCCAATGGCACTCCGCCTACAATCAGGACAACACCGGGCACTGCAAGTACACCAAGCAGAATTTCAAGACGTTCGTGAGGCCTCCGCATAACAATTGGCTCAATGATCGCTGCAAATATGGACCCTAATCCAAGGCAGGCTACAGCAACCGATGCGTTTGAAATTTTAATGGATGTATAAAAAGCCACCCAGTGCGATGCAACAATTAATCCTATTACCGTAAATATAAAAACAGAGCGTAGTGGCATAACGGCTACACCAACCCACGTCCTACGTAATGCAAGTAAAACAACTGCGACAAGAGCCATTCTCCAGTGCACAAGTTGCACAGCGGGAAGAGAAATCAGTCGTCCTAGAATCGCAGTAAATCCCCAAAGGACCACACACGCGTGAAGTTGAAGATAGGCCTGACGTTCCTTTGCAATACTATTTTTCACATTTTTCCCAACGCATAGTCTTCATACGGCCACGAACCCATCGCGGCCCGTAAAGACCTGCAAAAAACTAGTACTAATCCAGCCATGATACCACCTACACACTGGCTCGACGCAGCGTATCATCGGAGCACGTGACAGCGGGTCTCTGTTACCTTATTAGCGTTACGTCCTCGTGCGGAGTAACGCTCCTTGTGAAACATAATTTAAATTGCGAGATAGCCAACGTATTTAGGAAACGTACGGACTTGATATTTCATACATGCCATTTCGTGTCGATCGGCTTCCTTGTCTTCCAATTCTCGTGCGTCTTCGCGCAGGGAACCAATGAGGACTACCAGAGGGCGGCAGCAGTACGGACCAATATCCCTAAGGCCTTAAAAGCATCGATTTTCAGATATCAATGGTGCACTCACGGCCTGATTATGGAGCAAACTGAAGCCGGTCAAAAAACCTACATTCTAATCGATGGTAGATCCACCGAAACCATGACAATGAAGGAAGCGAAGGAGTCAGGCCGTTATAAAGACTTTTCTGAACTTCCACCCTTAGGCAGTTGGTCCAAAAGTGATGGGAGTCAAATCCCTGTCCTGCTCACATTCAAAAACACCTTTGATCGTCCAGTACGGATTTTCTGGGTACAGCATGACCGCAAACTCAAAAACTATGGACGTATTCCCCCCGGAAAGCATCGTTCTATATCTACATTTGAAGGTCATCAGTGGGTGGTCGACTTCAGCCCCAACAAGCTAGCTGGTATTTTTAGTGCTTCAGCCTGGGACTGCACGGCAACGCTTGACGCAAAGTCCCAGCAGTGTGCCATGGAAGGCTTTCATAATCTTCTCGCGACAGAAAAACAAAAGAAGAATCCTCGTCAGAAAAAGCTCTTTATTCGAGACCATGATGTCTGGCTACACAATGCAGAACAGGACGACCAGTTCACGACTGATGGTCATCCGGACGACCCTTACTTAAAAAGATTTCACTACTCACCAAACGGAAACTACGCGATTGGCTTCCAGGAGACCAGGGTCACTGGGCGTCAAATTCCATTGCTTACGTCAGCTCCTCGCGACCAAGTCCAACCAACAATGCAATGGATAGATTACGCAAAGGCTGGCGACACGATTTCACAGCGCCGTCCAAGACTTTTCAGTCTTATTGAAAAGTGTGTTTTGCCGTGCCATGACAGGGCTTTTTCAGACTCGTGGAACGTCCGATTTCTACGATGGTCCCCAGATAGCAGCCGAGCATACGTCTTGTTTAATCAAAGAGGCCACCAACAAGTATCGCTTCGATCAATTGATGCACAAACAGGCCGGCTTCAAGATATCGTCAATGAGACATCAGAAACATTTATCGACTACTCGCAAAAAACTATGATTCATTGGCTCGACCAGTCAAATGAATTGATTTGGGCGAGTGAACGAGACGGCTGGAACCACCTTTATCGATTTGACGCCGTCACAGGGAAACAGATAAATCAGATCACTCAAGGAGAGTGGGTCGTTCGAGGAATTGAACATGTGGATGAGGACCGCGGTGTGATCTGGTTTGCTGCCATGGGAATCCACCCAGACCAAGATCCTTATCATGTTCACCTGGCCCGAGTAAATCTTGACGGAACCGAGCTAGTCGTCCTAACTGACGGAGATGGAACACACCAGTGGGAATTTAATGCAGATCGATCACTTTTTGTTGACCGATGGTCGCGTGTTGACCTTCCGGAAACTGTGCAGCTACGGGAGGCCAAAGACGGTACTGTCGTTGCAGACTTATTCACCCAAGACATATCCAAACTGCAACGGCAAAAATTTACCTTACCAATTCGTTTCGAAAGCGTTGGGCGAGACAATCAGACCATGATCTATGGAACCTTAATACTCCCCTCAACTTTCAATCCAGAAAAATCATACCCTGTTATCGAACACATTTATGCTGGACCACAGGACTTTCATGTAAAAAAACATTTTCGAGGCCATATCTCTCAACGACGGCTTGCTGAACTTGGCTTTGTAGTTGTGCAGATCGATGGCATGGGAACCAACTGGCGCTCAAAAAAATTTCACGATGTGTGCTGGAAAAATCTTTCAGACGCTGGGCTGCCCGATCGCATTGCATGGCTGAAGGCTGCCGCGGAACAATACCCTTGGATCGATCTGTCCCGTGTTGGCATTTACGGCGGCAGTGCTGGTGGGCAAAACGCCCTTGCGGCCGTCTTGCACCACGGAGATTTCTACAAAGCGGCAGCCAGTGACTGCGGCTGCCATGATAACCGAATGGATAAAATCTGGTGGAATGAAGCATGGATGGGAAAACTTGGCCCGCATTACAAACAGAACTCCAATGTCACTCACGCAAAAAAACTTTGCGGTGATCTTCTCCTCACTGTTGGAGAAATTGATACAAACGTCGACCCTGCATCAACACTTCAGGTAGTGGACGCATTAATCCAAAACAAGAAAGATTTTGAATTTGTTCTCGTTCCCAACGGTGGCCACGGTGTCGGTGAAAGCGACTATCTGTTTCGCCGTCGCCAGGATTTTTTTGTCCGATCACTCTTCGGTGTCACACCTCGCAGGTGAGGAGGTTAAATAACTGTCCGAATGGCCAACCGTATAGTTATCATAAATAACTTTTTCATACTGAATGGAACAATCTCAATTAGAGGAACAATCATGTACTGTGCACGCTATCTTACGCTGACCTGCATTCTTCTTCTCACATCAACTATCACAAGTGGAGACGAACTACCCTCAATCCACTCATCCCACGAGTGGACTTCACTCTTCAACGGAAAAGATCTTTCTGGCTGGACAGTAAAAATCGCTGGACATCCTCTTGGAGAAAATTTTGCTGACACGTTCCGTGTCGAAGAAGGCATCATGAAGGTGTCTTATGATGACTACAACCAATTTGACAATCAGTATGGTCATCTTTACACCGACATTCCGTACTCAAAGTATCGGCTTCGCATGGAATATCGATTTGCCGGAAAAATGATGATAGATGCTCCAAAGTATGTGAATCTCAACAGTGGCCTGATGATTCATTCGCAATCACCGCAGAGCATGGAACTCCACCAGCATTTCCCTGTGAGTCTTGAATTTCAATTCCTTGCAGATGAAGGAAAAGGCCGTCGAGCAACGGGCAACGTTTGTACCCCAGGAACCAATCTGGAAATTGATGGAAAGCTAGTCACTCAGCATATTGTGAAATCATCGGCACCAACTTTCCCGCCTCACGAATGGGTCACCATTGAGATTGAGGTACAAGGAAATGAGTACGTGATTCATCGAGTGAATGGGAAGGAAGTCTTGCGGTATGAGCATCCGCAACTCGATCCTGAAGGACGAGTCGAATCCACTGAGAATCTTTTACATGCCGGAGCTCCGACTCAACTGAGCTTTGGTTTTATTGCCTTACAGGCAGAAGGCCAACCTGTCTGGTTCAGAAACATTCAATTACAGCCACTTGAATAGTTTGAAGCCCCACTTTTTCTATAACGGACTCCCGTTTTCAGACATGAACTAGTGAAATCCCTCAGAAATAAGAGATAAACTCGGCGGGAACGGACAAACCCTAACTCTTTATATAAGAGACCACAGTTTTTTTAGAGCGAGTAAAGTACCAGGCCACTCCAGAACTAGATCCACTAATTTTTACTATCATGAGTCGAATGAACCCTGAAAGCTTTTCTCCTCCATTGACTTCTCGCACAGGATTGAGCCAACCTCACCCGCCAGAAACCACCATCGACGCGATAACACGACAAACACACTCTGGCCTTCATTTGTCAGCTGCTAGCCAAGATATCCTCACGCGTGCCAAAGCCCTTCTTGAACAAGAAGATATAAGTAGTGATGAACGCAAGATGCGGCTTGAAATTGTTCGATCCGTCATGACCGGCACAGTGATTCGACCTTCAGATGACTCACCGGAAATGCGAAACCCTGCCTATTGGGTTCTTGTGAACGACTGCTTTGTTGTCGCTCCTGGGATTGAGCCTGTTAGAGCAATCGAGGACCTCTGGACTCTCCACGGGGCCGACGGTACTCCTGTCCCTCGTATCCGTTGCCTGAAATACACGACGCTGATTCTGATTCAGGGCATCATCCAATATTTCCGCACAACAAGAAATGATGATGGCATTGATGCCATGAACCATTTCCTGGGGCGGAGAGTCATTCCTGATGAACTTCCAAACAAAGGATATGACATTCTTTGGAGGCGGCATTACGAGACAGACCGGCTTCTACCAGGTGACCAAGTGTGGTTTGATAATCCATTTTTTGAGCGTGGACGTGACTTATTCCGTGAGCAATTCCAACAGGAAGCCCTTCATGCAGGTAAAGACCCTAACGAGGCAGCACAATGGGCCAAGCTTCGTGCGAAAGCCGTCACTGCCGGCGAGGAAGGCAGCAATGCTTTCTACCTGGGAGACGACCTCTTCATCCTTGGAGCTGATTCTCTTGTGCCAGCATTTCGTGGCCCACTGCCTTCTGGGGAAACAAACTCGCTACCGGCACACGAGCAGGTATTTACACAGAAACTTTTTAATCTGGAGTGTTTCCGTGAGCACATGATGGAAGATAATTTTTCCGTACAGGCCGTCATACGCTCAGACTCTCACAGCGTGAAACCCGAGTGCTTTACCATCGAGCGAGTGCGCACTCCGCTTGACCCGAAACATCTCCTTCAATATCACGCAAAGCATTCCGCTTCGAAAGAAATCAGCGACCTGATTTCAACCATGGCTAGTTCCAACCCTGCCCCTGTGCTTCATAAAGACGGTGAATCTTCCGTAGCCACATTTACAGCCGAATATGATTGGCGGGAACAGGAGCGAGTACGTTCCGCCATCGATGCAGCCATGAGAGCAGACCCTGATGCCATCTGGTGGTCTCTCCATGATAATCGCGATGATGACCGCTATGTGCTCACTGCCAGGCGAGGAGTAGAAATACGAAATTTTACTCTTGGCATGATCTGTGGTGACCTTGCCTATGCAAGACTATGCCTTTGCTTTACTCGTCGTTTACCACTTGTGCCGGGACGGTTGCCTGAGACTTTTCATCCAGAGCAAGAATTTCTTAGCAACGAGAAACAGTGGCGTACTGACAGCATGCCCCTGTTTGCCATGCAATCAGCACTGTGCCAAACTGCAATCAAAGCATGGGAGCACGTCGAGGAGACTGAACCCGGCGAAGACGGAAGGAGTCATCGTTTTTCGCAAGAAGAAAAAACAAACTACATCAAAGCGTTACAAGAAGAGATTGAACAACTCACTCGCACCCAATGCGCAGCCCGCGAAGAGGTGATTCTGCCCTGCCGGCCCGCACCAGTAGGCTGGGAAGGCTTCCATGAAACCTCTGCTACCAGCAGTGCCACATCAACTGCATGATACCAAACCTTCGAAGAACCGTACGGCATCACACCAACCAACTTGCACTATCTTAATTCACTGCTTTTTAATTTAGATTGTGAACCTGTGAAAAATTTTAGCGTGGCTCAACTTGATGAACTCGATAGACTTCCGTGCCCATGTGGAGAAACACGAAGGGCATTTACCGAACTGGCTGACGCCCCAGCATCAATTCACTTAGTGACCATCAGCGATGATAGCCGGTTACATTACCATAAAACGATGAGTGAAATTTACCTCATCCTTGATGGGGAGGGGCACATGGAGGTAGATGATGAAGTCATTCCTCTCCGCCCAATGACAGCCGTACTGATTCGGCCAGGCTGTCGTCATCGAGCGGTTGGAAAGCTAAGACTTGTGAATGTGCCAATTCCAGCTTTCAATCCAGATGATGAATGGTTCGACTGAGGCTTTACACATCGTTCTGATTGTGAATACCTCTTGGGCGTGAGTAGCTGAAAACACAGCCACATTGATGTGAACTCGGATGCGAGACCGTATCTT
>CBFIHW010000061.1:0-15981 GCA_965662325.1 uncultured Pirellulales bacterium | reverse complement strand
TATCAACATCGTGTCCTCTCTGCCTTAGGAGCTGGAGTCCTTTGCAGAGAGCATCCCGATCACCAAATAAGTCTGAGAAAATTATTACGAAGCCTCGTCGCGGTAAATTCTCTGCAAGGTTTCGCAAGATAGCATGGAAATCTGAGGCGTGCTGTTGACGGGGTTTTTCAAAGCCGGCAATAAGGCTGTTGAGGTGAGAACGATTTGTTCTCGCTGGAACACTGGTTCGAATCTGTTCATCAAAAATAGACGCGCCAACAGCATCACCCCGAGAAAGTCCAAGCCAGGCAAGGCTGGCTGCGAGTGTGGCTGCATAGTCGTACTTTGTTAATCCTGGCGCCTGTTCAAACCGAGGCGGGATGTAGTCCATACTTGCAGAGCCATCAACAAGAAGGAATAGACGAAGGTTCGTCTCATTCTCGTATTCCTTAACGTAGAACCTGTCTTGCCGCCCCCAGACCTTCCAGTCGACGCGTCTGAGATCGTCTCCTCGTGTGTATTCACGGTGCTGAAGAAACTCAACCGAGTTTCCCTTGTAAGGACTTTTGTGCATCCCCGCAAGAACTCCTTCGACAACGGCCTGAGCCCTCAGGTCAAGCCGCCCGATACGAGCGAGCACCTCAGGAGGCAAATATTGTTTGGAAGCGGGGGTCACGCGTGAGTTCATCCTCGTGTGCGGGTGTTGTCTCAATAAGTTGATTGATGATGGAGTCTGCCGTGACGCCCTCACTCTCTGCAGCAAAGCCGACGACAATTCGGTGTCGCAGTACTGGGGCAGCAAGAGCCTGTACGTCCTCAATGGCTACATGTGATCTGCCTTGAAGGAGGGCTCTTGCTTTGCAGCCAAGAATTAAATATTGCACGGCTCGTGGACCAGCGCCCCACGCAAGTTGATCAGAAACAAAGTCTGGAACACCATCACCGCCGACACGTGTTTGTCGAACGATTGCAATTGCATAGCGTGCTATGTGATCGCTGAGGGGCACTTCCCGAACACTTTTTTGAAGAGCAATAATTTCTGCTGCCGTGAGTATTGGTTCGATGTCAGTTGTTGTCGTTCCGGTTGTTCGCTGAGCAATCTCGAATTCCTCAGAAAATGATGGGTACTGGACAAAAACCTTGAACATAAAACGATCCTGCTGTGCTTCTGGCAGTGGGTAGGTGCCTTCTTGCTCAATAGGGTTTTGTGTTGCCAGAACAAAAAAGGGATCAGACAGTTGGTGTTGCGTTCGGCCAACACTTACCTGCCGTTCCTGCATGGCTTCGAGCAGTGCGGACTGCGTTTTTGGTGGTGTCCTGTTTATTTCGTCGGCGAGGATCACGTTTGCGAATAATGGCCCCTCTATGAACCGTAGGTTCCGGCTTCCACTGCTTCGGTCTTCTTCAAGTACCTCTGTCCCAATGATGTCAGCCGGCATGAGGTCGGGTGTGAATTGTATTCTGCTGAATTCCAAGTCGAGGCTTCTGGCAAGAGTGCTGATGAGGAGCGTTTTTGCGAGCCCGGGGACCCCTTCCAGTAAGCAATGTCCTTGAGAAAAAAGACAGATCAATAATTCATCAATTACCTGCTGTTGGCCAACGATAACTCGAGAAAGTTGGTCAACAATCTTTTCGTGAGCCTCGTGTAGCCTGTCGGTCGATGGTGGAAGTTGAGGTTCGGACTGCATTCACGGCTCCAGAAACAGGTTTAAGGGTTCGGGTTGTGCTTTGTGTTGGAACAGAACAAATCGCTTCGTAGATGATACCTCCTGACGCCCGGTCGAACCAACTTCATGAGCATGTCGTGCGCCCCGGTACCATACGATTTTCGGAGGGGAGCCCTTAACGCTGGTAGATCGGAAGCATTCCATTGTCCAGTTGAAGAATGGTGAGGTTCGTGGCAGTCGTATAGACCGGCCCAATGTACCCCTGCTGCCAGGAAACTCCTGCACGGTCTTTTGTTGCCTCCGCTACTAAACGTTTTTCGATCTGCCGGCGATAGTCAGACCACTTTTGGCCACCTTCGCGATACATCACCTGAGAGTAATAGTAGTGGGCGTAGTGCCAATGCCCAAAGCCAGCGTTTGCAATGTTCCCTAGATGCTTCTCTGCATATGCCAGCATACGCGGAACATGCGTATCATCGTATTCGCCAGCGTTGAATAAGCACGCAATAGCCGCTGCCGAGATTGCTGGCCGTCCCCCTCCTCCTTTTGAACTGTATTGTACGCCACCATCTGGCATTGTGCACTTGTGGATATACGCAATAGCACGGTCGATCGTCTCACGGGGGACCGCAATGCCCGCATTTCGACAGCCACGTAGCCCTTGTACTTGAGTAATTGTTGTCGACCCCTCGTCGAAGTCGTTTCCATCCTTTGCGCTAACGTATCCCCAGCCTCCATCTTTTGTTTGTGCTCGCCCCGAAAATTCGACAGCCTGCTCAAGGACTTTAATCAGTTCACTTCGTCGAGCAAGATCCTCTTCTTCACCGAGTACCTGCGACAGAAAGAGCATTGAGAATCCATGTCCGTAGGTGTAGCGGTCATCTGTTTTGGGGTCGCCGATGAGTCCATTAGGTCGTGAACGACTTATCAGATAGTCAACAGCCTGGGCGATTGAGTCAGCATGTTTTCCTTGTGTGGGTGTAGACCCTTCGAGAAGTAGAGCCGTTCCGGCAAGGGCTGTCATCGCTGTAGGGTACCTGCCTTCATTGGCAGTCCAGTTACCCCTGCGCGACTGATTTGCCGCGAGCCAGTCAAGGCCACCCGCGACTGCCTCGCTGACATCGATTGATGCCGCCTCTGCGCGATGGCTTCTCAGGTTGTTTGGTTGAGCAAAGGCGGCAAGAAGTGGTATCACGATCATGAATGATACAAACCTCTGGTTGGAGCGTCGCCCGAGTCCTCTAGGCTGGTATTCACTCATGAATGTATTTCTCTTGTGATGGCACAATTGAGGTATTTCTGTAGTGTGTGGAATATCATGTCGATGGAAGCAATTTATTGGGCAAGAATTGCCCTTTCAATCCAGTGTTTCACTTCACTCAGGATGTCTGTGTATACCAGCGGCTCTTCTTCAGCGCGAAAAGGCTGAGTGTTTTCGGCAGGTTCTCCCGTAAAGCGAAGAATAATTTTTGGAATGTTTCCGCCCATTTGTCGCCTGCTGAAGATTTTCATTTCGACAGTCCCATTCACGGCATCGCCACGTACGCTAAGTTCTGCGGCGCTCGTGTTCTGATCAGGCTCCATTCGAAGTTTGTCGTCAACGTGGAGCAACGAACCAGTTCGTTTGTCAAGGCACAGCAGGCTTAAACGGTAGCGGCCCCGGTAGTTTCCCCCCTGCCCTGTAGACGTATTTGCCATGCGCAGACGACGACCAAATATGAGAGTTGGTAGACCTGTCGGTTGTGGATTTTGGACGATGTGCCGCTGGACCGAAGCGGGTTGAGACCAGATCATGTCGCCGGTCAGTTGGCTAATAGACCAAATTGTTGACGACTCAGCTTTTAGATGTCCTGAGCCGGTTCCAAAACGGTCTATCGCATCAATTCCATCAAATCGTTTTTCGTCTTGTCTGGTTTCCTTTCGGATCGCGAACAGAATGTAGTTGTCCTGCCAGGAGAGGCAGCGGAGTTGTCGAAACCCGTCCGGCATATCTTGTAGAGTTGTCGAGAACTTTGTTCGTCTGGCTGCAATGTCGATAGCTGTTAAATGTCCGTCAGGTGTTATCACCAAAAAGATATCATCATCAACAATAAGCCCGCGAGCAGAGGGAAGGCTTTCGCAGACAATATGTTGGGTGTTGTCACGCACATCAATCACGACTAACTGAATGTTCCCAGTGGTGTCGGACCCAGCTGGATTTACAACAAGAAGATGCCTGCCAAAAGCGCTGAGTCGTTCCTGTCTGGGAGGCAAGTCATGGCAGGAAATGAGGTGGCCATCTGTCATTGAGAGAATTTGGGAGTTTCTGCCGTCGCGTCCTGTAATGCAGAGCACTTCTGAGTCACCAAATAGTTCTGATCCCACCGGGATGTTCCTTCGTCTCCACAGAATCTTGCCAGTTCGAATGTGCCGTAGCTCAAGCGTGTTTCCAGAGATTATGGGAACGCCTGTCCGCTGCGGATGGCCGATGCGAAACGTGGGTATTCTCTGGATCTGATGAGTGCTTAATTCAACAGCAACTTTCGATAGAAGTGGTAATGGACCGAGAGGCCGAAGCAGTCGCTCTAGTGAGGTGCTCGGAGTTTGAGCCGTTAAGTTTTGTCTTGGATGAAGAATACGATCGTCAGTTGTTGCCCAGAGAAGTCGGTGTTCACCATCGGTTGGTTCACAGATTTCGAAAGCCGTAAGAGAGTGACTGGTTTGAAGAAGAAGAATGCGGCTGATGAGAAAGGCAGAGTGCGAGCGGAGGCGAAAGTAATTTGTAAGGTGTGGGTGCTTTGCTCCTTCTAGATCAATCGAGATAGCATCTCCAATCGGTGTACCAAATTGGTCACGAAGGACAATACTTCGTCCTGTATGCTCAAGAGTTGCTCCAGGAAAGCCCGAATTTGGTGCATGAATAAGCCTGACTTGTGTCGATTTATTCAGAACGTCGCCTACCTCAGTGGCTTCCTGACTTTGCGTGACATCAACCTCTCCAAGCGGCCATGCATCACGCACAAAGCTCTTTTCGGCATCCATTTGTTTTGATGTATTTTGTGAAAAATATTCGCGACCGATGGTGTTTGGTGCGAGTAACTGAAGTTGAAGGAGTATGTTCTGTCGCGCAATTCCCGTGAGGTCCGAGAGTTCCTCCTGCAGGGTTGCCCGTAGGCTGCTTGTCGCCTCATCTTTCAAGTTGCGGTTGGCGAATCGATTTCTAAAAACATCGAGCGCAACGTGTCGGGCAGAAGGGTCTGTGATGGAAGTCACTTTTCGAAACTCGTTTTCTTCATCCGCATCAATTATCTGCCGGAGTGTTTTTGGCGATGTGGTTTCAAGGATTTGGTTGAGTTTTCTTTGGAACCAGCGGCTTGATGCGATCCAGAGTGACGTGTCTAGGGGATCTTGTATGAGTGTCTCGTCATCTGACGATGGTGAAGATGTCGATGAGCGAAGGCAGTTTTGGCAGACCTCCCAAGCTTTCCTGGGCTCGTGTGCTTGAAGGTAGCCTTCTGCAGCAAGTTGACGAGTAGTTGCGGCCATCTGCTGAGATGGAGCGATTTCAACTCCCTCTTTCCAAAAATCAGCAGCAGCTAGAAAGTCATTTTTCAGAGCAAACTGAATCGCTCTGCTCAACGTGGAAGCCGAAGGCCTTGGTCCTTTGCTGCCGTGAATGCGCCGGATGTCTTGCAGGCCTTCAGTTGTATCGCCTTTATCAAGCTCTAGTTCGCCTCGCCAGCTAACAGCCCATGGGTCATTCGGGTTTTCCCTGAGGGCAGTTTCGATGCCTCGTTCAAGATCAGCAGTCTGGTGGTACACATCAAGAGAATCCAATCCTTGGGAAATTACCTCGCCACGGTATGAGACAAGGTTGCCAGGAAGAGAAGAGCCTCGGCCAAGAGATAGCCCTACTACCTTGCCATTGGAAGTATCAATTTCAGCGACTGCAGGAGTGTCGATTGGAACGTAGAGGCGTTTTCCAGAAAGAATCCCTCGCCCACAAACCAATTCATCATTAGGGCCAATGGTCTGCTTCCAAGCGATCTTTCCATCATCAAGTGAGACTGCTGCTGCAGTTTTTTGTCCCAGAAGAATCACCATGCGATTCGTGATGCCAGCGACCGTGATGAAATCAGCTCGTGGTGATCGCCATAGTAGTTCACCAGTTCGGATGTTGACGCAATGAAGGAATTCTGAGCCGGCTGGCGTGAGAAGCGCTTTGTCCCCGGCAATGATAGGGAGTGCGTCGAGCCACTTGCCACCGTCAGTGTTTCCTGATGCAGAAGATTTGATTTGCATGCCAGCCATATTGCCTGCGAGAACCTGCATTCTCAGCTGAATGCCGTTTGCTAATCTTCGTACGTCATCTGGCTTGGGAATAGTAAATCGGTATGCCCAAAGAAGCGTACGAGCTGTCAGATCAACTGCAATTGCCGCACCGGCCCCAGTTGGACACACGAGAATGCCCTCAGCAAATGTGGGAGAGAGCCCAAGTTGTTTTCGGTCATCTCGGTTGTTGATGTCGTATTCGACGTCAACCTCAGCAAGTGGCTGGGACCAAATTGTTTCACCAGTCGCTGATGACAATACGTCGAGTCGTATCTGCTGTCGTTCTTCTACAAGAACAAAGAGCTCATTGCCGAGTGGCAGAGGGCTTCCCAAGAACCAGCGAGAGCTAGGTTCCTCTCCGGCTAATTCATTATTGGCTCGTGGAAGTTGCCAGCGGAGCTGTCCATTCTGCCTGATATCGTAGGCAACAAGACGGTTGCTGGTCTGATTATTCCGTGAGCTACCGGGTTGTCGCAGACGTTGTCGGGCGGTTGGTGAAGAGTTTCCTTCGACAACAAAGACCAGCTCACCGTCACTTGAAAGGGTTGAAGATGTTGTGTCATAAAACAAGGGGTCAAGTGGATGTGTGCCTCGTTCTTCGAACTCCTGCTGCGCACGATCCGTGATGGCCGAGGCTGCTAATTTTCCTTCTATCCATAATCGTTTTCCCGATTCGAAGTCGATGGCCATGACACCAGCCCGTGATTGAACAAGTAGTGAATTGCCAACAGCCAGAGGTGTGCCTGAGGGAAGAACTGGCGATCCTTGTTCAGTAAGAAGTTCTCTTCTTTTTGCAAGCAGCAGTTTCTCCTGTGGATGGAGCGTGAGGGGGACGCGGAACCGGGGTACAAGGAGTGGTCGGTCGCAGGGTCGGACTGAGTTTCGGTCAGGTGTGCCGCGACTCATTTCCCAGTTTTCAGCAGCTAGGTTCGTATTCGAGCCCGGGTCAGATACAGCTACCCCCAAACTTTTCATGAGAAGTTGATCGCGCAAGAGGTTTTGTTTCGGAACTGGTTCTCCACCAAGTCGGGTCGGAGCATCGACACCCTCGAGGAACTCTCTCACTTTTGTTTTCTTACTTGGGTCAATTGCAATACTTGTTGCAGCCTGCATGAGCTTGAATGTTGGCAGAAGATTGCCTGGAAGATTGGTACTGGGGCTGGCAGCGATTCGCTCGAGCCATGCCTCTGCTGCGAGTGGTTGACCTGACTGAAGGAAGCGAGCGGCAGTTAGAATCGCAGCTCGATGGCCAGCCTCTGTGTGGAACCACCGGCGGGCAACTGCAATAATTCCATCGTCATCATTCTCATCAAGAGCTGTCTGAAGATGGCGATCCGCACGGGTTCGAAATTGAAGTTGATATGCCTCGGTTCCTGCTTCGGGAAGCGTGCCGATAAGCTCTGTTACGAGGGCTTTCATGCTACGACGCGTCTGGTCATTTGCATTGCCAGCCTCTAAGAAAACATCCTGTTCCGCTGCCAACATTTCATCGAGTAGTGCTGTCGCATCGGCCATCCTGCCTCCAGCTATCAGACGCTGGGCCTGATCAAACTGTCGTTCACGGAGTCGCTCACTTGGTAGATAGACGCCGCTGCTCACCACGTCCTCTTCTGCAGATGTTTGTGAGGGAGCATCAGCTTGTACAAGAGAAAAAATGCTGATATTCAGAAAATCTGAGATATCAGGATTTCGTGATGCAACAGCAAGCAATACGCATGCGATGAGCATGAATGCCACAACACTGTTTATCATGGAAAAAAGAGGGGGGCGCCGAGAAGCAACGTTGCTCGATTGTGAGGTCGCCATGACTCCGTCTCCGTCTTTCATAAGATAACTCCACAGTGGGTCGTCTGTGATTTCGGCCGCCATCTTCTGATTTCATTATTGCAGTAGTGGTGTGTTTGTGTCTGGTTTGCAGACCTTGGAGCTCAAAGGTCAGGATTATCAAAAAGTGCCAATATCGAGACAAGACTCTCAAAAAGTACTCTTTTTGAGGGGTTTTACGCATGCCAAGGTCGTAAAACTGGTGATTATTTTGCCATGTTTGATAAAAAAACGCTGTTTTCCCTTGCATTTTTGCGGGTAATGCCTCTAATCGACGCCGCAAGCGACCGTTTTCGGTCGAGCACCGAAATGCGGTCGGGGTTATTGCCGCACAAAACTTTTCTCATACGGGAGGCACGAACGATAATGGCGAAAAAGACTGGAAGTAAGCCAATGACAAAGACTGAGATCATGCGTGCGATCTCAGAAACCACAGGTTTGCCCAAGAAGGACGTCGTTGCAGTCGTCGAGTCATTGACCGAAGAAATCGGCAAGGCACTCCGCAAAAGCGGCATTGGTGTCTTCTCAATTCCTGGTTTGGTCAAGATTGAACGACGCGCGGTCCCTGCTCGTCCGGCTCAGAAGAATGTGAAGAATCCTTTCACTGGTGAACTGCAGGATCGACCTGCAAAGCCAGCTAGTGTCAAGGTTCGTGTTCGCGCTCTGAAGAACCTGAAGGCAATGGTCGAAGTTTAGTCAGAGTTACGACCATGAGTCGTCGACCAATTGTTGATTCATAAGAAACGGGTGGCACGATTTCGTGGCACCCGTTTTTTTGTAAGCGCACGTCCCCTCAACACATAATAAAGCACGGTAGATAGATGTATTCGTGACATGGTCCTGGCAAGAAAAAGTATCAACAGAGGAGATGCAAGTGGCTCATTTTAAAGTAACTTTTTTTGCAGTGCTTCTATGTATACGTTGCTTATGTCACGAAGCGCGAGGAGTAGAACACCCGAATGTCATTGTAATTCTTACAGATGATCAGGGATGGGGGGACTTAAGTCTCAACGGGAATGTGTCTGTTGAGACGCCACATATTGACCAGCTGGCAGGTGATGGGGCACGGTTTCAGCACTTCTTCGTCAGCCCAGTCTGTTCTCCAACCCGTGCAGAGTTTTTGACAGGCAGGCATCATGTTCGCTGTGGCGTGTATTCCACTTCCGAGGGTGGTGAACGCGTGAATGCAGACGAGATGATGATTGGTGAGGTTTTCAAAAAAGCTGGCTACCGAACAGGCGCCTTTGGCAAGTGGCACAGTGGAATGCAGCATCCATATCATCCCAATGCACGAGGGTTTGATGAATTCTACGGCTTCTGTTCAGGCCACTGGGGAAACTACTTTAGTCCGATGCTTGAGCACAATGGGCAGCTTGTCGAGGGAGATGGATATCTGCCAGATGACCTGACAGCCCGTGCTATCGAATTCATTGAACGCGATCACGCACGCCCATTTTTTGTTTATCTTCCGTACAACACACCGCATTCACCAATGCAGGTGCCGGATAGGTGGTGGGATAAGTTCAAGAATAAAGAGATCACTCAAGAACACTCGAAAAAGAAAAATGAGAAAATTGACCACACACGAGCCGCACTCGCAATGTGCGAAAATATTGATTGGAACGTAGGCCGGCTTCGTTCCAAACTCAAAGAGCTCAATTTGGAGAAAGATACCATCGTTGTCTACTTCAGTGACAATGGCCCGAATGGTTCACGGTGGAATGATGGCTTGCGTGGCCGTAAGGGATCGACGGACGAAGGGGGTGTGAGGTCTCCACTGGTTATGTGTTGGCCCGGGGTCATCGATGCGGGAACTGTTGTCACGCAGATTTGCTCAGCAATGGACCTCATGCCAACTCTGGCAGAGTTGGCGGATGTTGAGGTTGTCAGTGCGAAGCCGATTGATGGCATGAGTCTCGTACCAATTTTACGTGAAAAAAAGGTGTCTTGGCCGGAAAGAACGCTGGTTCATCATTGGAAAGATAAGGTTTCTGTGAGGACGCAGGAATTTCGTCTTGATTATGAGGGACGGCTATATGACATGAATGACGATGAGGGGCAGCAGATCGAACTCAATGACGCACAGCCCGAGGTTGCAGCTGCACTTCAGGGGAAGGCAAATGAATTTCGTCAGCAGATGCTCTCGGAGTACGGCAAGCCATTTGACAAGCGGCCATTTGTTATTGGTTATGGAGGCACGAGTCTGACGCAGGTTCCGGCTCGTGATGGTGTCGGGCATGGCAATATCAAGAGATCCAACCGATTTCCGAATGATTCTTTTTTTGAAGACTGGACATCCGTAGATGATTTTATTTCATGGGAATGTGAGGTTGGGGCTTCTGGGCTCTACCGTGCTGAGATTTTTTACACCTGTCCCAAACAGGATGTTGGTTCAACCGTTGAGCTGGTCTTTGGGAACAGCGTTCTTACTGGAGAAATAACTGTTCCTCATGATCCACCGCTGACCGGAATGGAAAATGACCGATTCAAGCGAACGGAGTCCTATGTCAAGGATTTTAAGAGAATGACTCTTGGTGAAATACAGCTTGAAGAAGGTGAAGGCACATTGATGCTGCGAGCAAAGAAGATCCCCGGTGACACGGTTATGGATTTTCGTTTGCTGTTACTGACTCGTGTGGATTAGAGGCAATCAGAGAGCAAGGTGCGTTCGTTGCAGCACGACGGGCTCGAGCCGAAAGGTAATACTCAAAATGACGCTGGTAATTCGTCTTCGGTTGACTCTCGTTGCTGGCTTTTTGTCGTTGTTTGTTCTCTCGCACGCTGAAGCAGCAGAACATCCGAATGTGCTCTGGATCGTAGTCGATGACATGTCCCCGAATTTCTCGTGTTATGGCGAGACAGTTATTCAGACACCGCATGTTGATCGCCTTGCAGCTGAGGGCGTACGGTTCACGCGCGCGTATGCCACCTCGCCTGTATGCTCGACATTTCGGTCTGCCTTAATCACGGGAATGTATCAAACAGCAACAGGGACGCACCACCATCGAAGTGGTCGAGGCAAGCATCGTATTTCTTTGCCTGCGGAAGTGAAGCCAGTGCCGGAGCTTTTTCAAGAGGCTGGGTATTACACATGTATTGGGAGTGGCTTACTCGACCTCGATTACCGAAGTCAGCCGTTGACAGATCGTTCCCGGGAAAGAATGGGGAAAACGGATTACAACTTTGATTGGAAGCGTTCAGTTTATGATGGTAATGATTGGTCCGGACGACGCTCGGGGCAGCCTTTTTTTATGCAGGTGCAGTTGCATGGTGGCAAACTCCGTGGGGCCTCAGCTCAAGGGTATGCTGCATTTAGACAGCAGGCACTCAACTTGTTGGGAAATGTTACAGATCCTGGTGATGTTGTGTTGCCGCCGTACTACCCAGCAGATCAGGTTCTCTTGGAAGACTGGGCGTTGTATCTTGATTCAGTCCGCGTAACGGACTTTCACGTGGGACGTGTGCTGGAGCGGCTTGAAACAGAGGGCTTGCTTGAGAATACACTCATTGTCTTCTTCACCGATCACGGGATTAGTCATGCTCGTGGCAAGCAGTTTTTATATGACGAAGGAACGCATATACCCCTTGTTGTCCGTGGCCCTCTTGTTCAGGTGGGGCGTGTTCGAAGTGATCTGGTCGAGCATATAGACATCGCAGCATTGTCTCTTGCGGCAGCAGGTCTCGACGTTCCAGATTGGATGCAGGGGCAAGATATTCTTGCAAAAGATTTTCAGCCCAAGCATGCAGTGTTTGCTGCTCGAGATCGGTGTGGAGAGGCCGTTGATCGAATCCGTTCTGTACGTAGTGATAACTTTCTCTATATCAAGAATTTTTTTCCAGGCCGTCCGCATCTGATGCCAAGCAACTACAAAGACAGCAAGTTGATTCTTCAGCGTCTTAGAGAGCTTCATGCAACTGATGAGATTGGTGACATAGGAGACGAGCTTCTGTTCTCAAAAGTCCGTCCAGCTGAGGAGCTCTATTTGTACCATCAGGATAGATGGCAGATTCACAATGTAGCCAAAGGCAGAGAGTATGCGGATGAGTTAGACCGCCACCGCCTGTTGCTCGAAGACTGGATCAAACGCACAAACGATCCCGGCACTGAATCCGATGATATCTACGTGCTTGAAACGGAAGATCAAATGAAGGCTAATAAAAATGAAGCCTCACGAAGAACGTATCGCGCAAACGTAGAGGTGTACCGACGTTGGGCTAAAGAAGGTATCTAGCGGTGTGCTGATGTGATTGTTTTGAAGGCGTTGTGGTGGCATCGTACACCGAAGGTGACACGGCTCGGTTCGGAACCACAGGCTCGTGCCCAAAAGTCCCAACGCACTAATTCAATAAAGTTTGTGATTGTTTCTGTACTGCATGAGAACAATTTTGAGCACGTCTTCCGATGCAAAATGGGCCTGATTCGGTTACACTCGATGGTGATATTTTTGTTCACCGGAGGAACTGAAAATGGATGCAAGTTTTCGGGATAGGCTCATCGCTCGGTTTGAAGCCTTCAGAGATAATGAGCCTGTCGGGCTGCTTTATTCAGAATGGCAGCGTGGTACTGAGCCGCTTGACCCGAAGCAATTGCCCAAGTCGTACAAGTCTTTTGAACAGCAGATGGCATTTCATTTTTGTCCAGCTGAACATCTTGATTCACTGCTGATTATCAAGGGAGATGATTCAAATTTGAAGCGGCTTGTGATGTCAATTTGCAGTTCAGCCGCGATCCATTTCAAGGACGATCTTTTGAGCCATGGGTTTAAAATCAACACACGAACCATGAGTGCGCCTTGGCTTTGGGCTTTGGTCGAAGCTGCAAGGCGGCAGTGCTTGGGGGCTGAGGGTTTAGTTGGAGGGACTGCGTTCTGTCAGTCGAAGCATGATCGGAATCTGACGGTTGATGAACAGGAAGTCCTCGATGAGTCTTTGGGTTGGTCAATGGCTGATTTTGTCCCAAGGAGATTCATGCAGCTTGAAAACATTGTTGAGTCTTCAATTCAGTTGATTTACTATCTTGGGAAGAAGCCAGAGGCGCCGAAAAAGTCACGGCTGAAGGAAAAGACTGCAGATCAGTTGCTGCAGGACTTGTTTGAGGCTGATCCAAGGTTCTGCTGCGAAGAATCATTGAGAACGATCGCAGAAAAGCTTGATCTAAAATCAACTGGGACAATTACGGCTACTTGTTTCTACAAAGATGTTTTGAAAGGCAAGAGAGACCACTGTAAGCCAGCCATTGATCAACGAAAGCAGGCAGAGAAAAGAATCCGGGCGGGCATGCCCTATGTTGATGATAAGGAAACGATCGACGCAGTTGATAAATCACTCAGTGAGTATTTCGAGCAGATAGCAGACGAAATGCATCGAGTGGATCAGGAGCTTTAGAAAGTCAACGATACGACACATTGAGGCGCCGGAGTGTTATGTCATTGTCTTTGCGTACATGTCTAACTCTGGTCACCGCTGCTGTCATCTCCTCTGCCATGAGTTCACAAGCTGTGTTGGGGCAGGCAGAGCAATCGCAGGTGCTGAAAGTCATAACGCACAATGTCTGGTACGGATTCACAAAAGAACCTGAGCCCCGTCACGGTGAGTGGAAGCAGTGGATGGCCCGGCAATCTCCTGACGTTGTTTCTCTGCAGGAGCTCAATGGCTTTTCAGCGAACGATCTTGCAGAGGACGCAGCATCGTGGGGGCACTCGTACTCAGAAATTCTCAAAAAGGGAGGGTTTCCGACAGGCATTACATCACGATATCCAATTTCACATGTGCATCGAACTCAGTAAGGGTTTCACCATGGACTCCTGCGATGTCAGATTCGGGGTATGTGGTTTTATGTGGTTCATCTTCATCCATCAAACTATAGGAAACGCATTGAGGAAGCAGGCTTGCTCAAGCAGGACATCATGAGTCTTCCCGGTGAGAGCCCTCGCGTTCTCTTGGCAGGTGACTTCAATGCGTTTTCACCCGAAGATGAATACCAATACGAAAAAGACAGAAAGCTGATTTTTTTCTTTGAGCAACTCGACGCAACAAAGTCGTCGAGTCGTAATCTCAACAATGGTGCAATTGACTATGGGGCGATTGAGGCTGTTTTGGGGCACGGCTTCATTGATGTCGTTGCTAGTCAGCGATCTGCAGATAGCCCATACGTCGGAACGTTTCCGACACGACTGATTGATGATAAAGACCATGGACCAGATCGACGAATCGATTTTATTTTTGTGTCACCGAATCTCCAGGAAAGCGTTTTGTCTGCAGGAATTCTTCGGAATGCAATGACCGAAGTGTTGTCCGACCATATTCCGGTTGTTGCCGTTATAGATGTGGCTAAGGAATGACTGGTGCCAAGAAGTCTTTTTTCTAATTGCCACAAATACAAAAGCCATGTTCATGCTGGCCGTAGAAAGAGGCTGGTCAATAAGTGGCGGGGGATGCCAGGAAGATTCAGGAGGATGAGTACTAGCTGAAGGCGTTACTCGTCGGAGCGCGAAGCGAAGGCAAGCCGTATAGCCAAGGCAGCAGCAGCTACTACCAGCACAATAGATAAATAAATTCCGGACATCGCGACCTCGTCGATCCAAAGCCTCATTCAATCCCTGAACCGGAATTATCTGAGTACCAAAAGGAATTGTTGCTAAACACAAAGCCAAAAGTAGGGTGACTTCAGATGCCGTCCAGATACCCTGCTACCGATCGAACAAACCGAGATGAAGGAACAATCGAATTCGGAGGTTTCAAACCCCCTTGCCCTTGTTTGTCGTGGGCAGAGGAAGGCGCGAACTTCCGACACACGGTCTTTCAACCCCTCGATATACCCTTGTTAGGGTTATGTTAAAAGTCTGTTATCAACTTTACCAAACGTTATCGCGTTTTTAGGGGGTTATGTTTAAGTACCTACATAACTGAAATCACTACTGAAAAGTAACACTTTTGGTACCAGTTTCGGTTTGGTTCAATTGCCGATTCCTAGGAGGTGATGAACAATGTCGACTGACATAGCGATAACCAGAGCCAAAGAGAGATTTGAAGCACTTCGGGTGCGTGTTACCGTTGCAATCATGTATTCGGGATCGGACGCTGAGTTGCCAGTCCTCAACCCTACCCATCTACCAAAACAATTCCACAAATTTGAGGGGATGCGGTCGTTTCATTTTCGCCCGAGTCAGCATCGTCGGGGACTGCTGATAACACATTCAGCATGTACCGAATCCGAGCGACTTGTCATTGATGCTTTTCGTAGCGTTGCAGAGGATTTGCAGAAGCATCTCGAAGCAAAAAAATACACCACCTGTTTCAGAATCAGGGAATTAGATTGGGCCATTGCTCTCATTGAAGCCTCTCACAACGGTTTGCTGGGGTCTGAGGGATATGACGAAGTTTTGTGGCAAGATGCTGATTCAGATTTGCTGGTCAATGGCAAATTCAGTGAGGATCGGGGCAAGAATTTGAACATCATGGATCGGTACTTCATTGAACTCAACAATGCAGTCGAAGCCAGTTTGAGACTGATTGAACATCTCTCGAAAGTGCCAGAGGTGCCGCAGAAGTCTGAGCCAAGAGAAAAGACTGCTGATGAGAAGTTGCAGGACTTGTTTGAGGCTAATCCCAATTTCACTTGTGAAGCTACATTGAGAGCCTTAGCCCAAGAATTAGGATTGATGTCACAAAGCACGCTCGTAGCGACATCTTTTTACAGCAATGTCCTGAAGGAAAAGAGAGAGGTTGTGAAACAGATTAATCAGCGAAAGCAGGCGGCTGAAAAAAGAATTCGATCTGGAAATGCACATGCTGATGATACTGCCGAGATCGAAGCCGCTGACAAGGCTCTCGATGAATACTATGCACAGTATCATCAGATTGATCGTGAGAGATGATCAGGAATAACTTTTGAACAGCTGAAATAAATCACAATTTCATAAAGCCACTTTTTCATCGGGACTCGTGGCTTTTGTTTTCATTGGAACTGGTTCAAGGCCGAATCTTTGAACGAACACACATTTCTTTGAAGAGTCCAACGGTTGGGTTCACTAATGAAAAGGGGTTGTTCAATGTCACAGGGCGTTAAACAGACCGGGATCTATAATGGCAGAAGCAAGCGAGGCGGATTCGTTAGGCCTATGAAATGGCCAAGAACCAACCGGTTTTAGGTGTCGTCCAGGGTTTAGGTGTCGTCGTATCTTCCGAACCACCCGAAAAT
>CBFIHW010000060.1:0-16012 GCA_965662325.1 uncultured Pirellulales bacterium | reverse complement strand
GAAGATACCGACAACGGTTCGTCTTCCCGATCCCCTTAAGTACAACCCGATATCTACCTCTTGCATAACCACGAGATCACGTATGAATATTGTCTTGTTCGCCAACGTACTGCCGCTTTTGGCAACGGCACCAAATCCTAGTGAAGATCCGGCCTCTCGATTCATCCGGCTCCTTACCGTTTTCCTACTGGCGATGTGGGTTGGCTTTGAAGTCATCACGAAAGTCCCTCAACGTCTTCACACTCCTTTAACGAGTGGTTCGAATGCAATTTCTGGTGTTACGGTTGTTGGTGCTCTGGTTGTCGCAGGCAGCCTCACAACAGGATTCGGCACCTTATTTGGACTCATGGCAGTCTTGCTGGCAATGATAAACGTCGCTGGAGGCTTTGTTGTGACGCACAGAATGCTTGAAATGTTTAACCCCAAAAAAAAGTAGTGCCGCTGGTTCTCGCTTCCACTCTTTCTGTTATCTAAAAAGGATTTCTTATGTCGAGCCAGGCATGGATCAATCTCGCCTATCTCACCGCTTCAATGCTGTTCATTGTTGCTTTCAAACAAATGAGTGGGCCGCGGACTGCTGTTCGTGGCAATCTTCTTGGTGCTGCAGGTATGGCTATCGCGATCATAGCTGCTTGCTTCGAACAACCGGTCACCATGAGCATCGCCGCTCATGGCATCTGGCCACTTCTTTTACTAATTTTCTTTGCTGCTATTGGTGGTGGTATTGGCGCAACGATGGCGATTCGCTGGCCAATGACCGGGATGCCACAGATGGTTGCTCTCCTCAACGGGTTTGGCGGAGCTGCTTCAATGCTCGTTGCTGCTGCTGAATTAACTAGCACTCGAGCAGTTGCCAGATTTGGGGAAGAGGCTCGCCAGGCGGTTGCAGCCACTTCACTCGAGCCGTGGACGCAGTTTGCAATTGCCATTGGTCTGGCGTGCTTTATTGGCTCGGTTACCTTAACAGGAAGTCTTGTCGCATTTGGGAAACTTCACGAGTTGCCGCAATTCAAGAAACCATGGGACAACCCCAATAGACAATGGATCAGTCTGGCACTCGCACTGGCGGCTCTTTTCCTTCTTTGGGGAGTGTTTAGCACGTCCCAACTGCTCTTTTTCCTTCTTCTTGTACTTGTTGCAGCTGCCCTCGGAGTCACGCTCACACTTCCAATCGGGGGGGCTGATATGCCAGTGGTAATCTGCCTTCTCAACAGTTACTCAGGACTGGCGGCTGCGGCCGCTGGTTTCGTTATCGATAATTCAGTTCTGGTAATTGCTGGATCACTTGTCGGAGCAAGTGGACTCATTTTAACGGCTATCATGTGCCGAGCAATGAATCGTTCGCTTGTCGGCGTCCTGTTCGGCGGTTTGGGCACAACCACTACCATCGATAGTGATGAAGTTTATGCCGGCAAAATAAAGTCTGCTGACACTGAAGAGTTAGCTATGGTGCTTGAGCAAGCAGACCGTGTCGTTATTGTGCCGGGCTACGGATTAGCTGTTGCTCAAGCACAGCATGCAGTCAGAGAACTCGCTGACGTCCTTGAGGAGCGGGGCACCTCTATTGCGTACGCGATTCACCCGGTTGCTGGCAGAATGCCAGGACACATGAACGTGCTGCTCGCTGAGGCGGACATCCCGTATGAACAACTTTGCGAAATGGATGACGTTAACCCAACTTTTCCTGAAACCGATGTGGCCATTGTTATCGGTGCTAACGACGTCGTGAACCCTGCTGCTCGCAATGATCCAGACAGCCCGATTGCAGGCATGCCTATACTCGACGTCGATAAGTCGCAAACAGTCATCGTTATCAAGCGATCACTATCACCTGGATTTGCCGGGATACCAAATCCACTTTTTGCCGCAGACAACACGTTGATGTACTTTGCTGACGGGAAGAAGGCATTGATTGACTTAACTGCTGCCATCGCAAGAGACTAGCCTTCACAACACGGCTGACCAAAGCGAATCTGACAAGAGCATGCCCGAGCGAGTCAGTTGAACACGACGACCGTCATCTTTAGCAAAACCAGCAGCAACCCATTCCTGAATTGGTTGCTTCGCTAAATCATCGACCTCAAAACCACTTGCCTGAAAAAATGCTGGACGATCGACACCACATCGTCGCCGGAGACCAAGAACGAGCCTTTCCCGAGCTGCTCCCTCTGCCGTCATCGCGTCAACATCTCCAGTCACACTTTGATGGTTTAGTAGTTTTTTAATCCAGACACTCACGCTTCTCAGGTTTGTTGTTCTATTTCGTCCATCAAAGCGAGCGGCCCCAGGACCAAATGCTTCCCATGCCCGGCAGTCCCAATAGGCTTCATTATGTCGACAGTTCATCGCTGGCTGAGCAAAGTTTGAAACCTCATACTGCTGATACCCTGCTTCTGACAACTGGTCTATAACCAACTCAAACATATCTCGTTCAAGATCTTCGACAACTGGAACAAGCGTCCCTCGCGCACGCTTCCCCCAAAAAGCAGTTCCCGCCTCCCACGTTAAACAGTAGACAGAAACATGATGAGCGCAGAGAGAAATGACCTCCTCAACATCGCGAGCAACCAGATCAAGCGTCTGTTCCGGAACTGCTATTATGAGATCGACGCTAACTGTCAGACCCGATTTCACCAAGAGATCCATCACCCGCCGTACATCACTCTCTCGATGATCACGATCAAGTGTTTTGAGCGTCATTGAGTTAAGAGACTGAACGCCTAGGCTAATCCGATTAATACCACACTCATGAAAAGCCTCGATCATACTCTCCGAAACGTCTAACGGGTTCGCTTCAATCGTAACCTCGGCGGTGGGCGACGGCTGTAAAGCATCACAAAACTCTAAGAATAAACGCTTTACGCCGTCGGGCCCCACATGCGTCGGGGTGCCGCCCCCGAGATACAGCGTGTCCAATTCGATTGGCTGGTTGAGCCGCTTCAGCTCAATGCCTAAAGCAGTGAAATAGTTTTCAAAAAGATCGTCTCGTCCTGCTACTAACGTAAAATCACAATAACCGCAACGATGACGACAGAAAGGCACGTGAACATAGGCATGCCGAACACGACTGTTCACAGCCACACCTGAAGGCGGCCATCTAGCAGATCTGGCAGCCTCTTTGAAAGTATTTTCCTGATACGTTCATCTGTGTATCTGGTGGAATAATGGGCCGCAATAATCACCTCATTCTGAAAACGTTCTCGACGAGTGAGAAAGTCCTCCAGGTGCATATGCCCGTATTTGTGAATGTTTTCACGGCGGTGACTCTTCGCGACAAATGTCATCTCTGTGATTAAAATCATGGCTTCATACATAGCTGGACATCGATCTAATCCATCCGGGTTGGAATCACCGAGGTATCCGACTAGTGGTGTTCGCACCTCGTCAGTCACATCAATACCCGAAAGCCGCAGATCACGAATCTGATTCCCCGAAAGATTCTGATATTCGTTCTTGAGTTTGCGACGCCGGTCCCAAACAACGTAGCCTACGCTTGGAAGCGTATGGCATGTACTCGACACTGTTACAACGTGCTCTCGGGAAAGTTCAATCTCTTCTCCGGGATGAGCCGGAAGAAGCGTACAAGGAAGCCGGCCTTTATCGAGGTCTGATACTGCACGTAAAAGTCGCTCAATTCGACCAATAGCCTTCTCGGGTACATAGATCGTTGGTGGATCCATTTTCATCATGCGGCGGCGAGCAACATACACCGGTAACGCTGCAATATGATCAAGGTGAGTATGGCTAATGAACCATGTAGACGTTGCCATAAAACCCCATGGCTGTCCACCAAGGTCAAAGCCTAGCTTCAGTTCAGGCACGCGCCAGTAACTCTGGACGGCCGCTCGGGAATAGCCTTCGACCGTAAGCCCCTTATGCGAGAGTGATCGAAGCGGAGCATTGTCAATCATGAAAGTCCTTCTGAAACGACTCTGTCGGCAAGCGATACTCCAACCAAATTTCATCAAAGAGTTGTTCCTGCCTGGTGATTAATGTGCCACGGCGAACAAGTTCCAATGCAGCAAGGAAGATTCCTACTACTCGCGTCCTCGGCATGTCGTCATCAAAAAATGATGTAAATGCAACTTTCCCTTTATCTTTCAGTTCTTGCTCAATACGCTCAATATGCACTTCAATCGGGGTATCATCTTGTATGATTTGTCGAGGTTTTCTTCGTTCTTGACGTTCAAGGACACGAGTGAATGCCCCGACAAGATCCCATACGTGCGCATCTGCAAAGTGAATGGTTGCTGGTGGCCCCTTCCGCGGCAACTCCTCCGTATGAGAACGTATGAATCGAGATTCCCATTCCCTTGCGCGGTCTTCCAACAGCACCGCTGCATCTCGAAACTGTTTGTATTCAAGCAATTTCTCAACCAAATCCTCACGAATTGGTTCGACTACCTCTTCCTGTTCTTCTGGGCGCGGCACTAGAGCTCGTGCTTTAATCTCGAGCAAGACGCTGGCTAATTCTACAAATTCGCCGACCTGATCGATCGCCAACTCCTCTAATACCTCGAGGTAAGCAACAAATTCCTCCGTCACTTTGGCAATCGGTACTTCAGTGACATCGACCTCATGTTTTTTGACGAGATACAACAAAAGATCGAGAGGCCCGGCAAAAATATCTAGGTCGACTTTGAAACTCACAAACTTACTCCTCTCTCACAGCCTGTTTTACATTTGAGTTACGGCAATTAAACGCGTGCATCTCGAACAAACACCACTTTCCGTAGGATTCAGGTACCATAGTTTAAAAATAACTATGTTTCATTCTTCAACAAAGAACTATGCCTGAATACTCCAAACATCCCGATACTCTGTGGGCTCCATGGAGATTGTCTTATATCAAGGGGAATGTTGAAACAGGTGCCCTACCGGAGCCGGACGCATGGCGTTCTGGAGCCGATAAAAGCTGTTTTCTCTGCCGTGCCGCGGCATTATCGGAAAACCATGATCATGATCTTGGCGTTTTAGAGCGAACGGACCATAGCCTCGTGATCCTAAACCGCTACCCCTATACGAACGGCCATCTCCTGATTGCCCCCCTTCAACATCAGGCTACGCTGCAAGAAATTGATGCACCCGTATTACTCGACCTCCAACAGCAGTTAGCTGCATGGTGCCAACGACTGACAAAAGCAATTGAAGCGCAAGGCTTTAATATCGGCCTGAACCTTGGTCAGGTCGCAGGTGCTGGGGTACCAGGACATCTGCATTGGCATCTCGTACCAAGATGGCCCGGCGATGTAAACTTCATGACAAGTGTCGCTGGAGTAAGGGTAATTCCGCAGGCCCTCGATGACTTATGGGACCAATTGAGAGTCTGTCTATGACTCAGACCACTGGAGACAATGCAGAGCATTGCCGTACCATGCAGCTACCTTGCAATTGGCAGATTCGTGAAGCAGCCATCCTTGCACCACATGCCATGCATGCAGCCGACTCAGCAGGCCGTGTGCATAGAGAAAGCCCTCATCCCTTCCGGAGCCCCTATCAGCGCGATCGTGACCGCATTGTGCACTCAGCTGCCTTTCGACGGCTGGCCCATAAAACACAGGTGTTCACTGACTATCCCGGCGACTACCACCGGAGCAGACTCACTCACACACTTGAGGTCACAAGTATCGCCCGAACACTTGCTCGTTCTCTAGCATTAAATGAAGATCTGGCCGAAGCGCTTGCTCTTGCCCACGACATCGGACATCCACCGCTTGGCCATGCCGGGGAAGACACGCTCGATGCGTTACTTCAAGAAGCCGGTGGATTCAACCACAATCGCCAAGCTCTTCGAATCATGACATTGCTTGAGCAGCGATACCCTGGTTTCCCGGGCCTCAACCTCTCCCAAGAAGTTCTCGATGCGCAATCTATCCGAGCAAAACTACCGACCGCTCCACCTCCACTCCTTGAGACGCAAGTCGTAGATGCTGCTGATTCGATAGCCTATGACACCCACGATGCAGATGATGCCATTGAACTGGGTTTCGTACAACTCGAAGAATTACTTGAGCTTCCAATTGTTGCAAAAGCGGCTGAAAATGTTGATTCTCATTACGGAAAACTCGATCAACTCTTGCTGCGTAGAGCAGTGCTCCATGAACTTATTGAACTGCAAGTAGCAGGGCTTGTCACAGAAACTTCTTCTCGGTTGCGAGCTATGGGAAATCCCTCGGTCAATAAAATCAAGGAGGCATCCACTGGTGGCAAGAGGCTTGTGATTCATGACCCAACCGTCCAGCAAGGTAAAGACGAACTCGAAGACTTCTTATTCCAGCGAGTTTACCGAAGTGACCAAGTCATGAAGATTCGGCAACAATCACAAGAAAAGATGCGTGAGTTATTTCTCTGGTACTGTGAAACACCGCATGCATTGCCATCGGGCTACTTCCAGCGATCTGAAACTGTTGGCCTACTTCGAAGTGTTGCTGATTACATCGCAGGCATGACGGACCGTTTCTTCAACCGAGACACTGCGCATCGCCTCAAAAAATAGGGGAATGCTGAAAAACTGCCTTCTATTCCGCTTTCTGCCGGACTAAAGCCAGAACGCTGCGCGTCAATTTTTCTGGCATGGTAATATTTTGGTTGTGCAGGCATATCTTAATACCACCTGCAATCTGCATTATTGACTCTGTTCGCCCACCTCTAATTTTTGAAATATATCCAATGGCACTCATAATACTTCGCTCGCTATTTTGCATGGTTTCTCTTGGCATCGCTGTCCTGATCTTTAAATCACCCTCAATGAGGGACGCACCGGACTGGGTACCGTGGGTTGTCTTGCTGGTAATGATTGGCATACCTCTGGCTGTAATTATCATTGACGTTTTCATAAAAAGGAAAGACTTGACCATCATTACCTCTGTCTATTTTGGCCTCCTCATTGGCGTCTTCTTAACGTACGTAGCGGTTCTTGCATTGAGTCCCCTTCTCGCTTCATTTTCGAATTCACCGATACTCCCCTGGCTACCTCTTATTCTCGGCATGCTCGTTTGTTATATTTCGACAAGTGTGCTCATGCAGACACGAAATGATTTTCGTTTTATTATTCCATATGTCGAATTTGCCAAGGATGTTCGTGGGTTACGACCGAACGTACTTGATGCAAGCGCTATCATAGATGGCCGAATTGCTGAACTTGCTGACACCGGTCTATTTCAGAGTCGTTTCGTTGTTCCTGGATCAGTCATGGAAGATCTTCAGCAGACTGCGGATGCTGCCGAGAAGCCAAAACGAATGCGAGGAAGGCGAGGACTCGACGTCCTTGCAAGATTACGTAATACACCAACCATTGATGTTGAAATCCATGGTCATGTAGGCCTAATTCCTGAAGGTGCGTCTACTGAATCTGAAATCGTTGAATTGGCACGCAATCTGGGAGGACGAGTTATTACAAACGAACCGACTCTCATGAAAATCGCTGGTGTCCGTGGCGTACCTGCGTTGAATGTAAATGACATTGCTGTTGCCTTAAGACCGTCATACGTTCCTGGAGACATGATGGATGTGAAAATTGTGAAGCAGGGTGAAGAACCGAGTCAGGGCGTTGGGTTTCTTGATGATGGCACAATGGTTGTTGTTGAACACGGTCGTGAGATGATTGGGCGATCTGCAACGGTGAGCGTCACAAGCACACTCCAAACGTCAGCTGGACGACTCGTATTTGCCAGAACTGAGGAATACGATGACTAGTTTTCACAAAATCCTGTTTTGTTTTGAAGAATCAGGCTGTTGAATATTGTAATTAGCAGAGCGACTGCAAACCGGAATCTAGCCAAACAGAATTGCTTTCTTGACTCTGCTTTTTATGAGTACGCTCCTTGTAGATCAAATTCCTGTGGTTCGTATGGCTGACATAACGACACAAACGAAAATGCTCTGCCTGCCTCTCTTCTTATTTTGCGCTGTGGCAACAGTGAACGCCTGCGCTCAAGAACAAGAAGGGATCCTCTTGTTTCGAGAGCATTGTAGTCGCTGCCATGGGGATAACGGAAAGGGCAGCAAATCCTACCCTGACCCTCTTCTAGGAAATCTCTCAGTCAATCAACTTGCTCATTACATCGACCAGACAATGCCGGAGGACAACCCCTCACAAGTGACTGGCGAATCTGCAAAGACTATCGCTGAAACAATTCATCCATCTTTTTATTCCCTTATCGCACAGGAGAAAAACAAGAAATCTCGACTGGATCTGTCTCGGCTTACAGTACGACAGATGCAGGAGTCTTTGGCTGACATTGTCGGAAGTTTCCGGAGCCCATACCCAAAAATAGATCAACAAAGAGGCCTTCGTGCAGAATACTTCGACTCAAGAAAGTTTAGTAAACGTTCGCGTGTTCTAGAACGACTTGATCCAAAGATTGAATTTTCTTTTGGAGAAGCGAGTCCATCACCAAACAAAATGCAGCCCGAACGATTCTCTATCCGCTGGGACGGATCTGTGCTTCCTCCCGAGACAGGACGCTACGAATTCATCGTGCGTACCGACCAAGCCGTCCGAGTCTACGTAAACGAAACCGAGCCAATTGAACCGTTGATTGATGCGGCAGTCAAGTCTGGAAGTGAACAACAGTATCGAGCAAGTATTGCGTTACTTGGCAGCCGCCCAGTTCCTTTACGTGTCGAGTTTTCAAAAGGCAATCAAGGCGTAGCAAAGCCGGGCCAAGATAGCCCAAATACTCATGCATTTATCGAATTACTTTGGAAACCTCCTCACGGCGCGGCTGAAGTAATCCCAGAACGATGGCTATCTCCAAAAACAAGCCCTGTAACCTATGTTCTTCCAACTTCTTTCCCGCCAGACGACGCATCGATTGGATACGAACGCGGAAGTTCAATATCACAGGAGTGGTTCACGGCCACAACCACTGCCGCACTAGACACAGCGGACTACTGCCTTGAACATATCGATGAACTCGCAAACGTGCGACGAAATGCATCCGATCGTAAGACAAAACTTGAAAACTTTGCTGTCAAATTTGCTGAGAAAGCTTTCCGCAAGCCGCTTCCAGAAACAATTCGGAAACAGATTATTATGCATTCATTTCGGAATGCTCCGGACCTCGATACAGCACTCAGGAAATCATTACTGCGAACACTCACTTCACCTCTATTTCTGTATCACGAAGTGGAAACAAAAACGACACAGATTCTTTCTCCTTTTGTTATTGCCAATAGATTGTCATTTGGCCTTTGGGATTCGATCCCTGACCAAAAGCTTTTAACTGCTGCTCAAAATGGTCAACTTGTGACCGACAGCCAGATTCGTCAGCAGGCTGATCGCATGCTGGATGATAGTCGAGCAAAAGCAAAGGTTTTGCAATTCCTAATCGATTGGTTGCATATTGAAGACGGATGTGAAGTGGTGAAAGATGCTTCACGATTCCCAGAGTTTTCAGAGGACGTTGCTGTAGCGATGCGAACAAGCCTGCTCTTATTCCTTGATGATGTTGTGTGGGGAACAGATTCTGACTATCGCAAATTCTTTACTGATGAGAGGGTTTTTATCAATGGATCTATTGCTCCACTTTTCGATATTCCTTTGAAAAAAGAAGCAGCCTTTCGGCCCGTGAAACTAGACGACGGACAACGAGCTGGGATAGTTACACATCCTTACATGATGAGCATGCTGTCTTACGCAGACAGCACGTCACCGATACATCGAGGTGTATTCCTTGCCCGCAGCATTCTTGGCAATGTTCTCAAACCTCCCGTAAATGCTATCGCCCCACTTTCGGCAACCATACATCCTGAATTAACAACCAGAGAGAGGGTCGCGCTGCAGACCAAAGCATCCGCCTGCCAGACATGCCATGCAATGATCAATCCACTCGGATTTGCATTAGAGGAGTACGACGCGCTCGGTCGACTTCGTATAACAGAAGATAGAAATGGCCGAAATATGCCAATTAACGCAGTGGGAAACTACCAACCACGAATTGGGAGGGAGACCAGTTTTTACGGCGGACGTGAACTAGGTCACTTTTTGTCCATAAATAGAGATGCTACTGAAACCTTTGTTCAAAGTCTTTTCCATGCACTTGTCAAACAGCCTCTAGAGGCTTGGGGCAGAGATGCACTTGGACAGCTCACTGATCGCTTTGTATCAAAAAAATACTCTATCCGTAAATTAATTATTGAAATTGCACTCGTCATGACGAAGCCTACTAAAAGCACCTCGAATGATTAGCCAAGTAGACAAGAAGTGGGTATGGTGTTGTCGAATCGCATAACACTTAAACAGATTCAACCACAACGCACTAGCTGGGCCTGCTGCTCCCTCTTCAAACAACACGGAACTAGAAACACCCCCTCGAAATTGAACCTATGTTAACTCGACGTGAGATTATAAAGAGCCTCAGTATATCGCCAACTGCACTGCCTTTCCTCAGTAATCTTTCAAGTGTGGCAGCAGACGGTAATGGTGCGGAAAAAACAAAGCGAAGACTGGTGATAGTGTTTACTCCAGATGGCGTCGTAAAAGAGAATTTCTGGCCGACAAGTCCAGGTTCGTTTAATCCCAGTCTACCTGTTACCCAACACGATGCACTCCCGTCTATTCTCACCCCATTTGAATTCCTCAAAGATCAACTACTTCTTGTAAAAGGTGTAGATAATCAAATCCGTGGCGATGGGGACGGACACATGCGGGGCATCGGGTGCCTGCTGACTGGCATCGAACTCTTTCCGGGTAACATCCAAGGAGGTAGCCATACTCCTGCCGGCTGGGCAAGTGGGAAGTCTATTGACCAGGAAATTGCCGAACACCTACAAAAAGACATCACAACGACAACACGGTTTCGTTCTCTCGAGTTTGGCGTGCTCGTTCCTAACAAGGCTGACACATGGACACGAATGGTTTATGCGGGGCCAAATAAGCCACTCGCACCAATTGACGATCCATACCAGATGTTCAAAAAGCTTTATGGCAAGACCAAGGACCGAGAAAGCTTGAAAAGCATTCTCGATGATGTCCGTGGCGATCTTTCCAAACTTGCAAACCATCTGCCTTCCGAGGACCGTCAACTTCTTGAAGAACATACGGACATGGTCCGACAATTTGAACGTGAACTGAGGAAAAGTGAAGCAGACGATACTCACCCAACGCCCACCCTCGAAGAAGGAATCATTGAGCAAAATGAACAGATGCCAAAAATAAGTCGGATGCAAACCGAACTACTTGTGTCCGCATTTCAAGCTGACTTTACGAGAGTAGCGACCCTTCAATTCACAAATTCAGTTGGGCAGGCAAGCATGACCTGGCTTGGCATCCAGGAACGACAACACACTCTTTCGCACAAACCAAACTCTGACACAGATGCTCAAGAAAAACTTACAAAAATCAATGCTTGGTATGCTTCAGAAATTGCACATCTTGCCCGGAGGCTAGCTGAAACGCCAGAGCCGGGAGGAAGTGGTTCGATGCTCGACCATACGACTATCCTTTGGACAAATGAGCTTGGAGAAGGCAACTCACATTCTCACAAAGATATCCCATGGGCCTTCATTGGCAGCGGACTTGGATTCAAAGGTGGCCAGATGGTAGATGCTGGTGGTGTACCACATAATCGACTGTTGCTATCTATTGCTCATGGCATGGGGCTCACAAACTTGTCTCAATTCGGCAACCCTGACTTCTGTAGTGATGGGCCCATTCAGGGATTATCTTAACGATATCGTGATAGTGGCAATTTTCTTTTGTCGTGAAATAAGTCGCTGCACAGGGGCATATATGCTTGTTGATTTAGTTGTAAAAAATGGAGTGATAAACTCTTTTCGTGATTATCTTGAATCATCTGGTACCAATCATTACTCAACTCGGAAACATACGTTGTCGGCATGACGCATTCTTACCATGACAGGCAAGAGAAGATTTGGAACGCATTCGCAGCAAGGCATGGTAGTGGCTTCATCCTTGAAAACATTCTCGTACTCAGCAGCACTGCACCGCTGGGCCCACAAAGGATTAGGTGGCTCACTGGACTATCCTTTCATCAGGAGCACGGAATTTCAATTCCACACCATACTATCTGGGCAGCGTAAAAATCGTGAACTTACCGAAAGACAACACAGCCGATGGATCGCTCTATGAAGAGCGCAACAAACAGATTGTTTGTGGTGGCTGCGAATTACTCTGTGAGGATGTAACCGCTCAGAGTATTGAGTCTGGCACTGGATGTATCGTCGCTGATGATTGGTTTGCCCAAAGTGAGCTACAACCAGAATCAATGATTGATGGCAGAAATGCACCACTGACTGAAGCGATCGACATGGCTTCACAGCGACTGCTATCAGCACGCCGAACGCTCATAACTGGTCTTGTTTCCACAACAATCGATACAATTCAGATTGCCTGCGCACTAGCTGAGTGCATCCACGCCTCCATTGATGCCAATGCATATGAAAATTCACTTCTTTCTGCACCAACAGCAATCCGAGTTGGGGATGTGACCGCAGACTTTGAAGAACTGCGTGACCGTGCCGACTTAGCTATCTTTTGGGGTTGTAATCCAAGCGAAGATTTCCCTCGCTTTATTGAGCGATTCATCCAACCAATGCCGCAAGATGCCAGTCGGCGCATCATCAGCGTGGGGCCGACACCAGTACTCCCGCCATCCTCACATAATCATCATTTTTCAGTCCTAGAAGATCAGCTGGTCAGCCTAGCTCGCCTCGTACATGCTCAAGCTGAAAAAAAAGCAACGAGCAAATCGTTCAGTGACCTCGAGAACATTGCCGATCAACTCACGAAATCAATAGACGCTGCTCGCTGTGTAGGCATTATTTCTGCAAAGACAGTTGAACAAACCGGCCTTGTTGGCTGGAGCCTCACACATCTCATACGATCACTTGCCCACCAGAAACCTTCCTTTGGAATCCGATTGAACGCAGGGGCGGATGCTGGAGGTGGTAACTGTGCTGGAGCTTCCACCGTTTGCACTTGGCGGTTTGGATCACCCGGTGCAATTCCAGTCGCATCCTGCGCCGGGAGCGAATTTTTACCGGCAGAGGCTGACGCCCAAACGCTCATTGAACGAGATGAAGTTGATTGCATTCTCATTATTGGTCGCTTACCCGCCCAAATCGAAGACTTGCTGACTATATCCCCCCCCAAAAAAAAAGTCATTCATATCTCTGATACATTTCGTCTACCAAAATATGAAAACAGTATTCGGCTTGGTTGCGCTAGCCTCAGCCGATCAACGAAGGGTGAGATGCTGAGGTCTGACGGAAGATTGATCACCTTACAACCATTCGCCAAGTCTCAAAAACCTTCTATTCAAAAGGTTTTAAATGACTTACTAAATCAATTAGCTGTTGAGATACATCGCAGGAGTACACCATGACTGATGTATCTCCTCATTTTTCTCCATCAATCTTTCACGATCCATTTGTTCTTGTTGGTGGAAATGTACATGATCCTAAAAATGGACACGACGGTACCGTCACTGATATTTGGGTTGAATCCGGGCGAATAGTCTGCCCTCCAAGTGATACAAATCGTTTTCGTCAAATTGATGCAACCGGTCTGATCGTCATGCCTGGTGGCATTGATCTACATAGTCATGTTGCGGGACCAAAAGTAAACACTGGTCGTTGCATGTCACCACAGCTGGGTGCCCATCGTCGGAATCAGAACCAACCCAGTGCCGTTCCGACTATTCACGCAACAGGATCGCTCTATGCATCACTTGGCTATACCACGGTTTTTGATGCAGCGATTGCGACTGGTGCAGCTTCGCTTGCTGCAATGGAGTTAAACGATTTACCTATCCTCGACAAAGGATTTTACCTGCTTGCGGCCGATAACACTGAACTTCTGGACGCCCTTGAAGCCGGCCAGCCTGACGTTATTCAGCAATGCATATCTTCTATCGTTCGCGCAGGCAGTGGATGGGGCGTGAAGGTAGCAAATCCTGGTGGTGCTGCATTTTGGAAAGACAGTCGTGGAGACCATCACGATCTCGATACGCACCTCCCGGGAAGAACCCTAACAAGTCGAAAGATCCTTGAACGACTAGCCGTGGGAGTCCAAGCCGCTACACTCCCTCACCCTCTCCATATCCACACTTCCAACCTCGGTCTTCCTGGAAATTGGCGGACACTTTTTGAAACCATGCAGACCCTCGATGGCATACCTGCTCATCTCGCTCATGTGCAATTTCATAGCTATACGGGCGGTGATCTTGATCCAGACAGCTTTGGTTCTGGAGTTCCAAAACTTATCGATTGTTTTCATGAGAATAAAAACCTCACCCTCGATGTGGGGCAGATACTTTTTGGTGAAACCGTGGCTATGACTGGTGACCCAGAGGCGGCCGAGCACCTTGCACACACAACCGGCGTTCCCTGGAGTTCCCATGATCTCTGGCTCGAGGGTGGTTGCGGTGTTTTGCCAATTGAATACAAAGAAAAGAATCTTATTCATTCATGGCAATGGGCCATTGGCCTCGAGTGGTTTCTATCAGTTGATGATCCGTGGCGAGTTGTGCTCTCTACCGACCACCCAAACGGTGCTCACTTCACGGCTTACCCTATCCTTATGCAACTCCTTGGCGATGAAGCCTTTCGAAGAGATGCGTTCCGTCGCATTCATCCAGCCGTTCAAAGAAATTCACCACTTGCATCTCTTTCTCGGGAGTATTCAATCCAAGAGTTATGCATCATTACCAGAGCAGCTCCAGCGAAAATTGCAGGCCTGCCCCAGAAAGGACATCTCGGTGCTGGTGCAGACGCAGACATCACTTTATATCGACCAAATCGTCAACTTGCCGAAATGTTTGCAATGCCCGCTGCCGTCTATAAGTCTGGAAGACTTGTCAATGAAAACGGACACTGCCGATGCCTATCTTCCGGACAACATTTAAAAGCGTTCCGTGCTTGATGAGGGAAATAACTATGAATCTAGTACTTCAAACAATTTGGATAAAGATGTCTCCTTGTTAAATATCTCTTTTGCCCGTTGCTTGCCTGCTGAGGCACAGCGCGTTCGTAATCCTTCATTTTCAAGTAACTCGGTTGCCCGACGGGCAAATTCACTACCAGGGTCCGTAGCCACCAAAATCCCAGCATCGCTATCACCGAGCACGTCACGACTCGGTGGCGTATCAATCACAACCGCTGGGATACCATGGGATAACCCTTCAAGTAAACATCCACCGAAGGCAACACACCCAGACTGAAGAATCAGTTGAATATGCCGCAGCAGAGATGGAAGGGCGGGGAGGTGCTCAAACCAATGGATCGAGGCATCTACTTCCTCAATCCACGCGCGCCGCTGAAGCCGTCGAAGAAGCTTGCCGCTCCCTACTACAATGTGCTCTACATCATCCCGAGCAACGGCCATTTGGTCGAAACCCCAAATGAGTCTATCAATGCGTGATTGTGATATCAGTGGAGCCACACAGAGCGTCCATTTTTTGTTCGAATCCAAGCCAATCTGTAAAGCCAACTGCTCTCGGTCGACCCTTTCATTGAAAGCAACGGCTGCGGGAGGTACAAAGCGAATGGCTTGCAAAGACTCCACCCGCTCACAGGCCTGTAACGCTGATTCTTCCATCACAATTATTTGATCTGCTTGACCGACGATTGCAGCTTCCACCATAGTCAGCGAGGACTGTGACACCTGTTGAATGTAACGCCACGAATGCTGTGAAGGCCGTGTTAGAACTCGTGCGCTACCAACTATTACTGCTGTCTCAACACTCCATCCGATCACAGTCTGGGGCTGCTCATTCCGAATAATTTCGGCAACCTGGAAGGTCGCAGACATGCGTACCGCTGGTCGCCCATTTACCACGTAGACTGTAGCTCCTACCGCTTGAAGCCGGGCCGTGAGGCAACCACCTGAAGACACAAGAACAACGCTTACCCGATGGCCGGCAGCTATTAGTCCTGACACAGCAAGTTCTATCTGACGGCCGTTTCCTACCGGATCATAATCACAGGCAACCAGCATGTATGTTGTTTTCGAGTGACTTAACATCTTCAACCGGCTGCTCTGGATAGT
>CBFIHW010000059.1:0-16237 GCA_965662325.1 uncultured Pirellulales bacterium | reverse complement strand
GCAAATGCAATAAACACAATTGTTCGCGGGAAAGGACCTTCTGCCTGGAGTTGTCTCGCCACCTCCAACAGGGTTGCCGTACCACTTGCGTTATCATCAGCCCCGTGATGTATAGCCCGCGTACCAGGTGCGAGTGAACTACTATCTCCATATCCCAAATGATCATAATGGGCTCCGAGAACAACGACATCTCGTTCACCAATTTCACCGCCCGCGAAACCAACACCCGGAATCACACCGACAATATTTTCGGCATCTGTCTGCTGCCGCTGAATTGTTACCTCTCCTCTCAGCCGCCATCCCTTCAGCACCTGACTCTGCGGCTTAAGCGTGCGATCAATCTCAGCCTCAAGGGTTGCCACCGAAGAACCAGTGGCCTGCTTAATCACGTCCGCAACAACACTTCGGGTTACTTGAAGCACTGGCATCGCACGGCCGTTCTCACCACCTCCAGCACGACGGAAATCCATCAGAGCATCTGGTTCAGTTGCAGACGCATCGTTGCAAAATACGACTGCGCCGGCCTCATGCTCTGATGCATTTGCAATTTTTCGTACTAATGCAGCGTGCTGTGTGGCTTGATTCCCATCAAAAACACTATGGGGGTTATCCTTCTGAGGTTCCTGACGAAGGACGAGCACTGCTTTGGATGCGACACGTTCACCGAGCGGTTCATAGTCGTCATATTCTAGTTTTGGTGCTGTTATTCCATAACCTGCAAACACCAACGGCAAATCAAATGCTCCACTCCCCCCAACAGCAAGCGGCGTAAACGTTTCCCCTAACTTCAATGGTAAGGAAACTTCTTGGAATCCATCCGGTGCCACCCTCACAAATTCGGCATGGTTTGCTTGCTTCTTTGGCAGAGTTGCCTCCAGGGTCATCGTAAATGACTGCTCACGAAGGCCGTTGATTGATTCAAGTCCTATCGCATCAAACTGCCGACTGATCCAGGCTGATGCAGCACGTATTCCTTTTGTGCCAGGCCCACGCCCTTCTCGCTCTGGTGCAGCAAGCCAGGTTACATCATCCCGTAGCCGCTTTTGCAAAGCATTGTCAGACTGAGTCTGTGGAGACTCTGCACACAAGAAGCCCGCAGACAGCAAACAGACCGCAATCGCGTACCCGCACAGACGAGCACCATTGTGCTCACAAAAACAAAACATTAACACCCGATGATTCATCACGAAACGAGACGATCTGGTAGCATCAGCGTCCTCAGATGATTCAGAGAGAAGCGGGAACAACTCGCGGTAATGCTTGGTCTTTTTTCGGAATAACGTACATATACCCCTCAGCAGCACCAGTGACAGACTCATCGCTGTTCTCCATTATGGCAGTAATTCAGGCAGTTCAGTCCATAAAACATCAAAGCATTTTAGCAGTGCGGAAAGATAGCGTTGAGTCTTTTTTAGCGACGTCTTTGTCCGTACTTAGCCTAGTATTCATGCGTATGGTAGAATTCCACTGGAGAGGGCTTTGACCATAGAACAACCTAGGAAACAACTTATGCCCTCGCTTTACGTCATTCAAGGCAGTGGCCAGGGGAGCCATTTTGACGTTGCTGAATTGATCTCCTGTAGCGACAAACAAGTAATCGGAATCGGGCGTGAAAAAGGCAACGATATTGCAGTCGAGGATCATGAAGCCTCTCGCAGGCACGCCGAAATCCGAAAACACAACGACACCTATCTCCTCGCCGACCTCGATAGCTCAAATGGAACATTCCTGAACAACAGCCGTATCTCAGAGGCAGAACTCAAACCTGGAGACCGTATCCAGATTGGACGCACTCTTTTTCTGTATTCCCAGGGTGAGGGTGGACATCTTCCACCTACCAACGTTGAAATTGTTGGTGCAGAATCTGGTGATGACGGGTCGCGAATCATTGCTGCGGTTCCTGACAAACTGGGGCCAAATCTTCCGCCGCTTCCTCAAGATGACACGCAAAATCACTGGCTTGTTCAGGCCCAAAACAACCTTGATGTGATGTATCGCACTGCACTGGCAGTGAGCCATACGCTTGATATTGATGATCTCCTCGACAGAATACTCCAGCTTGTTTTTGATTGGGTCGAGGCCGACCGAGGCTGCATTATGTTGAGAGAAGAGGAAACCGGCCAACTCATCACCAAAGCGCGTCGAGATCGTGAGGCTGGTACAGAATCATCGATGACCATCAGTCGTACGATTCTTGATTACGTCCTCGAACGTCACGAAGGCGTCCTTACAAGCAACGCCCAGGGAGACGATCGCTTTCGTTCCGGACAAAGCGTCTTACGAACTGGAGTTCACGAAGCCATCTGCGTTCCGATGCAAGGTCGGTACGGTCAAATCGGTGTTCTTTACGTTGACACAGTTACCCCACTGGGTGAGGTAATGGCATCAGGTGGTCAGCGTTTTAGTAATGAACACCTCAAACTCATGGTTGCTATCGGTCATCAGGCGGCACTTGCCGTTGAAGACACAAGATACTATTCGGCAATGGTTCAGTCAGAACGACTGGCTGCCGTTGGACAGACGATTGCAACACTGTCTCATCACATTAAGAATATTCTTCAAGGGATTCACGGTGGAAGCTATCTCGTTGAAATGGGTCTAGACAAAAATGACCTCAGTGTAACTGATAAAGGCTGGGGGATTGTTCGCCGAAATCAACATAAGATTTCTTCTCTTGTTATGGACATGCTTTCATTCAGCAAGGATCGAAAGCCTGAGCCAAGTCCTTCAGATATCCCTGCACTCCTTGCTGAGATTGTTGAAATAGTCAAACAGCGAGCAGAAGACGCCGGTATCTCTTTGCACTGTACAGCACCTGATAACTTTCCAGTTATTCTTTGTGACAACGAAGCCCTTTCACGAGCCATTCTGAATGTCGTAACCAATGCCATTGACGCTGTTGAAGAACAGGCTGACGGAACGGTCGACATCGCAACTGAAATTGATGGAGAACGTGAGGTTGTCCGAGTTCGTGTAACCGACAACGGGCCCGGCATACCGGCAGAAACCTTGCCTCATATATTTAATCTCTTTGTATCAACAAAAGGTGCAAAAGGAACAGGACTGGGACTCACCGTAAGCCAAAAGATCCTCCGAGAACATGGAGGCAGTATTTCTGCTGAAAGTACTGCTGATCATGGGACGTGCTTTACACTTTCCTTCCCGCTTCTCTTAAGTGATCAAACTGCTACGGGCAGTCGGGGCACGGTCACGGATGTGCAGTTGCCTTCTGATTTTGACGCTTCGATAGCACCATGAATGAGTCTGGGAATCTCGGAACTCAAGATACTGACGCGTACTTCTGGAGCCCGTCCAGCACGCTTTGAATATCGGATGGGAGTGGCGAAGAGAAAGTCACTCGTTCCCCAGTTACAGGATGATTCAGTGTGATTGATGCAGCATGAAGTGCCTGGCGACTGAGGATCGCAGGACTGTTTTTTGGTCCACCAAAAAATTTTGGTTCGATCGAAGACCGTCCGCTATAGAGTGCGTCGGCAAGTACAGGGCACCCAATGGCGGCAAGGTGCACACGAATCTGATGTGTTCGGCCGGTCTTTGGAAGAACTTTAACAAGTGCAGCACCCTTGAATCGCTCGAGTACCTCAAATCGTGTCACTGCATCTCGACTCGTTGAATGATTGCTTCGAACGGCCATCTTTTCCCTCTGATACGGATGCACCCCGATAGCCAAGCGGATTTCATCCTGATCAAACTCTGGCTGGCCCTGCGTAATCGCAAGATAGGTCTTTTGCACTGTCCGCTTTTCAAACTGCTTTGCAAGCCTGTGATGTGACGCGTCATTTCGTGCAACAACAATGACACCACTTGTATCTCGGTCAAGACGATGAACAATTCCAGGGCGTGTTGGGCCTCCAGCCTGCGAAAGGCCTTCCTGATCTACGACTTCCGGAGCACGACGTTCGAGATGCCATTTCAAGCCACCAGCGAGTGTTCCTTTCCAGTTCCCCTTAGCTGGATGGACTACCATGCCTGGTGGTTTATCGACAACAGCCATCACCTCATCAACATACAGAAACTCAAGTGGCATCTCCTCTGCTTCAGGGCCACTGCGGGGAGGATCTGGGACAGTGAAACAAACGACTGATCCTTCTTTTAACTTCAAAGATGCTTTGGCTGTCACACCATCGACACGTACTGCACCGCGTTCGATTGCTCGTGAGATGTACGAACGGCTGTACGCACGAAATCGCTGACTGAGCACCTGATCAAGCCGAACACCGGCCACTGCATTATCGGCAGAAAAAGATACTTCATCACCCGGATTGAGCATCGAATCTGTCAGGTCGGTATCCAGTGGTCACTCCTCTGAGGCACTTTCAGGAGTAGATGAGGACTCTGCTTCTTTTTTATTTGCAGATTTTTTATCAGTGTTCTCTTTCTTATTCGCTGGTTCGACCAACTGCTGCCCCGCATTACTCGATACGTCTTCTTTTACAGCACTCGATTCTTCGGTCACCACATTCGCTAGTCGTTGTTCGGCAAACCAGTTGTAAAATGCTTTTGTTTTATCTTGAGCAAGATCATCCGCATGCTCTGTAGCAAGATTTGCCATCGGGCTTGAAGGGTATTCATTTGCGACAGCCTCATAACCACGACGAGCCTGATCGAGCTCTCCAAGGCTTTCTCGAGCTTTTGCCAAGCCCATCGTTGCACGCTCCGCAACCATATCGGGCGGTCGTTGTGACAAAACATCGGCATATGCTGTAGCTGCCGTCTGGAGGCGTTCTCGAGCAACGTCATTTGCAGGATCCATCTTTGCAAAAAGTAAATCTGTGGCCTCAGATAAATTCCTATCGGCTAAAATAAGTTCCGCCCACTGCGCTGCAGGGGTGCCAGGATAACGAAGGATCACCTCCCGGAACCCTTCCGGATCACCGGTTACCAGTGCGGCTAGGCATGTATCCCAGCTTTCAGAGCGGGTCGCCTCCCATCGCGATGATACGAAAAGACTTATCAACACGAGGACAAGGGCCCCGATTGCGACAGAAAGAATCGGCGTTACGTAAGGACGTAGGCGTTCAGAAAGCTGCTCAACACTCTCTGCAAGGTCATTTTCCTTTAATTCGTGCCGACGTTCCGACTTCATTTCATACTCCATTCATGTAGTCTTGACTGCATCTACCGTCGCTCGGTGTTCACGCAAACCAATTATTTATTGCCAAATAGACGCTTCTTGAGGCGTAGCGTCAAGGTGACACTCGCAGTGTGGTAAAGTCCTGCCATGCCGACAACCTTGTCCACAACACAAACACACGTGAATCGCCGACCAGACCCTCACCGAGGCCTTAATCCTGCTCAAACAGAGGCTGTTCAGGCCCCTGCCGGGCCTCTCCTTGTCCTCGCTGGTGCAGGAACAGGCAAAACACGTGTCGTCATCGCCCGAATACTTCACCTCGTTCAACAAGGCACGGCACCTGAGCGAATTCTTGCTGTGACCTTTACCAATAAAGCAGCCCGCGAAATGGTGCTTCGTATTGGTGGAAAATTTAAGAAAAAGCGAACAACACGGGCATCTACGCCAGACGATGTTTCTATTCAGAAACCTGAGATTTCGACAATACACTCACTCTGCGTCCGCATCCTGCGTCGGCACGCAGAACATGCCGGCTACCCAGCACGGTTTGTCATTGTTGATCGGAGTGAACAGGAAACCACTGCCCGACGCGTACTCAAAGAATTGAAAGTAGCCGACGCTACATTGCGACCGGCTGACCTTCTTGCCCGAATCAGTTACTGGAAAAGCCGAGGTGTTCGAGCCGATGAGGTTTTCGACACGCTTTCTGCTGATGCGGATGATTCGTGGGATCTCGCGGCTGCAGGATATCAGCGATATCAACGGCTCATGCACGGCGTTGGTGCCGTTGACTTTGACGACTTGCTTCTTGTTGTTGATCAACTTTTTGATCAACATGAAACAATTCGTCAACAGGAAGCACAACGATTCGATCATATTCTGGTTGATGAGTATCAAGATACGAGTGGTATTCAGGAACGCATTCTTTCCGCCCTCGCGCGTGACCATAGAAGCCTCTGCGTCGTTGGTGATGACGACCAATCAATCTATGCTTGGCGGGGAGCACAGATCTCTCATATTCTGGATTTCCCAACGAGATGGTCAGGGGCCACGGTCGTGCGACTCGAGGAAAACTATCGATCAACACCCGAGATTATTGAGGCTGCCAACACGCTCATCGAGCGTAATTCGCGTCGCCATGACAAAACTCTTGTATCCAAAGCGCCATCTGGACTTAAGCCAAGCATCATGCAAGCTCAAGACGAAGTTGATGAAGCCCGTCGAGTAACTGCAGATGTGGAAGGATTATTAAGAGAACGGTACGCACCACACAACGAAATGGCTATTCTCGTTCGAACTGGTGAACAGACTCGCGTTTTTGAGACTGAATTACGCCACCGCAATATTCCGTATGAACTTATTGGCAGTCGTTCTTTTTTCGATCGTCGCGAGGTCAAGGATGTACTGTCCTTCCTTCGTCTTCTTGTTGATCAAACCGATGATCTGGCACTTTCAAGAATCGCCAACGTACCACCACGTGGTCTTTCATATAACGCAGAAGAAAAGGCTCGCAAAAAAGCTACCGAGTCAGGAGAAAGTCTCTGGTCAACACTGCTTGATCTCAGCAAAGCCGGACAGTTGTCATCCGCAGCATCAGCAGGTGTTGAGAGACTTAAAAAACTCATAGATTTGGGTCCAGCAAACGCCCAGAGTGGGACAACTGCTGCGGAGGCACTACAAAACGTTCTTAAACAAGCAAATTACCAGCAGTACCTCGAAAAAGAGTTTGAGGATGAGAGGGAGCAGGAAGCCCGTTGGCAGTCGGTGGAGGAAATCGTCAACGGACTCGCTCGACATGAAAAAGCTCACCGAGACGCTGACCCGGCAGCAGTTGTCCAACGATACCTCGACGACCTCATTCTCGAGGTTCAGGAGGCCGAACGTTTTGAGGATGACAAGCCAAAAGGAAATACGCTCAAGCTCATGACGCTGCATGCCGCAAAAGGGCTTGAGTTTGACTGCGTCTGGATGGTTGGCCTGGAAGAGAATCTTCTACCACATATCCGAGCAATCAATGAGGGCCTGTCCGCAATTGATGAAGAACGACGACTTTGTTACGTGGGAGTGACTCGTGCCCGAAAGCGTCTCATTCTTTCGCTCGCTCTGACACGAATGAAATGGGGGAAAGCCAAACCCTGCAAACCAAGCCGTTTCCTCTACGAACTCACTGGTCAATCGGAAAAATTCACCGAGGGGCCCGCGAAGGCACGAGAGAAGGTTGGGGCAAAACCACGAACGCGTCGGGCACCAGGTGGGAGATAGACAACAGAGGCTCACGCGACGTGCACGCTAACCTATCAGCCAAGGCATGGATAGAAAATCTTGCCTACGCTCGAAAAACATCTGGCAACATCCCAACCAGGTTCCAGATGCCGCTCTTCCCTGCTGCGATAGCCGAATACATCTCTGCAACTCCTTCAGCAAGCCGCCCTCCCTTACCATGCCAAGGAAACCACGGTGGCATTGGCCACACCCGCAGCGGTGCTCGAAGAATCGTGTTATGGACCAAAGGCAAAAAGCATGGATTGTGAACATATCCCAAACCGCTCTGAGGAGCCTCAATAGTACCGCCCGGAAAACCACCCCAGGGAACATTCGCTACAGCATAAGCGAGCGCCGACCATGTGTTGACGGCAACGACTCCATACCGCATATGCTCTATCAAGAGTTCGACACGGGACTCATCATGTGTCTCCATTCCATCAGGGCGTGTCACACTTGCTGCGAGGTTTCCGGGCAGTTCATTCACAACCCGAGAAACCGCTGCACAAAATTCTTCAATCGACTCCCCCTCCACAGTCGTCTCAACAGCAATCGGAATAAACCATTCTCGAGCAAACCAATGGGGGTGTGACTCTCGATGAACATTTTGAAAAAGCCTCGGCTGCAAGCACCCATTTGAAACGGAATCTCCTGTAGCAGCCTGGTGGAGATCTGCAGCACCTGGATACCATGCTGGTCGAGCTGGGAGCCTCCCTAACCGCTGTTCGATACGACCAAGGAACTGTTGCCGTTGAGGCCAGTGGCGACTCGTCAAGACAACCTTTGTCGCAATGCAATTAAATGACGAATTATTTGCGATCGATGCCGCAATTTGGTCTGCCTGAAAAAACAGGTCTTTCTCTGAATAGTTTCCGGGAACAATAATCCAGGGAGTGACATTGCCAAGTTCACAGGTAATTGTCTTTGCAAGCAGCTCATTTTTATTACTTGAAACAACGTCCCTAAATGTTTTCTCACCGCCTGTAAGATGCATCGCTGAAACCTCCCGAGTGCTGATTGCATCTGTCACTAGTGCCGCACCACCAACGACAACACTGAGCAGGCCCGCCTCGACAAGCGGCTTCAGTGCAGCCCGCAAAACTGGCGCCAGAGAGCTCTGCACCGGATGAAGCTTGAGCAAAACAGCACGGCCATGTTCAAAGATTTGATTCACAGCATCGGCTGCAGCCAAGCTCGTAACATTACCCGCACCAAGAACAACAGCAACACCCTCCGAAACAGGACGCTGCTGACACTCCTCCTGCCAGAGCTTCATGAATGTTTCGACACTCCCCGTATTCGCGCAACGAACAGTTGCTTGATAGCCTCGGAAAATCGTCGGGTCATAAAGTTTCCGCACAGGCAGAACGTCTACAGCTATGAATGAAGAAGGGGAACCGAATGGTGACTCGTGAATCCGATTCTGTCCGTGCGTCATACGAGGCCCAACAGATACTTCAGGCACACCGGTTTTGCCAATACCTCGTAACGCTTGGGCAGTAAGAAACAAAAGACGTAACGTCGCAATAGGACCAGTTGCACATTCCTCCGCCTGAAGCACTGACTGAAGATGGCCAGTGCCTGCATCCTGACCATCAGGACCAACTGATTTCATAGCGACAGCAGCGCGAACCCACGCATCTGCCTCTTCCCCAACTGACCGGGCTGTTTGTATTGCAAGTTCTGCCCGTTGATCAGGAGAAACACCACTCCAGCAATCTGCTGCGTGTGACAATCGCTGACATTCAGAAGCAACATCAAGCTCGGGGGACATTATGAATTCCTCTTGGTATTTGATTGGCGAGCAGGCAATGCTCCACTGAAGAATTTGTACCAAATAAATACATTTGACCTTCTCACTCAATCACAAGCCGTCAGATCACTATATGCGCGGAATAAATAAGGCGCGTTTCTGGTGAGCTTCTTAGCACTACTTCCCGATACAGTGGCGTGAAAAGACCCTGTCGAGAATGTCTGTGCCTACCACCGCACCTGTTACCTCGCCGAGCGCATCAATGGCATGCCTGAGAAGGACTGCAAGCAATGCCTCATCCGGTGGTAGACCATCACAACCAGTCATGCTCTTTTCAGCCTGAACAAGTGACTCTCGTGCAGACTCAAGCCCCACACGAAGCCGAATCGTGGCAGGCGTCGCACGGTCAAGCGAAGAAACAGTCTCGAGAATCCGTTGCCTCAGTTTTTCAATCCCAACACCTGCTTTTACACTTGTCGGGATGCACTCCTCTGAGCCGGCCATCTTTTTTTCAGGCTGCCGCTGATCAACCCGAGTTATCACATGTATGCATTCGGCTGTCGTAGAATCCGCCACTGCAGTGAGTGGGTCTGAGTCAATATCGTGACATGCGACAATCACATCTGCCCGCTGAATCTCTTCCCTGGCAACTCGATCAGCGGCCGCACTCACCTCTCGTTCAGCCACAAGGCAATCGCAGAATTCATGCAACCCGCCGATGCCTGCAAGATCCACAAGAAGGCATGAGACGATTCCAGCAGAGTCGCGCAATTCTCCGGCAATCCAATCACGTGTTGTTCCCGATGCATTTTCTACGAGTGCAGCATCGCGACCAATCAAATGATTAAAGAGACTGCTCTTACCAATATTTGGTGCACCGGCCAGCACGACCCTCGGGAGGGCACCCTGCCCTCCACTATCACGACCGGCTAAATGATGCGTAACTCGATCAAGTTGTCGAACTACATGCCGAATCTTCGGAGTGATTGCATCTTGAGTAGTATCTGGCACCGGAACGGCATCGGGTGTGAGATCATCCGAAAAATCAATTGCTGCTTCAATATCTGCAACAAGATCAAGCAGATATTCCCGTAGTTCCTCAACGGACCTACCGACACCTCCTGCCATACGATCGAGTGCCTGAGACAATTCATGTGGCGTACGCGCATCAATAACTGCGACGACTGCCTCTGCCTGAAGCAAGTCAATCTTTCCCGCAAGGAAACTCCGCAGAGAAAACTCTCCACCGCGTGCCAATCGAGCCCCAAGCCGGCAGGCCTCCTGCACAAAAGCTGTCTGCAGGGGAGCCGATCCAGGAAGTTGCACCTCAGCAACTGCGGCTCCTAATGGCCCTGCAGGGCCAGGCCAAAACAGTACTGCAACGGGAAGTTCTCCCCAAACGGACCCGAGTGATTCGGGGTTGAATATCACATCGATCAGCTGTGCAGGCTGCTGAAGATTCGGCAATTGAAGAGGCAATCCATCGGCAGAGCAAAAAAGACAACGCAGGATGCCGCTGAGACCGTCTCCTGTAAAACGCACAATCGATCGGGCAGCAGGCTGAGGAGCCGTTGCTGGAGCAACAATAAGATCAGTCGTGGAATCCATGACACTGAAAATGTAGCAGACCGTAGTGAAAAGCAGTTACCGAACAGGCTTGCACCACATGACCACAGTCCATAGTCTACCGGCGTTTTCGACGTTTCCGCCCAGTTGATGATCGATCACCTGGTTTACTACTGACTGCATCTACTATCGTTGGCCCTCCTGCCCCGGCGAGTGCACCGCCAGGCTTCGCCGTGGGGAGCAGAAGTCGTTCAGCAATACCCCAGAGACTTGATGCAATAAAATAGAGGCACAAACCACATGGAACCTTAAAAAACATCAGGGCCATAAAGAACATCATGTATTTCATTACCTGCTGCTGCATCTTTGCCTGTTCGTCAACGGCAGGTGGCATGAAAAGTTTCTGCTGCCATAAGAAAAGTCCAATCGTAAGCAGCGGAAAGAGGTTCAGATAGGGGCCAAGCCACCCTTCAGGAGCAACCAGAAAGCTTGGCATGAAGCCGGACCAATCGAGCATCATATCTGGTGCAGCAAGGTTGGAACACCAGCGGATGGCGGACGTAAACAGCGGTGCTTGTCTGAGTTCGACATCCGTCGCTAACGACCGATAGAGCCCCATGAAGATAGGAATCTGAATGAACACCAGAAGACACCCACCAGCTGGGTTGTAGTTGTGTTTTCGCCAAAGCTCTTGGGTGACCATTGTGCGTTTTTGGGGATCATTCTTATATTTTTCTGCTATCGCCTTCATCTCAGGCTGTAGAACCTGCATTTTCTGAGAGGACAATGCCTGCTTCCGACTGATTGGAAACATCGCCCCGCGAACAATCACCGTCAGGAGAATAATAGCAATTCCATAGTTCTGAATAATGGCATGAAGAACATGAAGTATTGCGATCATTGGCCTCGCAACCCAGCCAAACCACCCGTAATACACAAGATCATTCATGGATGCCCGCGGACGACCAAATGTTGCAAGCAGATTTGGACGCTTCGGCCCAGCAAATATGTCGAATCGATGTGTCACTGGGACATCCGGTTCAAGGCGTAACTCACGGGATAGCAATCGACAACTCACGTTAACCAACTTCCGACGAGCGGCCTCTGGCACATCTCCAACAACGATCGACTGGACCTCTGCAAGTTGCGGAATCTCGGCACCTTCAACCGCTGGCAGTAACCCACTCGCAAAATACAGGGCATCCACCCCCGCAAACGAAAGAGGCTTTTGATCAAGAATCGCACTCGCCGTTTGCTCAGCATCTTCATCGGTCAATGTCAACCCACTGATAAGAGTCGACGGCTCGCCAACAAAACGCATTGCGACATCTCGCACGCCCAAGGAGCCCCATGAACGTGACACCCGAGCTGCGTACCACCACCCTTCTGTCGGAAGACCATTTGGGCCATCAATGGCGTATTCAAGTTGCGTCTTCTGTGACGCCCTGAACGACACTCGTAGCTGCAGCCGATACCGACCTGCGCGGGCATCCTCCACAAGACCAACTGGGTTGTCTGCTGCTGTAACAAGGCGATACTGTTTCACTACCGTCAAGCCACCATCCAGCATTCGAGTAAACTCGACAGACATTCCATCGTCTGAAATGCTTGCATCCCAGTCTTTCTGTTCGAGTTGATTCCCCTCTATCTCGCCTTCAGCCGGACGCTTTTGGCCATCACGAGATGCGATCGACAACCGAAAGGAGAGCGGATCATGAAAACCCGCATTTACATCAACAACTGGAACGGTGCTGAACTCTGGGCGTATCACCTCGAGTGGACGTCGCGTGGTCAGTATCTCGACATTTTGTTCTCGACCTAGTGCCGCTCCTTGTGGCCGACGGAAAACAACAGAAACAGACTGACGAGGTTTTAACCGCGACAGAACAGCAGCAAGGCTCTCCGGGTCAGGGGTCGTTGAATCTGCCACACGAACAATGACATCTCCAGCCTGAAGCCCTCCAACGTTTGCAGGTGTTCCATCACCAACAACATTGAGGCGACACCCCTCAGCTACAACATCTGCAGCAAAGTGGCCAATGTAAGCACCACGATCATCTTGATCGTGAAACTGTTCGCCAGCTAATTCAATGCGCTCAACAGTCGCGCCACGGCTCGACAACGTCACCAACATGCCAGCCGGGGCATCGGGGTTTAATGACCCCAGCGACAGGTGACGACGAGGCGCAGTTTGTGATACCGAAGGCTCCGATTCCGGTGTCTCTTCACTTATAGATCCAGTTGCTGGCGAATCTCCAACAGAACGATTTGATTCTTTAGTTGAGGACTCACGCTCCTCTTTCGTTTTGACAGAGACTTGCTGACTTTTGGCGTCGCCGTCCACTAACGACTCAACAACGGGCGGCTTCTCTTCCACCCGCGGAAATAGAATTGAACGCATCACCTGACTACCGAGAACAGCAGCCAATGAAAGAGCGATAAAAACAGCGTAGCGTCGTTCCACGGTAATCCAGCAAGAATCCAGCGGTAAAAAGTGTAGTGTAGCCTGTTTCCAATGCAATCAGGAGGGGCGCCTTCTGTTTTTGTTTTTGTTAACGCCCTACGAGCAGCCGATCACCGAGAAAGTTGTCCAGTTCAGGGATATTGTGAATCTTGTCACAGGTTAATTTCATATCGTAATTTATCCGCCGATAACGCACAGTTTCAAAATTCTCAACGATGACATAACAGGATCGAGGGTCATTGTCTCTGGGCTGCCCAACGGAACCAACATTGATCATGGCCTTGGTGGCTGGCAAGACCATTCTTACCTCAGTCGTGCCCGGCCCAACGGCTGCAGCCACGAATTCCGGCGCGATTGTGAAGACCCCTGGAATGTGAGTATGTCCTTGAAAGCAGAGGCGAGAAATCAGTTCGAAAATATGCTTCAGTTTAAGTGGGTTGTATACATCCTCAGGAAACACGTACTCATCGAGCGGCCGTCGTGCTGACCCATGAACAAAGAGTATCTCGTCTTCCTTGAAACTCCGTGGTAATTCACCGAGAAAATCAAAGAGGTTATCGTCAGACCGACGAGCTCGCTGATCATGAGACTCGAGTTGGTCACGGGTCCAACGAATCGCTCGTTCTGCCCCTACGTTAAATCCATCGGGATCAAATAGGGCGGCCTGATCATGGTTACCAAGAATTATCTTCTGACATCGATCACGAACCGTAGCCAGACACTCACATGGATTAGGGCCGTATCCAACGATATCGCCAAGGCAGTAGAGGGCATCAACACTCTGGTTCTCAATATCCTTGAGAACTGCTGTGAGAGCCTCAAGATTCCCATGTATGTCACTAATCAGTGCAATCTTCACAAATACTTCCCTGTCGCTGGTCCGCCTCAAGTAATCAGTGTTGTGGCGATCTAACAGGGCACACGCTAAGACGCCGAAAAACAGTACAGAAAATCTTGACGCACAAGAAACAACCGTGGAGTACGATTTTTCTGGCGTGAACTCTTAAGTACCATACTTCATAATACTACATTAATTTTTGTTCACTGTTCGATTGCGGTCAAGCAGACTCTCCACATGCCCTCAATTCATAAGTTTCTAGCTATCGAGACCAGCACCAGTCCCGGCTGCGTGGCAGCCGGGACTCTACCGTCACAACACGCTGAGAAACCGGAGTCACGTCGTTTCGAAGATTTCCTTGTGCAGGAATCTCAGCTCCCCGAAGAGGGTGGCCAGGCACAACACCTCATGCCAGCTCTTGTTGCGACTGTCGAATCGGCAGGCTGGTCACTCAATGAGGTTGACCTTGTAATTGCGGCAACAGGCCCCGGACCTTTTACAGGGCTCAGAGTAGGCGTCACGACAGCAAAGGCACTTGCGTGGACAAATGATTGCTCCCTTGTAGGCATTCCAACGGCATGCTGTCTGGCAACGCAGGCGGTAGCAGAATGCGGTTTGTGTAACCAGGTGGAAGTCATTTTTGATGCTGGTCGCGGAGAGGTCTATGTCACAACGGCATCCCGCCCGATAAACAACCGCATTTGGGAGATCAGTGAGGGCACGGTTCGGAAACCTGCTGATTGGCGCAAAACGTTGGCCCCAGACTCTCTCGTCACCGGTCCGGGTCTTGCCATGCAACACGATGTTCTTCACGAACTGCTCGATAACCCTGGACCACTGAAAATCCCACCACCAGCAGCATGGCATCCACAGGCCCGAACATTATCGTGCGTTGGTCTGGCAACATTTGAAAACGGCATAACAACTCCGCCAGCTGAATTAGCACCGATCTATCTAAGAGCCAGCTACGCCGAAGATCGGTCACGTGCGTGAGTGATACCCACCGTCAATTCCAAGAGGCCGTTATTCCTCGGCGTCACGTCTCCCCTGTATGACCGACTGCTGACGCACGGTACGATTAAAAACTGCATGGAATTTTTGGGCGGCCATGGTTTGTGTAGCACGCCTGACATAGGCTTCTTGTCACCTAAAAACCTTCCTGTGCCATACCCGTCGTTCTCGGGCGACGATTTCAAATCGTTCCATTGAGTAAGAGTTCATTGTCATGCAACCAATCCACAAACTTCTTGTTGCGAATCGTAGTGAGATTGCCATTCGTGTTTTTCGTTCAGCACATGAACTCGGCATGCGTACCGTCGCAATTTATGCACATGAAGACAGATTCTCATTACACCGATTTAAAGCAGACGAAGCGTATCTGGTCGGACGCCCTGGGGAACCCTTACGGAGCTATTTAGATATCGATGGGATTGTTTCGCTTGCAAAAGAACATAACGTCGATGCAATTCATCCTGGCTACGGATTTCTTTCAGAAAATGCCCAATTTGCACGGGCTTGTGGCGAAGCTGGAATCATCTTCGTTGGACCACGAGTTGAACTCTTAGAAAACCTCGGAGATAAAACAGCCGCGCGTGAACTAGCCGAACGCGCTGGTGTCCCGATTCTAGCGGGGTCGTCACGTGCTCTTGAAAGCCTCGATGAGGCAATCAAGACGGCCGAGGAACTCGGATTTCCTGTCATGCTCAAAGCAGCTCACGGCGGCGGCGGCCGTGGCATGCGAATTGTAAGAAAAAAAGAGGACCTACCCACCGAACTAGAAAGCGCTCAGCGTGAAAGCAAAACCGCTTTTGGCAGCACAAGCGTCTTCATTGAAAAGTTTATCGAACGTGCCAGACACATCGAAGTACAACTTCTTGGAGATACACACGGAAATCTTGTACACCTCTACGAACGAGACTGTTCCGTTCAGCGCCGGCATCAAAAAGTTGTTGAGGTGGCTCCAGCGCCAAATATTTCTCCGACCATACGAGAGCAGATCTGTGACGCTGCGATTGCCATTGGACGCACTGCTAATTATGAAAATGCCGGAACAGTTGAATTCCTTGTCGATGCTGACGCCGACAGATTTTATTTCATCGAAGTCAATCCACGTATTCAAGTTGAACATACTGTGACCGAAGAGATCACAGGTGTTGATATTGTTCGCAGACAGCTACAGATTGCTGCGGGCAAGAAATTGACAGATCCAGAAATTGGTCTCGGAGATCAAAGCGACATACGCACGATGGGGGCCGCCAT
>CBFIHW010000058.1:0-16352 GCA_965662325.1 uncultured Pirellulales bacterium | reverse complement strand
CCCCTTTGAACTCGAGACAACAGTAAGCGCCGGTATCATTTCGGCGAAAGGCCGGGAACGTGGTCGTATTCGACGAGCCAAATTCTTGCAGACAGACGCTGCAATTAACCCAGGTAACTCAGGAGGACCTCTCGTGAATCTCTCGGGTGAAGTTGTAGGCATTAATACCGCGATTGCATCCAACAGTGGAGCCTATCAAGGAATTGGATTTGCTATCCCCATTAATCAGGCACGTTGGGTGAGTGAGCAACTCATCAAAAGTGGCAGCGTTCAACGAGGATACCTTGGCGTTTCGATCGCGCAATTGTCTTCTGATATGGCTGCAAAACTCGGTTCACCAGGCCAGAAAGGAGTTCTTGTGACAGAAGTGATGTCAGGTACACCAGCTGCTCTTGCTGGGTTGCAAGACCTCGATGTCGTGATCTCCTTTGATGGCACACCTGTCGATAGCCCGCGGAGTCTTCAGGAAGTTGTTGAACGGTCATCGATTGGAGAAGCACACGATGTGATTGTTCTTCGTGATGGCAAAGAAGTAACTGTAAGTGTTCAGGTGAAAGCATTACCGGAACAATTCGGGATGCAGCAGCGTGGACGCGGTATTGCTCCGGGCGGCGAGGAAACCTTCTACTCCAAACAGTTTGGTATTGAGGTTCGAGATAAGAGCTCCGTTGCACAAGACACCTACGAAGGATTCGAAGGCGTTTTGGTTGACCGAGTGGACCCTGACGGCCTTGCTGCCGAGGGTGGTTTGGTACCGGGGGTACTCATTCGAAAAGTAGGGAAGACCTCAGTTTCGTCAATCGATGAATTTGAGACCGCGATCGAAGGGGAAACACCTGAAGGTGGTATTGTTCTCCAGATACGCACCCCTCGCGGAAATGCGGTGATACTCTTGAAAAAAGAGGTCTAAGCAGAAAGGCTATATAAAACGTTCATGGTGGCCCCGGCCGGCAGGCTGGGGCCACCTGCATTTCTCAAGGAGGCATGTGCATGGCTACGCTCGGTGTGAATATTGACCATGTAGCCACTATTCGTGAGGCACGGCAGACGATCGAACCTGATCCAGTTTGGGCTGCAGCAGCTGCTGAACTTGGTGGTGCCGAAGCTATAACAATTCATCTGCGAGAAGACAGACGGCATATTCAAGACAGAGACCTCGAGGTACTGCGAAAAACCGTTCAGGTCAAATTGAATCTTGAATTGGCTATGAATCCGCTGATGGTAGACATTGCCTGCCGAGTTGCTCCTGATCAGGTAACGCTCGTCCCTGAGAACCGAGAAGAAGTGACCACCGAAGGTGGACTCGATGTTGTTCGGCATAAAAAAGAGTTAGCCGCAACAATTGGAAAACTCCAGAATGCCGGAATTTCTGTATCACTCTTTATCGATCCTGAACCAGAGCAGATTGAGACCGCTGCATCACTTTCGGTACCGGCAGTCGAACTCCATACGGGAGCATATGCAAACGCAGGCAACGACTCTCAACAGGAACTTCAGGTTCTTGCCCGAGCAGCTACATTTGTCCACCAGGCGGGTCTTATCCTCAACGCAGGCCATGGACTTACATATCGCAATGTCACCCCAATAGCCCAGCTCGAGGGAATGGAAGAATTAAACATTGGCCACTCAATTGTGGCCCGGGCTGTTTTTGTTGGCATGACGACAGCCGTTCGGGAAATGAAAGACCTGGTCGGACAATAGCAGGTACCGCAGTGGGTACTTTTTTGGAAGGCCTGGGTAGCAGGCCAGACAGGGCCTTTTGTTTTGTTCTTTTCATTCCGATTGTAACGAGTGTAATGGCTCCGTAATCTGTTCCTTGCATTACCGAACAATCGAACCCATAGTTGGAATGTGCCGGCTTCCCCTAGCTCATTACTTAACTATGCGAACACTCATTTTACTTACACTTCTTTCGACAGGAACCAGTAGCGTTCCTGCACTTGCTCAAACTGGATTTGATCCCCGAATTATTGTGTTTGGAGAAGAACGAGAAAAAATTGAAAGTACCCCCATAGAGCAGCGGCCAAATCGGCCACTGCACTTTTACGGCAATACCATACGACGCAGACACTACCGAAATGTGTCACAGCCCAGTCGTTCACGATCAAGCCGCCGAACGAATCAGTCTAGTACAAGTCGAACCACACGAGCTAGATAGTGAATCCGAAATTCGATGCCGCTAGCCAGCTCAATGCATCGGTAGCGGCTTCGCACTCGATCACCGAGAATAAATTGACGACCGTCCTGCAACTGAAAACAAGAACCTACCTCGAGTTGGTCAACGTGCACACAGTTATCGACAATTTGATCATACTGCGATAAAGCCAGTGTGAGTAATCGATCACTGCACGTTGCAGCTCGGGGGCGTTGCAGGGTTGCCGCCAAGGCGACACAAAGATCTCTTGGTACCATTGAGCCTTCAATAATTGGCTCAACGAGTTTGGTGAACTCCTTTTTCCATTCGATACCATGAGGCTTATATTTCTTGGTTCCCTTGAGCTGCATGGCTGCCACTCGAAGGTGTGCTATCTCATGCAATAACGTCACAAGGAACGCATAGACGTTAAGATCCTCATTCACTGTGATTCGATGCCAAAATTCACCGAGACGCGGAGGCCGATAGTCTCCAAGTTTGGTTACCCGGTGTGGCACAACCTGTACTACCACTGGATATCCCTGCAGAAGATCCAGAACATACTTCCAGGTACTTGACGGAAGGTGTTTCCTGACCGTGTCATAATCGGTCATCGACCGTGGTAAAGGAGCTAGCTGAACATTCATGCCCCTACTTCTGCCCGCCTACTTTGTTCCCCTCTACCCTTCTCTGCTTGCCAAGGCAGTCGTCCTTCGACCTCCATCTGAAGCGCCAGGCTCAGAAACGTACGAATAACAACAATCAGCCCCAGCACTAAAACGCTTTCAAGCGTCGGAGTCACTGCTACTGTGCGAATAATATCAGCCGCAACAAGAAACTCGAGCCCAAGAAGAATACCTCTCCCAAGATCTTGGCGGAACTGCTTGTATCGACCCAACGGTGCTGAAGTCTGTGTCAGCAGTCGAATCGCAGCCATTACAATACCAACGACTACCACAAGAACACCCACAGCATCAATCACAAGACCAACTTGTTCAACAACGTTTCTAAACATTTCAATACTCATGAATAGTTCACTCAGAATTCCTGCACTTCAAAAATTTGCTCCGCCACTCAAGCATTGGCAGGTAACGACGCAATTCTTGCGATTAGTGTTGCAGGCAAGAGAATACCGCAGAGCCCTTCAAAAGTAGATACAGTAAGCGAAAAGGATCCAACCGGAACGAGGTCACTATACCCGGCTGTTGTGAGTGTCGCATACGAAAACCAAATAAAATCAACCCAGCGAATATTTCGTACTCCTTCAAATTCAAGTGGCAATCGGTACTGACCCAATCCATGGCCATGCAAAAGCCCATGAATACCGGCAAAAATAATTCCGATCATGACAAAGCTTGCGGCTCCACAATAGATCCTCTGGGCACCCGCAACACCTACTTTAAAAGCTTGTCGAACACAGAGATACGCACAGAAAAGCTTAACGAACAAAAAGATTAGTAATGGCACCGTTCGCATTCCAAGATTGACTTCAACCTGAGCGATGAAAATCCACAAACATGCAATCAAGCTAAGGCCTGCGAGCAGATGGGTAAGACGCTGATATCCGAGTGACCATACTGTCGCGATAGACACGGAGAGGCTAAACATTACAAACAGCGTCGGGGTTCGATCTTGCCCCAAGTCAAAAACAGGAACGGATCCTAAAACCAAAATTTGGCCGAGAAAGATCAGCGATCCGTGGCGATGAATTCGAGCCTGACGCTCAGGGGGCGCTGAATGTTCATTTGGCTTACCAAACACATTCTGCTGCTTCATTAAACCAGTTCGCCATGTTTTCACTAGAGAGTTTTCCTACGAGTTTGTCGCTTCGCCTGCAAAACACATACTGAGATGCATCTCACTTCTATTTTTAGTTATTCTGCTGCTCTACACATTCCCATCAACCATTCAGAGTCTACCCCATCCCGGACAATAGCACCGCATGGCAACAAGCCTTCTTCTTCTTCTTGACGATATAGCAAGTGCCCTCGACGACGTGGCACTTATGACGAAAGTTGCCGTAAAGAAAACAGCTGGCGTTTTAGGCGACGACCTTGCATTAAATGCAAAGCAGATCACCGGAATATCGGCAGACCGTGAATTACCAGTGGTTTTAAAAGTCGCAACCGGTTCTCTTGCCAACAAAGGGATACTTGTCCCAGCTGCTCTCGTACTCAACTTGCTGCTCCCCGATGCAATTACACCATTGCTCATAATTGGCGGTGCTTTTCTCTGCTTTGAGGGTGCCGAAAAAGTACTCCACAAATTCATTCATCAGAGAGTCTCCAATCACAATGAAGACAGCCTATCCGATCAGGCTGAGACAACCGACCGCACACAAACTGAATCGAGCCGGATACGCGGAGCCATTCGCACTGACTTCATTCTTTCCGCCGAAATTATTGTCATCACACTTGGGGTTGTTGCCGACAAACCATTCTTCACGCAGCTAAGTGTCCTCGTTGCCATCGCACTATTAATGACAGTTGGTGTCTACGGGTTGGTTGCAGGCATTGTTAAACTTGATGACGTTGGCATTCTACTCTTGCAACGACCGAACGCTGCTGGACAGATAATTGGTCGAACAATAATCCGAGTTACCCCGTGGATAATGCGTTTTCTGACATTCGCCGGAACAGCCGCAATGTTTCTTGTGGGTGGCGGCATCGTACTCCATGGCATTCCAACGCTCCACCATGCTATCGAGCATGGGATTCATTCATTGGCACCGAATGCAGCTTCACTTCTTCTGATGTGTGCCAATGGTATTTGTGGCGTTCTTACCGGCACCACAATACTTGGTGTCGTCACAGCAACAAAGACGTTACGAGCGATTCTCAAATAGGCCAACCCGCGAGACTGCCTCCCTTGTGAGGCAGTCAGACTAGACATTCACATCTGAGTCACTAACGCGTTGGCCTGCTACTTTTCTATCAGGACTACAAAGCTGTTTTCGCATCAGGATTTTCAACCCGAACGAGAAGATATGTTTTTGAATCACCGCCTTCAAAATGGACGAGGACTTGGGTCTCGTTCATCGTCAGATTCTGAATACCTGTTTCTACGATAGGTGAGGTTTTCCCTGAAAACGTCCATGCTGCACGTTGGGACTCCCCATCTACCATTCCTTCTAGACTCGCAGTCTCATCAGTCTCTTTATTCTGGTACGTCCCGGCAATCACACCGTCTTTTCTCACTGCGAGTTGCATAAACATGGTAGGAGTCGCCGAGGAATCGCCCTCTTGAGCGACAGCAAAAACACCTAGAGGCAGCCAGTCATCACCCGATGCATCAGAAGATTCAGCATCTTCCTCCGGAACACTCAGAGCAATCTCTTCGGCTTGCTGTGCATATTCTTCTGCTGGCACAGCCTCGCCGTTGTACATAACAGATGAACCGTCGTAATAGCTTCCACCGCCAGACCCGTAGTCGTAATAACGACCCTCACCCCAGTTCCACGGCATAAGGGCAGACACGGTTCTAAAACCAGCCCAACTCCAGAAGATTGGATTTTTATCAAAGTAATAATGACCAGTTTGCAGGCCTGACCAGAATTCTTGATGAAGCCCACTATCGTAAGCAGAGTTCAGCTGGGAACGAATGGAGTCTGCTTGAGCACCAAGATTCTGTTGTCGAGTCGTCCGGCGATCAGACCGGCCCGAAGCCAGATCTGTACGAACATCACCCCTGTTTTCAACGCGAACCGATTGCCGATCTCCTCGTCCAGAAACCCGATCTTGCCGGTTATCTGACGCAAAGTTTCGATTTTCACCCCGGCTTCCCCTCACATCAGAACGGGCATCAGTTCGATTTGAGATTGCATCTGCCCGAGCATCAGCAACATTTTTTGGCGAGGTAGCTGCAGCGGCCGCTGCTCCGCTCCCCTTATTATTCAGGAATTCTGAAACCGCTGAACCAGATGTTGTTTTCGCTGCATCGACGCGAGACTTTGCCGCGCTGGCTGCAGCACCGTTACCTCCGGATGCTTTCAGGAAGTCTTGAACTTGTCCCTGAGTCGGTCGACTACCCGCTCGATCCTTCATCGCCCCAGATGCTTTCCCGGAAAGGTCACCTGCTGCAGCTTTGCTGGCCGCGCCCGATAGATTTCCTGATGGCTCTGAGGGAAGATTTTTTCGAATATCACCGCTCGGAGAGGGCCGTGATCCTGCCGCTGGTTTGGCAGAAGGTGACGGCCGACTCGGTGCCGGTCTCGCAGAGGGCGAAGGTCGACTTGGTGCCGGTCTCGCCGAGGGTGAGGGTCGACTCGGTGCACTTGGACGAGATCCACCCGAGGGCCTTGCACCGCCACCAGAAGGACGCCCGCCCCCGGGACGAGCAAAAAGATCAACCGGCTGGCACAGCACGCCAATGAGAGAAACAACAAGGACAGAACCAACCCACGTACGTATCTTCATTTCTGATTCCCTCTCCACATGTTTAATCGTATGTTCTCAAATTTAGCGACTGGAAAAAACTTTGTTCCAATCATTTTTCATATCAACGACGACCCACCCACGCTTTGGAGCCTCTTCAAGAGCACTTATCAACTTTCCACTGAATGGTGGTTTCTTGTCGTACTCACATTCACGGACTCCATCGGTGTGGTGAATAATCACTCCAAGACTCTTGTACGGATTATCAATCGTTGTGTACTCGAGCATCGACTGATCACCGTCAGAATTCCCAAAGCATGCAATCGGCCGTCTCCCAAGTTGTTGATAAATCCGGACAGACTTGCCAACTTTATCATTGACGTAGAGATTCGAGGCCTGTTTGACAAACGTTGGTACGTCGTCCCGTAATTCGAATTTAACATCCGCGCTTGAACCAAGAACCCACTCGGGGGACACACCGTAGACATCCTCAGAGAACTGCCTCATGAAGTCGACACCACCACCAGAAACGATAGCGATCTGAAAGCCCTTCGAACGAAGAAGATCAAACACTTCTTGCATAGGCTGGTAGGTCGCTTCTCCATACGAGGTGCCAAGCGGTGGGTATTTCGCCTTTGAAAACCATGATTTGACACGCCTCGAAAACTCATCACTGGACATTTCCGAATGAGTCAGTGCCATGATCTTCATGAATCCATCATGTTTCTCACCAGCAAACAGGGCTTTGAAGTCTCCCTCGAGAGCCGCCTTGATCATCGGATCTTGTGCCAGTTCAGGCTGCTCAGCGGCCAATCGTTTCACCTCATCAATCACGAAAGCGATCTGAAAAGGCATTGGGCACTCTGGCCAGAGCGTTCCATCATTGTCAAAAACAGCCAGACGATCATGCTCTGGAACAAAATCTTTCCCATTGGGCACGCTGACTCTTGCAACAAAATCAAGTATTGCTTGCTTTGGTGCAGTATCAGCCCACGATGGTAAGAGATCTTCTGCCTGCGTGACAGATATGAGCATCAGTGAGCACAAAAACAATCGCAAGGCCATTCGCAATGGCTCCTTTCCTACATTCATTTGAATTACTGCCTTCCGAACATAGCTCGCACGGCATCCTTCGGATCGACAACCTGCCCCTCATCTTCACCCTCCGCAATTGAGAGCTGAACCCCTTTCACTTCACCATTGAAGTGATTTCCAACAGGACCATAGTCAGGTGAAACAGGAGCGCCTGAATCTTCACCAACATCCAATCCATCATCGGCTGAAAAGATATTAGAGAGGGTTGCTTCAACTTTGCCTTGAGCAACCTCGTCACCATCAACAAACAGACTTACTGTACCGCCCTTGCCAAGCCCTTCACCTTCGTAAGCAAACTCCATACGAACTTGGTGCTGACCAGGGCTAAGCTTCTCTTTTGATGTCACAAAGGTGTTCCCAAAACCACCATAGTTGTAGCAATATTTCAATTTACCTTCGTGGGCGTAAAGAGACCAGCCACCAATATTTGCACCTTGGCATATGATGACTCCCGTAGCATCATCTTCTGGGACGACGATACCAGCGGTAACTGCGTGCGACTTGTTCTTGATACTCAAGACACAATTTTCAAGCAGTCGCCCCATACCGGGGAACAACACCTGCGTTGTTCCTTTCACTAACACAGGACGACCCGCTGTATCAGGATTCAACTTCTCAAAAACACGATCATCAAGCGGTAACACCTTGTATCTCGCGGCCTCGATCAGAAAGAGCCTCTGCAACTCATGGAGTTTTTCCGGCATCTTCTCAGCGAGATTTTCTGACTGAGTCCAGTCTGTGTCGGCATACAACTCCCATTTATCATCATCAAAGGCAGGTAGCTTTTCCGTTGGAGCCGCCCAAGGGGTTCGATGCTTCGTAACTGCAGTCCAGCCGTCGTGGTAAATGCCACGATTACAAAGTATTTCAAAGTACTGAGTACCATGCCGCTCCTTGGCCTGTGAATCATCAAAGGTGTAATTCATACTTACACCCTCGATTGGATCCTGCTCCACACCATTCACAAAACGAGGCTGGGGAAGATTCGCTGCATCAAGAATAGTCGGAGCAACATCAATCACATGACAAAATTGTGATCGTATTTCACCCTTCGACTTGATACCCGCCGGCCAATGCACAACGGTTCCATTTCGCGTTCCGCCCCAATGTGATGCAACCTGCTTGGTCCACTGATACGGTGTGTTCATGGCACATGCCCAACCAACCGCATAGTGGTTATACGAGTCAGGTCCTCCAAGTTCATCCATTCTCTTTGTCAGGTACTCCTCAGTCTCCAGATCCTGAATGCCGTTGAAATAACTCATTTCATTGAAACACCCGTTGAGCCCGCCCTCAGCCGAGGCACCATTATCACCAACTATGTAGTAAATGAGTGTGTTGTCGAGAACCTGAAGCTTTTCAAGGGAGTCCACGATGCGACCAATATGGTGGTCGGTGTACTCAACAAAGCCTGCATAGACCTCCATTTCACGCGCGAGGACTGGCTTAAAATTTTCGGGAATATCTTTCCAACGGGGCGTCTCTGAATTCTCTGTAGTCAGAACTGCATCTGAAGGGATGACACCGAGTGATTTCTGACGCGCAAAGATTTTTTCCCGAATCGCATCGTATCCTTCATCAAACTGTCCAGCGTATTTGTCAGCCCAGTCTTTTGGCACGTGGTGAGGAGCATGTGCCGCGCCTGGTGCAAAGTACATGAAGAATGGCTTGTCTGGAGCGAGTGACTTCTGTTGCCCAATCCACTTAATAGCCTTGGTGGCCATATCTTCCATGAAGTGATAGCCCTCTTCTGGTGTCTTTTTATTTTCAACCGGAGTCGTTCCTTCGTACAAAGTTGGATACCACTGGTTCGCTTCACCACCAATAAATCCGTAGAAGTATTCAAATCCACCACCTCCAGTTGGCCATGCGTCAAAAGGTCCAACAGGACTTGCCTGCCAAACCGGTACTTCATGACACTTTCCAAACTGTGCTGTGCAGTAGCCATTGAGTTTCAATGTCATTGCAAGTGGCGACATCGAATTTGGCAGAACAGATGAATAGCCAGGCGCGCCGGTTGCTAATTCTGTAATAGCCGCCATCCCAGCAGAATGATGGTTGCGTCCGGTCAACAGCGCTTGTCGAGTTGGAGAACAGAGGGCTGTTGTATGAAACCGATTGTACTTCAATCCGCTGGCAGCCAATCGGTCGAGCGTTGGCATCTTACAAGGGCCACCAAACGCACTTGAGGCACCAAAGCCAACATCATCAAGCAATACAATGAGTACATTGGGTGATCCTTCAGGGGGCCGAACCTGCGGAATTGCAGGAAACACAGCATCAGGGTCTTTTGCGTCGTAGACAACAAGATCCGGTCGAGCAGTATTCGGCATTGGTAGCACAGTTCTGTCAGCCTCAGACTCGGCCGCTCGGAGAACACCGGACATGGTAGCTAGCACAATTGCTGTTGCAGCTACTGTTACTCGTCCGAAAGATGTCAAACAAAACACGACTGACACACCAGTTGTCCTACGTTCCATTCCTACGCCTCCATTTTTTATGCTGCTCATATTCACTGAAATCGCCAATCGTGAAGTATATATTCGCTCAAAGTAAAATCACTATGCAATTTGCGCATGACGATTGACACTAGTATTCAGGCTTAATTCTCCCTGACAATCAAGAAGATGAGGGGATATGGGCACGGCCTGAAGAAAAAACTGGGCCCTCTGGCTCAGTCGGCAATGTTTGCTGCCATTGCAAGATTTCTGTTTTTAGCGAGCCAACGACCTCGGGATGCTCCGCAGCGCAGTTTGTTGATTCCTTCTGATCTTGTGTGATGTCATACAATTCAACATGACTTAGGTCGGCATTCCCGATCAATTTCCATGGACCATCCACAACCGCATATGATCCCCAGTGAAATGGACGACTTTTGGGGGCGGGCCAAGGTGAGCTTGCTTTCCAGAAAAGCGGCTTTCTTCTGCCGGGCGTCGGCTTTCCGCATAACGCAGTCACCTGACTGATGCCATCGGGAACGTATCCGCCTGGCATGGTCGCACCAGCGAATTCACAAAACGTTGGTAAGAGATCAACAGCTGAGATACATGTTTGATTATCAACAATCCCCGCAGGAATTGTACCGGGCCATCGCGCGATAAAAGGCACGCAGATACCTCCTTCAAACAGTGCTGCCTTATACCCTTTTCGACCACCAGTGATACCTTTGGATGCCCCAATACCAAACCCTGCGCCTGTTGCAGTATCGTAAGACAATTCCAACCCTGTTGGACGAGCCGCGCGGGCAGGACCATTATCTGAACTGAAAATGACGAGTGTTTTTTCCGCCAGGTCATTTTCCTCTAAGACATTCAACAATTGACCTATGCGATCATCGGCATGGGCAAGTGTTGCAGCATAAATATTGTCAGCGTCATCAAGATCCTGAAACCACCAACGGTATTTCGGAAGCACATGGAATGGCGTATGCGGCTCATGCATCCAGAGGTTCACGAAAAATGGCTGCTGCTGTTTCCCGGCCTCCTCAATAAATGCGATCGCCTGATTGACATCCTCATGCACGGGCATCTGTTCACCGGCACAGTTAAATGCACCGTATGTATCGTAACCATATTCGCTTGGGAGAGGTGAGTCAGGAATCATGTCGTTGGCCAGATGCCATTTTCCGAAGTGCCCCGTCAGGTACCCCGCGTCCTGCAACATGCGAGGCAGTAACGGAGCTGCTGGACTAAGCCAGTCAGGCATATTACGACGGGCATTTTGTTCGACCCATGCAAAATGTCCATTAATGTTGTATCGAGCAGGAAAGTGTCCTGTCATCACGGCAGTACGGCTTGGAGAACACACGCCGCTGGCAACGGTGAAGCGATGGAAGTCAGTCCCCTCTCGAGCAAGCCGATCAATATTTGGTGTTTTCACATAAGGATGGCCATGGCAACTCAGATCGCCCCAGCCCCAGTCATCAGCAAAGATGAAAATGATATTGGGCTGTTCTGCAGCAGACGCCGCACTCGCCTTCAGCACCCCCAATAGAAACAGAATTGAACTAAAAAGACACAAAGCGTATCTCACTATAACTGCATTCCTTTCTGGTACCGACTACGAATTGTGCCGCCACATTTATTCCCTGAGTTCGATTAACTTCAGGACTTTTTCACCGTTGTCTGTCATCAAGGCAATCTTTTGATTCGTAGCTGCATCGAAGACAGTTATTTCAAAGGTTGCAATCTTCGACCACTCAAGTTCTTTTTCTTCAGGACCTTGAAAATCTTCACGTCGCAGAATTATTGCCTGCGGGCCTTGCCCCTCAACTGTCTTACCAGCTGTAAAGCTTCCAATATTATCCGGACGACTGAGAAATCCACTGTCGGTTCGCAACCGAACATTCAACTTCTTTCCGAAAGGATTCACGACTATCGCCAGTTTCTTTGTTTTCTTGCGGTCAAGCCGAGGACTTTGAAATTTATATGTCTTTATTGTCCGCTGATCGCGCGAGGACCAATTACCAAAACCATTTTCAAAATCGTCTACTGGCTCATGAGGATTTGCCAAACTAACAAGGGACTCAAGGTTCACTTTTTCTGGAACAAACGAATGCTCAACCGAGTTCAAAGTATATGTTGACGTTTCACCACGCTCCAACGTTTTTACGTGCCCAAGTTTGTACCGACAGAGTGCAAAGACATACAGCGGCAAATCCTCGAAGACAGGAACCCTGGCTGACAATGTTTGCTCGTCCTGCCGGGCTTGAGCCCGCTCCCAGAATCGTGTTCGCGGATTGGGGTCGTAGCTGAAATAGATTTCTGTCGCAACAAGTCGATCTTGATCTTCTGGGGTAACAGAAAAGGATGCCACGTCTCCTGATACAGAAAAGGTTGATGGTGGTGTCACAGGAATCTGCTGATCAATTCCCTTGAGATACTGGTCAAACCAAAGATTGAGCATGACCCATTGCTCTGGCCCAGGCCCGTGGTTTTGATGCAGATTCGTACTCACCCGCCAATCTGAATGTGGCACAAGAGCCATTGACCGATAGATCCGATCGAACACGGAATGAAAATCATTTGTTGAACTGATGAAACATACGGGACACCGAACAAACGGCCAGTACGCACTGGCATCGACAGTTGCCTTATAAAGTTCGAGATTCTGAAAGTGGCCCCGAATCGAACTCCCTTCAATTCCGCCTGGGAAATCAACATACTTGAAACCTGTTCCTCCAACGAAAGGCACAACCGCCTTTAAGCGTGAGTCAATAGCCGTCAGTGCAGTAATCATGCCTCCCATCGAAAACCCTGAAAGACCAATCCGATCAGCGTTTACTTCCGGTTGCTGTTCAAGAAAGGTAATGCCGCGTCGCGCAGCAACCGCAAGGAGAAACCAATTCGAATTGCGTGGACTTGAAACCGCGTCGATTGTGTATTCGTCAGGCAAAAGGCTTCGCTTCCATCCCTGCCGAAGTGCCTTGCTATAAAACCGGGGGCCCTGAGTAGGGTCAACGTTGCCCCAATCCGTATTGATATCAATTCCGTCCTCAAGTGGACGTCCGAGCCAATTGATATCGATAGACGCATAGCCCTGTCGTGCAAAGTACTCTCCACGATGACGGTCCGCCCGCTGGCCACCGCCATGCGCCCACACAAAAGCTGGAAGCTTCGTTTTCCCGGCAGGCAAACAATAGTACCCCGCAATCCGAGATTTTTTGCCTTTAAACGTGCCCACAGTAAATGTCACATACCGTGTGATAACACCTTCATTTTCCCACTCCCGAACAACCTCAATATCGAGTGGCTCATGTCGTGGATCGTAGTCTTCCCAAAGCACGACCGCAGACTCGGGGACATCAGATGCATACGGCTCAAAGGTATCTTCAGCTTTGAGGCCCATGCCAACCATAACCAAAGCACAGACAACACAAACAAGTCGTCGGAATCGAGAAGAGAATCGCCAACGACAGAATTCTTGTTTTTGTAAAAATCCAATCATTACTTGTGTCTTTTTCATTTAAGCGGCTCATCTATTCTGTGAAAGAATTCGGTTTGAGTTCGAGTTGAACAAAGCAGCACTCTGCCGTCTATCGAGTTTTTACGTGATACCACTTCGAGGATCACTTCCGCAGACACGAACAAGATTCGGTCGCAATGCGAACTCCACCTGCTATAAACAGCGTTTCTTGAGAGGTATTCTTCTGAGTCAGTACGTTTCTCAATTTACCCAAGCTTTGAAAACCCTCACTGAGGGAATTCGAATGTGCTCATAACATCGCCATTCACCGTGCGATGATGGAACGTCAACGTACTTGCCTTGCCTTTGGAATCGAGATGTCCAGACAGAAATCCACCAGCGACACGAAGGAAACGATGCGAAGGTCGCTCATCACCTTTCTTCCAACCCAACTGATGTTTTTCACTACCTGGCCCGCAACCAAACTCCCAGAGCCCAGTTTCTGTATCTTCTGACGCATATTGCCAGTGCCGATCACCGCACAAAACAATGACACCATCAACTGATGATAACTTCCGCCTCAACTGCTCACCCTCATGGGCAAAAATCGTATTGGCGTGATTGTCTTTTTTCCCACTTCGATCAGGCCCCACAATCGGAGTTGGGCTAAAGACCAGTTTGAACTTCGCATTCGATGCATCAAGTGTTTTAAAAAGCCAGGATTTTTGCTCTGCTCCAAGAATTGTCTTTTCTGGTCCGTCTACCATGGTATTTGGGCTACGGTAGTCACGCCCCTCAAGAAACCAGACCTGCAGGTCTTTCCCCCACTGAACCGTCTGATAACGAGGTGTCCGTGAAGGAAACTGTTCATCATTAAACAGGTGCACCCCTTCTTCGAAAGTAACTGCTCCGTATCGCTGCCCCGGCCAACAATCATTTTTAAGCGTGTCGTGGTCGTCCTTTAGAAAATATGTTGTGTGGCTTTTATAGAATGCTCGATTATCAGGCAACGCAAAGATCCGACCCCACTTGAATCGCATCAACTCTACAGTAAGGGCCCATGGATCAGGCTTGTCGTAATACTCAATGTCTCCTGCATGGACAAGAAATGAGGGATTGATTTCCTCCATTGCTGGATAAATCTTATGCCCCCGCAAGCCGTTATCAGTACGGATGAAATCATGACAGGTCGTCATACAGAACGTGAGGTTTGTTTTTGCGTTTTTTGCTGGCGGTGTTTCAAAACTACCGCGAAGAACTGCCGTTGTCTCATGACTATCCGGCTTTCGCACCTCAAGCACCGTTACGTAGCGAGTACCAGGCGAAAGACCTTCGATGTGCCACTGCGCTGTAAAGTCTTCATCCGCAGTTGTTTTCTTCCACCTGGTCATTTCCTTCTTCGCTTTGAACCGCTTTTCAGGAAAATAGACAAGACGAACTTCACCGGGGGCACCGGGACAGGCACCTATCATGTCCTCCAAAGAAGCCCCTGGAGGCAATTGAGCCGAAAGATATTCCGCCGCATCTTTTGTTTCTTCCAACACCTGCGCCTGTTTTGTGGAGATTGCCTGAAACTTTTTACCATCAGTGTTCATCGATGGGAATTGTGTTGTTCGAGTCCAAATGCTAATTGAGTCTTGATCAGCCCAACAATTTCTCATCCCATCGGCAAGAAAAGGACCTGTTCGTTCAACTAGCTGCTGGTTCTTTGGCGTGAGTGCAACAAATCGAAACTTTCGATAAGAAACGTGCCCACCATGGTCCGTCAGCATGATCTGGCTTTTCGTCGAAGACTGTCCGAAGTCGTCAAAACCTGCGAATTTACTCAGCGCAATTGTTCGTTCCCACTCCGGCCCCTCAGCAATAATTGAGGACACTAATAAGCCGTTGAGGTAGTGCTCGACAATTGATCCATTGGCCACAATTTTCGCTACGTTCCACTCTCCCGGTGGATTCACAACCTCGTCTGAGTCAGCAGAAGCGAGATCATAGATAGAACCTGTTGCATGGAGTGCGTCTGTGTTGGGTTTCCTGTCATAAATTTGATACTCAAACCCCCAGTACCCCGAACCCTTGTACGCCGAATTCCAATATGGTGCCCCATGCTTACGAACTCGATACTTGACTCCACTATTAACTTTTTCTGCAATCTTCCATTCAAAAGAAAGTTCAAAGTCAGACGGAACCGGTTTACTCAAAAGACTTCCAGTGGCACCAGGGCGAACAAGCGAGATTTCACCATTCTGAAATTCCCAACCGGTCAGTTTGTCTGACTGGTTCAATGATTTCCAGAACGATGGATCTGCCCAGGTTATTGGATCATCGAGGTGGGCTTCCTCTGCCGAACCAATACGTGTGCTGAATACTAGGCAAACGATAGAAACGAATGCAATGCATCGACAGATCAGAGTAAGAATGAAATTCATGGCTACCTTTACAGAATTTACGCTATCCCCGTTGCTGCATACATGATGTCAAGTGTACTCGACGCTTACACAGTTCTGGACACCTATGCCTTCCGACCTTATCTGCAACAAACTGGACTAAATTTTTGAAAGTTCCCTACGAGACCCTAGAGGGCATATGTATCATGCCATTATTGAACCGCTGGAAACACACCTCCAGTGCCAATCTCCCACCCCCAACCTTTGGGCACAGATCCGCCTCCTTTGTAATCAGCGCTTGGTTTCAGGGGCGGTAGTGAGTCAACAAAGTCGTCGTACTGCTCAACCATATTCTTCACAACATCTGGATGTTCTTTGGCAACATCTTGTGTTTCTTTTGGGTCATGTATCAGGTCAAAGAGAGTCCATACGCCGTCCGTCTTAATCAATCTCCAATCTTTC
>CBFIHW010000057.1:0-16539 GCA_965662325.1 uncultured Pirellulales bacterium | reverse complement strand
AACTGCTTGGTCAGTTGCTCCATTGCATCAACATGGTGCATTGACGAAAGCGTTCTCCTCAGCATGTTGACCGAGTGCAACGTGTCTGGATCGAGTAGCTTTTCCTCGCGGCGAGTGCCCGACTGAGAAATATCAATAGCCGGCCAGACTCTTCTGTCGGAGAGTTTCCGATCAAGTACCAATTCCATATTACCCGTGCCTTTGAACTCCTGAAAAATGAGCTCGTCCATACGGCTTCCGGTATCAACCAGTGCTGTGGCAACAATTGTCAACGAGCCACCCTCTTCAAAGACCCGGGCTGTCGCAAAAAGTTTTTTGGGGATATCAAGGGCTTTAATATCAACGCCACCCGACATAGTACGACCTGTATTGCCAACCCATTTATTGAATGCACGAGCCATTCTTGTGATGGAGTCCATCAAAAGAAAGACATCCTTGCCTGCTTCTGCCATTCGCTTGCATCGCTCGATGACAAGCTGGGAAAGACGGACATGGCTTTCGACATCACAGTCGAGGCTGCTGGCAACTACTTCACCCTCGACAGATCGACGCATATCCGTAACTTCTTCAGGGCGTTCGTCAACCAATAACATAACTAATGAAAGTTCTGGATGATTTTGTGATATCGCCTGAGACACCTGCTGCAACAGAACCGTTTTTCCGGTTCGCGGCGGTGCAACAATCAATGCTCGCTGTCCCTTACCGAGCGGGGTGAGCATGTCCATGATCCGTGTCGTCAACGGCTGCTGGCCAGTTTCGAGCCTCAACCATGACTCCGGGTTGATTGGTGTGAGCTGATCAAAGGTTTTAACTTCGACATATTTTTCTGGAGGCATCCCCTCAATTTCTTCAATTTCTCGAACTCGTGGTCCCTGCTGTCGTCGTCCTTGTTGGACCTTCGCCTTCACAGAGACTCCCTCGCGAAGCCTGAATCGATCAATCATCGTAGCCGGAACAAAGGGGTCCGTTCGTTCCCGTGAATAGTTGTTTTCTGGACTTCGCAGAAATCCGTAGCCATTTGGATGAAGCTCGAGCACCCCTTCACCGGGCTCAAGTGGTACCGGCTCGCCATTTTCGGACACCTCGGGCTCGGGCTCTGGCGGCCGCATGCCCTCGCCTTCCATATCAACGGCACCTGCTCCAGCAGCTACTGGGCCGCCGCCGCCGCCCCGTCGATACCTTCTGCGACGACCACCATGGCCACCTTGACCACCTTGTTGGCCGCCTTGACCTCCGCCATAGCCTGAACGACCACCTGATCGAGAACGTCTACGCTTTGCCATATTCTTCTTTCATACTCCGAAAACTGCATTTCTGGCCGTTCTGACCAGAACATGTATGTATCACTTTTGAACTTCCACTGTGGGGAGTGTTTCAATACGAGGCAGATAGCCACGTTCTGAAACCACCACTCACGTCGAGTTGTCGATTCACCTGAATGACAGACTTAATGAATAACTGCCAAGCAGAAAACACAATATTGTGATGAATCAAATAGCTGTTCTTGCTGCGGTAGAAACCGTTTCTTATCCGCCCCGTACCACCAGGGCGATATTGAGAGGGAAACACTATCCCTAGGCAAAAAAACCATGAGGCCGAACGCACCGAGATGGGCAAATCACCATTTGCCGACTCTGGCGGAAGAGCACATGCTCTGACGAGAATGCACGCTCCAACCCACCCAGTTGCATCCGCCATATGTGACGGACTCGACCGATTTTGAACGGAACTCTGTGTATCACAATCGGATTCTACGCAAAAACATGCAAAAGAATCGAAATGATTACCCCAGGCAAGCTACGCCTTAGGAAGCCCCGTTCGCACTGTTGCGATACATGGGTATCACTACGCAGAGAGTATCCACAGGAAGGCAGGGCCCGTCAAGTAGCTCGATCATCGTCCGCAAACCCAGCAAATAGGGCGCCTAGGGCGTCTAGGGGGTTCTTTTTGGTCATTCGGCAGAAACTTCCTGATTTTCGGAAAATCTTCTCTGATTTCTCTGCAGGGTTTGACCGATACAACCAACAATGGTCGCCTGAAGCGGCCGGAGAACGTTTATGCAGAGGTCCCAACGATGTTCGGAATTACCCTGACGCAACCAATTCGATTCGAGTCAAACACGATCTTAGAGGCACCTGGATTCGGTATGTTGAAGCGAGCCTTCGCCACGCTATCTGCTTCAGTACCTGTGTTTATGTGCTGCCTCGCCTTATATGCGATTCCCTTGCGTGCGATTCCCGCACAGGGGCAGGAGCCGACTTCTCTTACTTTGCACCAATCCATTCCAGATGCACAGGCAGTTGCAACGCAACTGCAGCGTCCTGTTTTGGTGATGTTCACGGCTGAATGGAGCCCGGCGTCGGCTCAACTTCGGAAACATGTTCTCACCGACGCTGACGCCGTATCGTTATTATCTGCATGTTTTGAGTGCGTATTAATCGACGTGGACGCTCATCCTGACATTACAAACGAACTTCAAATTCAGCACGTTCCGAGTGGGTGTATTCTCGACGCGAACGGAAAAGCAGTCAGCCGATTTGAATGCCCCAGTTCGACTGCTTTATTCATAGCAACGGTTGCCCGCCAGCTACCGCAAACGAATGCAGGGCCACAGATTGCAGGCACGTCATCAAGCCTCGAAAACGCTCGTGCAGCCACTGCAGCAACACCTGAAATCTCTGCTGATTTTTCCACCGCTGGCACCCTTCTTGCCGATGGTGCAGCCACTGGTCCAACAACAGCTTCGGAATCAGTCAGCGGAATAGCAGCTAAAGTTCGTGGACTATCGACTTTCGCAATGGCGGAATCCTCTCTTCCTAAAACTCATCATCACACGGCTACTCAAGACAAAATTTCGGTCACACGTTTCCCTCCAACAGAACAACCGGTTGCTTCTCGCACACAGGTCGCGACAGATGATCAACGAACGCAGGCATCGCGGTTTCAAGATAATGGCGGCGAAGAAACCGTTCCTGAAACAGCACCCTGGCGTCCAGCTCCAGAGCCTTCCGTCGCAGCACAAGTTGCGATTCCAGCGAGTATCGCTGCAGCAACCGCACCATGGCAGCCGGAAGTAGGTCACCTTCACCCTGAGACTGGAGCAAGTCCAAATCAGATCGCGTCCTCTCTCGACACAACGCCACGGACATTTCCGATCGCACCCAATAACCCGACCTCTTCCTCAGTGATCGAACCCGAGCCGGAAAACGTTGAACCAGGGAATATGGCGCACTCACCATGGCTCCCAGCCGCAGCCGGTGTAGCCGTCGCGTCCTCAACACAGTCGTACAACGGCACTGAGACCACTCGAAATGAATCCACTCTAGCGTCTCAACAATCCGTTGCAGCGTCAGAGCAAACCCACGAGCAATCGTCGCAACCGCCAGAAGTAGCCCCACAAACGACTAATCCATTTAGTCCACTACTCGCTGCCATCCAGAAACCATTCAGTGTTTTTTCTCCCCAGCCACAAACGCAGGAAGAAGAACAGACCGTCAGGAAGCCGGTCCAAGCTACGTATGCAAGTCAGGCACAAACCACCGAAGACCTGAAAGAAACTCCCCCCCAAAAAACAATGCCACTCGGCCTTGAAGGCTACTGTCCTGTTGCTTTGATGGAGACGGGAAACTGGGTTGAGGGCCAAGCAAGGTGGGGCGCACGACATCGTGGCCGGACCTATTTATTTAGTGGCCTCGAACAGCAGCAGGCGTTCCTCTCTGATCCTGACCGATACTCACCTGCATTATCAGGAGATGACCCAGTCGCTGCTATTGATGGCGGAAAAACAAGTGCCGGCCAACGTCGGTATGGCGTCACCTATCAGCAAAGAATATATCTCTTTGAAAGCCCTGAGACACGTGCAGCATTTGCAGCCAACCCACAACGATACACAAGTAGAGTTCTACTTGCTGAACAGCCAGCACAAGGCGCTGATACGGTTCTACGATGAGACCATCGTCTCAAGAAACACGGCTTCCGACACCAGTCAATCTAGCCTGAACGTCCCCACCCACGGCAACGACCGACCGCATCTCGCCATTGATCAAGTCGTTGCTGGCGTTGCGATTCATCGATCTGGGGATGAAATGTTTTCTCAATGCTTCGGGCTTGTGCAACGGCAGCAGTGCTTTGGTAGAAATCAGTTGCGAGGCCTGCCAGGAGCCCGGCGCCAAGGGCGGTTGTCTCCAGAACAGTCGGACGGTCCACCGGCACCCCGAGTACATCAGCCTGGGTTTGCATAAGTAGATCGTTGATGCAGGCACCTCCATCGACACGGAGTCGTGGGAGTCGATGGCCGCTTGATACCTCAAGACAGCCCAATACCTCGGCTACCGATAAAGCAATTGCATCAAGAGCAGCTCGAGCTATGTGCGATTTTTCAGTGGACCGCGTCAGGCCGACAATTAGGCCACGGGCAAAAGGGTCCCAATGCGGAGTACCAAGTCCCGCTAGTGCTGGCACGAGCACAACACCACCAGCATCCGAAACACTTCTGGCCATCGGTTCAATGTCACTCGATCGTTCTATCAGCCCAAGGCCGTCGCGTAACCAACCAACAAGTGCCCCCGCAACAAACACCGAGCCCTCAAGGCAGTACGATTTTAATGCCGGGCCAGGCCCAAGCGAACACCCTGGTGTTGCGAGCAACCCTTTTGCATCGAGCACTGGTTTCGTGCCCGTTGATTCAAGAAGAAATGCCCCTGTTCCATATGTCGTCTTCGCATCACCTGCCTCAACACAGCCATGCGCAAAAGCAGATGACTGTTGGTCACCAGCACATCCAGCTATCGGAATAGACGCTCCGAGCCAACCGTCGTCTACGTCACCGAAGATTCCTGATGACGGCAGCACCTGCGGCAACATTGCACGCGGCACATTGAATATTTTCAGGAGTTCATCTGACCACGTGCCGGCTGTAATATCAAAAAGAAGCGTACGGCTTGCATTTGTTACATCTGTGGCGTGTACACGTCCGCCCGTTAATCGCCATATGAGAAAGCTATCGACTGTGCCAAACAGCACCTCACCACGTTCACAGCGATCTCTTAGACCGGAGTGTTTTTCAAACAAATGCATGATCTTCGTGGCTGAAAAGTATGGATCTATGAGCAAACCGGTACGTCTTCGAACTTCGGTTTCAAGACCGTCATCCTTGAGTCGCTCACAAATAGGGGCTGACACACGACTCTGCCACACAATGGCTGGAGCGACTGGCTTCCCAGTGGCCCGCTCCCACAGAATGGTTGTTTCCCGCTGGTTCGTAATACCAATGGCAGCAACCTCTTCTGGTCGCACTCCGGCTGCTGAAAGACATCGGCTTGCGCAACCGATCTGAGTTCTCCAAAGATCCTCTGGATCGTGCTCGACAATGGCCTGATCCACTCCACCAGCATCCGTCCCCGTCTCCATGGTGCGGACATGCTGTGGAAACGTTTCTTGCTCAGTAGCAAGCGGTTGTCCTGTCTCATCAAAAAGAATCGCTCGGCTTGATGTTGTTCCTTGATCGAGTGCCAAGACGCATCGCTTCGTTGACTTTGTCATCTAACTATTCCTTGTGACTTGCAGAGGGAATATGATACCACTGCTGATACTGCTGCATGATCGCAACTCAATGGAAAACAATCTCTTTTCCGTAGAAATCCTGTAAATGCGATATCTCTGATGAGATAGCGGACTCCCGATCGGAAGATTGAAGACAGCCCATCACAACCAGCACATCTGCAAGGTCGCCAAGCGTTGCGAACGACAGACAGGAGTCGAATATCAACATAAGCCGTCGTTCAATTAAATCGCTTAACGACACCGCCCATTCTTTCTCGATAGCAAACACGGCCGCTGCTGTCGGCCGCCCACTATCTCCAATAAGCGGTGGCAATTCAGTGGCTTGTGGGCACTGTCTCATTGTTTCAAAAACAGCAGGCGCGCGTGCCCCAAAGAGACCAACGGTCCACTGTGCAACTGACTCAATCGAAGCCTCTGGAATACCCGTCCTAGCCACGAATTCCCTGGTCTGACGCAGACACTCCTCGTGGTCGTTTTCATCTAGGCACCCTGGCAACACTCGCTGACGAGCTATATCACATACCGGTACTTCAAGTTCTGAAAAAATCGTTTGGACTGATTCCTCAGCAAGGCTTCGGCATGTTGTTAATTTCCCACCCACAATTGACCATGTTGGTATCGCCGAATCGTCGTGGCGAAGAAGGAGATGTCGTCGGGTCACTGATCCAGGTGCCCCGTCAGAGTGGCCCGAAACACGAGGACCAGGCAATGGCCGAACACCACAGTAGTGTTGAATTAGAGAATCTTCACTCAGTTGACACTGGGGCATAATCTCCCCAACGGCATCAAGTAGATAGTCCACCTCAGCTTGATCCGTTCGGACCTGGCCTGGATCACCTTGAACAGGAATATCTGTTGTGCCAACAAGCACCTGTTGTCCGGCGAAGGGTAAGATAAAAATCGGCCTGCCATCAGGAGCTTCAGCATAGACACCGTCTTCTCCCAGCGATTCCCTGAGACAGGCATTCTCGAAAATAAGATGACTCCCTTTTGTTCCACGAATAAGCTTACGACTTGTGTCGGCGCGATCGTCAGCAGGCTGAATCACGCTGCTCAGGCCTGACAGTGTCTGATCCACCCAGGCCCCCGTTGCGTTCACGATAGCATCCGGACGCACCGTGAAAGAATCGCCTACGGCCTGCTCCTCAAGCCCCTGAGTACATTTCCGTGTAAACACGAGGTGGTCATCTGCATCAATGCTCCATTCATGATGCGTCACAAGCTGGAAAAGCTGCTCACGTTGGTTCGCAACATTGTTAGCATCAACAAGCAACTCAACAGCGAGCCGTTCGGGGAAAAGGCACTGCGCATCAAAGTAGGTGGCTATCCATGGGAATTTTTTTTTGTCAACACAAGGCAGGCCGTTGGACCAAGAGCGATTCATGGCATGGGCAGGCCAGGCAGAATCTGGTGAAAACATATCGTACAGTGTCAGCCCGATACCCACTGCCCAGCTTCCACGTCCCTGTGTCGACGCAAGCTGTTTCGCCATCGACTCCCAACCCAAGATCCGTGCGGCCGCGGCGAGCATGCCCCCTCGGCGTTGACGTAGCGGAATAGCAAATCGTAATGGCTTCACGAGGTGCGAGGCTATTCGGACAAGACGATTTCGTTCAGCCAGACTCTCACGAACAAGATCAAATTCGCCATATTCCAAATACCGGAGTCCGCCATGAATGAGTCGTGTTGACCATGCCGTTGTTCCTCCAGCGATATCACGCGTATCTGCAAGAATGACATGTGCGTTATTCAGCACCAACTGTCGTGCCAGTGCTGCACCATTGATGCCGGCTCCAAGCACGACGATTGTTGGGCCTTCGGAACGCATTTTATTGTGTGAAGAAATTTCCATACGGTGTACGATTGTGCCAGAAACATTCAAATCATTACTGGTTTTCTCTGGAACCGCTGATGGCACGACCAGTCACAGGCACAATTCGTAGCATCCAACTCGTCTTTGCCTTGGGCGTAAGCCTTGTAATGAGCTGCACCGGCTCATTCGCATGGTCACAGCCCACGTTCCTGAACCGGCCAATCCACGCGACATTTCAGCGGATTCCCCTCGAACGACTCATTTCGCAACTCAGCACAATCTCTGACGGAATTGTTGTACTTGATCGCCAGATCGACCCGACGCAATATGTCACACTCACGTGCCAGGGTGAAGACCTTCTGTCGGTCCTCTTTCATATCGCAGATAAGACAGGCACAGAACTAGCGATTCTCGAATCAAGCGCGTGGCTTGTGCCAATTGGTAAAGCCGGCTCACTTGAGGCTGCAGATAACGAACGCAAGGCTGCTCTTCAGAAGCTACCCGCAAGTACGCAACAACGCCTCGCCACAAAACAAGCGTTACACTGGCAGGCTGGCCAGAAACCAGCAGTGCTCATCGAGAAAATCTTGGCTCGCCTGAAAACGGACAGCCTCGCTGTAACACCTGATGATCTTTCCACAGTGATACCACACGATCATCTCGCTGCCGGAAACATTATCCCACTTTCACTGCCCGAGCAGCTCGACATGATTGCCATGCAGTACAACCAACACCTTCGTTGGGAACAAAACCCTAAGGCTGCATCGTCTGTTATTGTTCGGTTCGCCCCACTGCCTTCACAGACTGTGCCACGAAAAAAAATAACGAGGCAGAAACAACCTCAATCGGATTCCCCCCAACCAGTAGGAATCAACCAAGACCGCTACACACTCCGTGTTGCGGCCCCATTTGACGAACTTCTGCGGGCTCTCTCCCAACGACTCAAACTCGAGCCAACTATCGATTCACAATCGCTTCAAGCCCGCGGAATCAATCCCCAGGAAATCATTCGACTCGAAATCAAGGACGCGAACCGTGACGAACTGCTTGATGCGATAGTCAAACCACTTGGCTTAACGTGGTCTATTGAAAAAGACCGCCTCTCCATTTCAGCCAACGACTGAACGGACCTCTCTACGCTTTAATCAATGCGCCAACCTGCTGTTCGATTCCTTCACGAATTTTCCCGGCAAACATAGATGCCATCGCTGGGAGTTCGATTTGGATCACAAGTTCTTCCGGAAGAACCTCAACCTGACTTTTGAACGGCATGCCCATCGCAGAAAACTGAACAGACAGTTGATTGTCTTGATCCCAGTTCGCATGAATTGGACCAACCTGAGACTCATACTGTGCTCGAGCTCGCGTAATTGCAGCATCAATCTTTCCACGCGCACCATCAACACCAAGGTTGTGTGGAATTCTGACTTCCAGTGGACTCAAAGATTCTCTCCCTTCAACTTGTTTCTGCCAATTCTGTTCTGTTGACTCTCTACAGAACCAATCTGACACTGTGAAACGACCATCTGCACCAGCCGGGTGTCAACTCGACCGGTTCGTCCACCTACACAAACGGCTGAACGCACTGCAACAGCCATCGGCTCACAGGCGGAGACTGCCGGCACATCCTGAACTGATAGCCTGCCTGCCAGGACGATATCCACGCCATGCCGGGAGGCCTGCACGACCCACCCCTGAATCGTCTCAACAGAAAACAGATCCAGCAGACTTCCACTACCCGCTTTATCGAATGTGTCAACAAGCACCGTCGTCCACCCGTACTGCGCCGCAGCTTCGAGAACAGTGGGTACAGCAGGGCTTCTTGCAGCCTGCTCATCTGCATAGGCCACGGGAATGGTCCGAACACTCACAGGCAAGCTTGCAGCCACGTCCTGAAACACTTCTATCCATTCAATGTCACAACACTGAGACAAACCAAACTTGACCGCATAGGGCAATCGCTTCAGTCCAGCCAGAGAAACGGCCATCCTGCGTGCTGCGGCGTCGCCATTCCCGTTATTGTCTAGTAACTCACCACCTGCACAAGTCCACAGAAGTCGCTCCGGCACGGCGGCTGAGCATGCAGCAAGTGTCTCGAGCGAAGCCATTCCCAAAGAGCCATGCAATGGCTCTTTGACATCAATAATTTTTGCGCCACCCAGAACGGCAGACGTCACTTCGTCGGCACACCGAACGCTTACAAGAAGTGATGATTCACTCACCCGCAACAGCCCTCAGATGCACCATTTGACAGACAGGGATCAACAACGGGTTGCCGCTTCGCAACGGCAAGACGTCCATTGATCCGCCGTAGTGTCTCTACAACAAGCGGCTCCGACCATCGGCCGTCCACAACAAGATAACCATCCTCCCAGCGTGCCCAGGGCCCACGACGTCCACTGGCAAGGTGGCCATATCGTTCGGCAACACGAATAACCAATGTTCCAACTCGAAACGCTGCTTCCTCTGAAGGAACGGGATCCCCAGATCGATCAAGCGACTGACTCCCCAGAAAAAAACATTCGACGGCATCAAGCGGAAGCCTTTCAATTGATGCCGGACCTAGCCGAACGAGCAACTCTGAGTCTTCTAGAAAGACTCGCCCCTGTTTCGCGGTGAATGCTACGTACCCAATGATGCATGCAAGTATTCCTAATACTACTGAACAAAGAAAAGCCAAAACTGAATTTCCACCTGAAGTCCATACTGCGAGTCCACACACAGCAAGCGATGAAAGAAAGAGAAAGGACGCAACGGCAGCGAGCAGACCAGCCAGTCGCAGATTGGCCCTTAACCAGTCGTGATTACGTGTTTCTGGATGTGTCATAGGAGAAATTGTGTAGACAGCGGAGATCAGCAACGCCCATCTTTAGGAACGCAAAGTTTTGTTACTATTATGGCCAATTCATGACAGGCGGATGAATCCGCTTCCGGCACAAAGAGAACACCATGCAGCAGTCAGCGCCGTCGACCGACACCATCCGGCATAGTTCCAGGATCACGCTTATTGGGATCCTCGCTTTGATCGCATTGTATGTCGCATCTGCTTGTCTTGGTATTCCGCAACGAGGCAGAGATCTCCTCGTCGCTTCGCATGCTGCTCATGATGACCACAACTCTTCAACCGATACTCATTCTCCCACGAATGACGACGGGCACGCAACTGATTCTGACACTCATTCAGAACAACACGTCCAAAACCATGGAGACTTGACCGAAGCCGGGATACCGCCACCGGCGTGGGCTGTGACTCCATTTGTCCTGTTATTAGGTGCGATTGCAATTCTTCCATTGATTCCATCACTGGCCCACTGGTGGGAGAAAAACTCCAGCAAACTTCTTGTAGCTGGAATACTCGGTGGTTTCACGCTGGCCTACTACCTCTTTCTACACAGCGAATCTGTTGAACAGCATTTCCCCGCACACTTCATTGTGGCTCCACCAACAAGTGGACTGTCATGGGCTATCACGGGGACCGTTCTTGCAAATGCACTTTTGGCCGAATATGTACCGTTCATCACACTCCTCTTCGCGCTCTATGCAATCACTGGCGGTGTTCGAATAGAGGGTGACATGCAGGCAACGCCGACGGCAAACACCACCCTCCTCGCACTGGGTGCTTTGCTGGCGAGCTTCATCGGAACAACCGGTGCTGCGATGCTCCTTGTGCGACCGCTTCTTGAAACGAACCACGAGCGAAAGCGAGTTGTTCACACACTCGTCTTCTTTATTTTTCTTGTCTGCAACTGCGGTGGCTGTCTTCTTCCCATCGGCGATCCACCTCTTTTCCTTGGATACCTTCAAGGCGTGCCATTCCTCTGGACATTCTCACTTTGGCAAGAGTGGTTGACAGTGAACGTCGCGTTACTTGCCATCTACTGGGTATGGGACCATTTTTTTGCGTATCCATCAGAGCGACTATTTGATCGTGTCTACGACAAAGCAACCGTTCGTCCGCTTCGGGTGACGGGACTACCGCTAAACCTGCCACTCATGGCTGGGGTGATCTTTGCGGTGGCATTGCTTGATCCATCAAAAGCAATTCCAGGCACCGACTGGCACCCCTGGATATTTCTCCGGGAAATTGTCTTACTTAGCCTTGTTGGATGTTCGCTCTGGTTTGGTTCAACAACCATCCGGGTTCAGAATGGCTTTAGCTATTTTGCCATCCTTGAAGTTGCGGCCCTGTTTATTGGAATTTTTGTCTGCATGCAACCAGCGCTTGCGATTCTGAACGAACATGGCGCGAGCCTTGGAATCCGTTCACCAACTGCATTCTTTTGGACAACTGGCGCACTTTCGAGCGTACTCGACAATGCACCGACATACCTTGTGTTTTTCAAGACAGCGCAATCTCTTCCAGCTACGGGTGAACTTGTTGCTGGCGTTGAAGCAGGACGACTGACGGGCATAAGCCTCGGTGCGGTCTTTCTCGGCGCGATGACATACATCGGGAACGGTCCAAACTTTATGGTAAAAGCCATCGCGGAAGGCGCCGGCGTACGGATGCCGAGCTTTTTTGGATATCTGCTTTACAGTGGGTGTGTCCTTATTCCAGTCTTTTTTATTGTTGATTACATTTTCCTTCCCTAACTTTTCATTTCCTAAAATATCTTTTCGTGAAGCGTTCTCACCAAGTAACAAGTGAATACGAGTTCATTACGACCGAGAGCCAACTCGCGTCTTTGGTGGAACGACTCGAGCAGCATGACTCCCTAGGCTTCGATACAGAATTTGTCTCAGAACACACCTATCGAAGTCACCTGTGCCTCATCCAGGTTGCTGCGGGTGAAGAGCTGGCAGTAATCGACACACTAAAGGTGCAGGAGTTGGATCCTTTCTGGCGGCTGATGACGGATCCGAAGCGAACAACGGTCGTACATGCCGGTCGTGAAGAAATGGGATTCATTCTGCATGCTATAGGAGAGCGCCCTGCACATCTCTTTGATGTGCAGGTGGCAGCCGGCCTGGTTGACCACGACTATCCGGCAGGATATGCATCGATCGTGCGTCGTGTTCTTGGGCAGCCAACCAACAAAGGTGAGACACGAACCGACTGGCGAAAGAGGCCGCTTACTCCGGCCCAAATCGAATACGCACTTGATGACGTTCGTCATCTCGATGCACTCTGGAAAACACTTGAAGCGAGGCTGGAAGAACGAGGGCGCACGGCATGGATGCAAGAGGAGATGCTCAATTGGATGGATGGAGTGACTGCCTCATTCACAAGGAAGCGATGGCGACGCGTCTCTGGCCTCAATGGTTTAAATAGGCGGGAACTTGCGATTGCCCGTGAGTTATGGCACTGGCGTGACAGTCTTGCAGAGTCACGGGACATGCCACCGAAGCGGGTGTTGCGTGATGATCTTCTTGTTGAACTTTCCAAGCGAAAGAACACGGATCCTCAGCAGATTTCTGCAATCCGTGGCATGCAGCGTTCAGACTTTCGTCATATTCTTCCACAAATCGCTGATGCCATTGAGCGCGGGCTCGCGCTTCCAGACGATGAACTGCCTGGTGGCGAGCGGCATAAAGCGCCACCACCGCAACTCAATGTGCTTGGACAGTTTCTTGCAACTGCAGTGGGTGGTCTTTGTCGCCAGTTAGAGATTGCTCCTTCGCTTGTTGGCACAGCCAGTGACATGCGAGAGCTCCTAGCCTACAAACTTGGGCATGGCAAAGACGACACGCCACCTGCACTCCTCTGTGGGTGGCGGGCAGAGGTTGTTGGAGATCTCATTGACGATCTGCTGGCTGGCAAAGCGTCACTTCGGATCAGTGATCTCACATCACGAGATCCACTTGTTATCGACCGAACAGAGAGCCATTTTCCACCCAAAGACACAAGCAAATAAATCTACCCTACATCTAGGCAACGTGTTCTGTCAGAGCGGAATGGCACATAGCACTACGATCACTTAAGCGGAGGGCAAGGGATTCGAACCCTCAACCCATTGCTGGGCATCTGATTTCGAGTCAGACCGCTGGCCAATTCGCATACCCTCCGAAGTGGACTCTCTTAGAGCCTAACAAACACCAAAAACAGTCGCCATAGGCCTGAGGTGCTTAGGGCATATGTTCGCTCCCTAGATCATGTGTCAGGACCTAGTCTCTGTGTCAAAGAAAGGAAACCGACAAATGGATTCTTTCAAAACTACTGAAAGACCGTGCGTTCTTTTAGACTTAAGAGCAGCGTCGCTATCAACAACCCAATCCAGCGTCGACCCCAGCGAGGACCTTCATGCATAGCATAAACACCCCACGTATTTTCACAATTCTGAAAGCACAATGTTCTGGCATGCGGCAGCGCTTCGGTAATACCATCCTTAAAATGATTCGATCGCAATCGACGCTGGCAACCGGCAGCATGACCACCATACCTCCGATAGTGCTCATCTACACGATCAGAAAGCGGCGTGAGTCGCCGTGTAAGTTGACACGATTTTATCTCAATGACACGTTAATGAGCCTGCTCTGCAAACGACAGCTAGACGGTCATCCAAACACCAGGAACTACCTGATACCATCCCAGCTAATTAACTTAAGTTTGAAAGTTAGGCTTGACGACTCAGTGAGATCACCGGCATTTTCGCAACCGTCATCAGCAGGCTTTACACAAAAACGCGCACGAATTCAAAGTGTGCTCCGATTCTTTAACCATTATCAGCCATTTCATTCGTAGTTGGTATGTTACCGACCTACTACAAAACCACCGATGCCAGTTACGGAAATAAACCGTACACCAAAACAAGTGCATCTTGGAAACATACAGCAACAACATTCAAACCGAGCGACTATGACCATGCTTGATCTTTCAACGGTAACACTTCTCTGCGTTGACTCTCGGTCTCCTGAACTTGCCACATGGGCATTAAATAAATGCTTCCAAAACGCTCGATTTGCAAAAACCGTTTTACTTACAGACAAAAGCAAAATTTCAACATTTGATGACCGTATTGAATACGTGGCTTGCCCATCGATATCGTCAACACGGGAATACTCAGAGTTCATGTTACGTGGCATCACACCGCACGTTGTAGGCTCTCATGTCCTCATCGTTCAGTGGGACGGCTTCATCCTCCGGCCAGACCTATGGAATCCTTGTTTTCTTGACTACGACTATATTGGTGCAGTTTGGCCACAGTATTCTCACCTCAAGGTCGGCAACGGAGGGTTTTCACTGAGATCGCTCAAGCTACTTAAAGCGCTACAAGACCCACAGATTACTATCCATCATCCGGAAGACTTTTGTATCTGCAAAACGAATCGTACGTTACTGGAAAATAACTTTGACATTACCTTTGCGACAGAAGAAATCGCTGATTCTTTCTCTGTTGAGCGAGGAAAATGGCATGAATGTTTTGGGTTTCATGGGTTTTTTAACTTCGCGAACGCGCTTCCTGCTGAAGAACTACATGAGTTTATTCGGAATGTGCCAACCGATTGCTGCGGTGGCGTTGATTGCTACGACCTTATTGACCACCTCAGAGAACTTGGAAATAGTGAAGCTGCTATGGCCCTTTTCCAAAAATGCCGCTGGAACAGAAAAACCACGAAGCGTTTTCTGTCGGCGTGGATACGCTCTAAAACAACAGGTTTTTAGCACTAAAACCGGGGTTCCTCTTAGGCCCCTAGCCCTGCTATTTTCACAAGATCGAAGAGGCAAGAGGCAAAGGACCTTATATACATGGCTAGAGACACTGTTGAAATTCAAGATGTAATCGTTAAATCACTCCGCAAGTATGCAGACGACCGGGGCTGGTTGTTCGAACTTTACAGGGAAGATGAATTGCCTGAGACAGTTCACCCTGTGATGGCCTACATCAGCCAGACACTACCTGGAATTGTGAGGGGCCCTCATGAACATCACGATCAAACTGATTACTTTGCCTTTATTGGCCCAAGTGATTTCGAGTTGACCCTCTGGGACGCCCGAGCAGAGTCTCCAACCTTCGGCGCGAAAAGTAAAACTATTTTTGGAATATCAAACCCTTGTGCCATCACCATTCCACCCGGAGTTGTTCACGCCTACAAAAACATAGGAGACCAACCCGGCTGGGTTTTTAATGGCCCCAACCGTCTCTATGCTGGGCACGGAAAAAACGAACCCGTAGACGAGATCCGCCACGAGCTCGATCCAGAGTCCCCGTACAAGGTGGATGGTTGTTCAAGTGCACCAGTTTAGTTCGGGATCTATTAGGAGTGTGTCATGTCGAATGCAGTTAAGGGAATAGTACTCGCCGGTGGGTCTGGAACTCGCCTGCACCCAATGACTTTAGCTATCTCGAAGCAGTTACTGCCGATTTATGACAAGCCAATGGTCTACTATCCGATTTCGGCGCTGATGCTTGCAGGCATCCAAGATATTCTTATTATTTCGACACCGCACGACCTCCCGCACTTCGAAAAACTTCTTGGAGATGGGTCCCGGTTTGGTGTCTCATTTTCGTACGCAGAACAACCGAAGCCGGAAGGACTGGCTCAGGCGTTTATCATTGGGGATCACTTTATCGCTGGAGGTCGGGCCGCGCTTGTGCTGGGAGATAATATTTTCTACGGGCATGGCTTCCAGGGTGTTCTGAACAATGCCATATCGCGAGAATCTGGCGCTACAGTGTTCGCTTATCCGGTTCGCGACCCCGAGCGATTCGGTGTTGTCGATTTTGATGAATCTGGAAAAGCCCTTTCTCTTGAAGAGAAGCCTCGGGAGCCGAAATCGAATTATGCCATCCCTGGGCTCTACTTTTATGACAATGACGTTACAGAAATTGCCCGCGACCTGAAGCCAAGCGATCGAGGTGAATTGGAGATAACCGACCTGAATCGTAGATATCTTAACCGTGATTCATTGTACGTAGAAAAACTTGGCCGTGGGTTTGCCTGGCTGGACACCGGAACGCCCGCGTCGCTGTTGCAGGCCTCCTCGTTCGTCCAAACAATCCAAGAGAGGCAAGGACTCAAAGTGGCTTGCCTCGAAGAAATCGCGATGTCGCTCGGCTATTTGACTGCTGATGATGTCTGTGAGGCGGGGAATCAGATGAAGAGTGATTACGGGAAGTATCTAGTGGAAATTGCTAACGAGGCACGCTCGGAACGGGGCATTAAACGTGGAATTGAAAAAACAGAACATAGTGGTGACGGGCGCGAATGGGCAACTGGGCAGG
>CBFIHW010000056.1:0-16542 GCA_965662325.1 uncultured Pirellulales bacterium | reverse complement strand
GCTGTTCTCCGATTCTCCCAAAATGACGCCCATCGGCATTGCCGGCCCAAAATCCCATTTGCTTGGGGCCCTGCGGCGATGAATTCTGCCTGTTTTCTGCACTGTAGCTAGGCGTCACCATGACAGCGGCAAGCAATAAGGCCGCCAGTGTTGTTTTGGTTTTCATTTTTTTGTTCCTGTAGTAGTTAGAAAGGCCCGCCCGCAGGGAAACACCGCACACCTACGGACGGGCCAGGTTGCGTAGGGATATTACGAACGCAAAACAGGCAGGTTCAGGGCGTCCTGGCGTTGTCCGATATACGCACACACAGGAAACCAACATTTGTTGCCAATAGGTGGGGTGCGGTGGAAGAATTAGCCAGAAACCGCACACAAAAAAGACACGCCTGTTTGAGCCAACGGGGCTGACGATGACAACAAGAATTGGCTTCCCGATCCAGGAATGATTGGGAGCGGAGGTTGATGCAAGCTGCTTGTGCTTGCATGGTATTGCGAAAAGAGGATTGATAGTCCCGTTTGTGCTTAAGCAGAGATCACAAACACCAGCCCAGTGCCTCCGAACAAGGCAGCACAGGTAGCAACAGAATCAGCACAAAAAGACCAGCCGGCACCATTCCAACAATGGGACACTGAAGAGAGCGTGGCGGCATTTCTTGAAATTCAGAATGCTGCAATAGGTGGCACGGTCGACACGTGCAGTAATCACGAATAGCGGGTTTTCTGTACCCGTTTGCGTACCCGATAAACGATCGAAACGATCGATTTACACCACCACAGATAACTCGTACTATTTAAAAAGTGCCATGACCAAGGCAGTTTTGTATTTGCTATCGGGTACACATACGAGTTTTGGGACCAAGAGGTCGCATGTTCGAATCATGTCGCCCCGACTGCTTACGACGGTTGTAATAAACCACTCACACAAAGCACGAACCGCATCGCCTCTATTCCGTGGGTGTACCATCTGGAATACGTTTCGAATTCTGGAAGTAGGGATGTTCCCGCTTTAACGATTCCGGAGGGTTGATTATGTGTGCACGGAGAACAGGCACGTTGCCAAATCCACGATTGCATGAACGTGGATATCAAAGAAACAGTGTTGTCGGCAGAGATTTTAAGTTTGGCACAACTGGCAGCCAGCAAGTAGACGAGCAGTACAAAATCATACCGGTGGCATGGGCTGATGGTGAAGGAAGCCTGCCTGATGATTTCAAATTTGATTCAGAGCCAAAAAAACATTAAAGCCAATGAACATTCTCCCGACCCGAGCCAAATCTGTGTGGCAGATTTATTGTGGACACCATTTGTGAACGTTAAGGAAAAATTATGGCGTTGGTATTTATCGCGGCGTGTTGCGGTTTGTTCGGAGCCTCACGCAAGTCTTCCCGGGATTGAATTCAGCCTGCGATTGTTGAGACAGGATCCAAGGACAAAAGCTATAACAGTGTTGTAGGCCACACGCCAAGAGCATGGATCGCAGAGTGGTTAGACAGAAGCATCCCGATTGCTTCTGGGTTGTATCTTTTTAAATCAGTTACGACCTACCCGCCGCGCGTGGTAGGGCAGCTTGATACGAATACCGATAAACTGACCCCGACAAAATCTTTACGACAGTGGGAATCGGAACAACAAAGCCGACAGATGGGCCTTGGCGATTCACTGACAATGCTAGACGCACTTCTCTAAGTGAGCGTTTCTTCATCGTATAGTCTCCTTATGGGTTACTACTCGCTAAAGAACTATTACATATTACGGGAGCCAAGGCGGGAGAGTTCTTGGCCATGGCAAGAAAATACTTTTTAGCCGATTTTTCTGGGGGGAATATTCTCATTCTGCAACTTGGAACACAACTTACGGACGGGCAACTACTAATTTATTTTTGGATGAAAAACCTTGCGGGTAATGAGCTGCTGTACTCATACACAAGGAGTGCAGAGATAAAGCAGATGCCAAAAAAAGAGTATCGTTAAAGGCCTTGGCTATATCTGCATACGGGATAAGAAGTAGGATTAATGGGCTTAACGATTCCATTGTTTGATCCTTTCAATTAGTAGAAAGCCCACCCACGAGTACCAGTAAAATCTACGGACGGGCAGAGGTTGCATAGCAAACTGTACGGCCAGCAATGTGGACGGTTCAGGACATCCTGGCGTTGTCCGAAATACGCACGCCCATATGCCCAACAGTTACTGCCAATAGATGGAGTGCGGCAAAAGAATCAGCCAGGAAGCGCACAAAAAAGTCACCCCTGACTGATCCATACGGGGATGACGTTCTTTCATAAAAAGCAGAAAGTTAAAATTTTTGATGCTTTCGAATTGTCTAGCGTTCTCGCATGGCAAACGCAACGTGACGGGATTCCATGTGAGTTGTACCGTCATTAGTCTAAACGTTGGTAAGGTTTGGTTGTGCTAATGAATTGAAACCAGTCATGAACGATCCCCCCAAGACCAGCAGTGCCGCTGATACAACAATGTATTAGCACGGGGTGAAACAATAACCTAGAATAGCAATCAACCAGAGGGTGGGGCCTGGCGTCCTCGTGTAGAAAGTTTCAATCGTACAATGCGATGGTTCCAACTGTCAGCGATATAGAGCCATCCATTGTTGACTTGGACGCCATGTGGCCGATTCAACTTGAACTCTCCAGCACCGAGCACAGTAGTTAGTGCTCCAGTCTTCGGGTCGAAACAGCGAACCAAGTGATTATTGTCATCAGCGATGTATACGGCACCAGCTGAATCGACCGCTAGGTGCTTAGGGCCGTTGAGAGTGGCTTCTGGGCCAACGCCATCGGCTTTGCCTTTCTTACCGTTGCCAGCGACGGTTCGCACTCTGCCCTCGACATCAACGACACGCAGCGAGTTGCCACCACGTTCGACGATATAGAGATTGCCAGCTAAGTCGTAGACTGCAGCACGGGGGTCGACGAGTGGTGCCGCAGTTGCGTCATCGCCGTCTTCTGGGACACCGCGCTCACCGTTGCCAGCAATGGTCTCAACTCGTCCACTGTTAAGCGTGATTCGTCGAATGCGACGGTTTTTGATATCAGCAACCAACAGATACTTCTTATCTGGACTGATAGATACGCTGATCGCCATATTGAACTTCGCATATTTGACCGTCTTCCCATCGCCCGCGAATCCTGCCTCACCACCAGCATAGGTCACGACGTTGCCTCGACTATCTACACGGCGGATCGCATGATTGGCGTGATCGGAGATATAAAGCGAACCATCGGGGCCGATGGCTACGTTGTGCATATCTTTGAACGACGCGTTGGTTACTGGGCCCCCATCACCCTCGTACCCGGCACGGCCAAGTCCACCTATCTGGGAAAGGTCACCCGCAGTGGTGCGCTTAAAAATTCTGCCACCTTTGTACTCAACAATAATCATATTTCCGGACACATCGAAATCTATGCCGAATGGATAGCTAAGCGTGCTATGTGCTGCCTTTTCTACGGGATTCGCATCCTGCGAACCAACGAGAACCTCAACGACAGGCTCAGCCGCATTTGCAAACGTTGCAAGAACCATCATCGTTAAGAATATGAGCGTCCGTTTCATTGTTGATCTCCGAAACTTCATTTTATACGGACTGTCGGTTCTTTGAGTCTAAATGGCCATCGGCAAAAACTCAATAATTCATAGGGGTGTCGGCATGTTTATCGTGTCGAAGAATCAGCAAGGCAATGTTCGGACCAGATGTGAAGGCAGTGGCAAACAAGTAAGAAGGCCCGCTTGCAGAGAACTGGTGAAATCTACGAATGGTCTTTCGTTCTCGTTGCAGTTACACAGAACACGGGATAGAGACTATGGCCTTGCCTGCATGTCCAGCAGACGATTGTTCCCGTGATTAGCTGTTTGACCATCGCATGCAAATAGCAAGCACGCCAATAGCCAAAAGGCAACAGTGATCATTACTGTTGCCCATACAGTTTTCCTGGCACTGTATTCAATCCTTTAGGATGACTAAGCAACACCCCGTCAAGTTTGCGAAAGGCAGGTCTAAACTTGACGGGGCATTAGTTGTGGAAGTTGCATATCATACGAAGAGGCAGTGCCACTGGTTCTCACAGGTATCGCCATATCCGAAATGTGTAACGTCATGGTTTCACTGCAATGAAAGACGTATGCAAGTGAATTATCCAATATGCGCGTCAGACAAATTTTTGATTGACAGATAATACGGTTTATTTTTGGCATTCCCATCCAGAAATGGCAGACAGCTCTTATAAAATCTTCTCTACATAGTCCCTGATAAGCGACCAAAACTATTCATTTACACCTCTGAACCGTTGGTGTATTCTCAGCAAATACTACGCACCAATCGTTTTTTTAAATCTACGTATCGGGATTTAATTCTGATTTGGGACCAAGACGTCTTATGTTTGAATCATAACGCCCCGACACGTCGGAAAACCGTGCTTTTAAGCAAACCCAGCTTCCCTTGGAAGAACCACTGGGGTTCCAAAAACTTTCGGGATGATTAATAACCCTCAGCATGAAATCGAATCAGACAGGCACTTCTTTTAGACCACCATGGTGGATAAGAAACCCTCACCTACAAACTATTCTGCCAACAGTAATGCCGCAGAAACTTGCGGAACACAAAGCCAAACTGCATAGAGTCGAATTATCTGACGGTGATGCAATTGCCGTTCATGAAGACTGCCCGAAAGATTGGGTTGCCGGTGGGAAAGTAGCTATTCTCTCCCACGGCCTTACCGATCATCACCGCACACCGCTTCTTGTCCGCCTCACGGAGAAACTGACCGCACGAGGAGTTCGAGTATTTCGCTGGGACATGCGTAGTTGTGGCTCTGGAATCGAATGGGCCCGCCACCCCTATCACGCAGGTTGCTCTGATGACCTTGCCTCAGTTGTTCATGCAGTTGTTAGTACATGCTGCAAAAACTCGAGTGAGCTCCGTCCTGAGATCACATTATTTGGTGTATCACTTTCTGGAAATGTCTTATTAAAGTATCTAGGAGATTCACCAGAAAAAGTACCCTTGTCGGTACAACGCGCTGTCGCAGTAAATCCTCCTATTGATCTAATTGCCGGTATTGAATCGATCAGCAACCGACGCAACCGTGTTTATGACCGACATTTTACCAGAATGCTTTTAAAGCATCATGATCAATGGTCACGTGTCCGTCCCGATGTCTACCGTCCTCCTGATGGCCCAAGACCACGAACACTCGAAGGCTTCGACAACTGGTTTACAGCACCAGCAATAGGCTATAGGAATGCTCGCGAATACTACGCGGCAGCAAGTTCTGCAAAAGTTATTCCCAATGTCCGAATAACTACCACCATTATTACTGCACAAGATGATCCCTTTGTGCCTTTCGAGATGTTCTCAACCGATTGTGTACGATATCCAAAAAACGTCAGTTTGGTAACCACCAATTATGGAGGCCATGTGGGATTCGTGGGAAAAAAAGGTGTTGATCCAGATATGCGATGGCTTGACTGGCGAGTAGTTGAAATTGTTACAGGTGAAACAATTTCGTAGTTAATCAATATTGCCGAATACTCAGCATCCTCAGAATCCAAATCGACCCTTCTGCTTGATTGTCAGTCGCATTTGAAATGCGAGAGGTACAAGCACCTGTTACGGCAAATGAAACTCTGCTAACGATCTCATATTTCTTTCATTCATATCACCACAACAGTGCCTATGTCTCCCAGAAGCATTTCCAGATGGCTCGCTCGTGAAGTTGATGCACTTCAGTTTTCGAACCCTGTAGCATGCGTATACAATCCTTTGATCTATGCACGCAAATCGCACGAGGCGTATCTTGAGCGACATGCAAAGCAGGGACTCGATGCATTATTCCTGGGCATGAATCCCGGGCCATGGGGCATGGCGCAAACAGGTGTGCCATTCGGAGAAGTTTCTTTGGTACGAGACTTTCTTGGAATTCATGAAGCCATCAAACAGCCACCCATCGTTCATCCAAAACGACCGATCGAAGGCTTTGCATGCACCCGAAGTGAAGTGAGTGGCCGACGACTGTGGGGCTGGGTTCAGAATCGTTTTAAAAAGGCATCATCATTCAACAAACGATTTTTCATTGCGAACTACTGCCCACTCGTCTTTATGGAAGAATCTGGCCGCAATCGCACGCCAGACAAACTCTCTCCCGACGAACGCGAACCTCTCTTTCTGGTGTGCGATGAAGCACTACGACGACTGGTAAATTGGTGTCAACCAAAACATGTCATTGGCGTCGGCAAATTTGCTGAAGGCAGGGCTTTGGCCGCACTCGGTAAAACCGATAGCGTCATCGGTACTATCCTGCACCCCAGCCCCGCAAGCCCTGCTGCAAATCGAGGATGGCAGGCACAAGCAGAAAAACAGTTGCACCAACAGGGCATACAACTTCCGCACACTAAAAACCAAAGGAAGTGAATATCATTCGTTAATACTTGAGTCAGTTGTCTAACTCATTCCGATAACCACAGAAAGAGTTACTGAATCAAGCCTTGTTTGGTTATCAACACTATGACTTGTTTCAAAAAAAATTAACCGTGGTTGTCAAATATTTTAACCAGGAAAATTATTACGGATGAATCAACTTTTCGAAAAAAATTTTAAGCCAGTTGGTTTTTGGGCTCCTCGCACTGCCTGGAATTTTGCAGTACGACCCAGGCTCTGGCGGCAGGTGCTGCACGCTCCAGTAAGTATTCGTTTCGAAGAGTCTGAGTGGTCTCAACATCCCTCAGTTGCCCGTTGGACATACTCTCAAAAATCACAAAAGAATCGCCTTCAAATTACTTTTACAAGTGAGTATTTCTATAAACTGTTTTCGTATCGCTGGAGAGCCGTATCTGATGCATTGTCTCTTTTAATTAAACAACACCCCAACATAAAGTTTACGGATGTTCCTGTTGACATAAGTGATTGCGTGGATGCTTCCGTGCCCGAGAATACATTCCGTTTCACAAAACTACCGAGCGACCCACATGATCTGATACCCAACCCATTTCTTCTTGAACACAGGCGAGCACCACAGCATCCGATCAAATGGGAACATAAAAAAGACTCGCTCTATTTCCGAGGCGCTCTTACAGGGCAATTGCAATCATTCGAAAACTCACGCGTTGCAGCGTGCGTTGCAGCACAAGAGATTCCTGAGTCAGACTGCAAACTGTCCACGTTTCCCCAAACTCCAGAGACTTTCATTCATGAAATAAAGTCACAAAATTTGTGTGGGTCTAAAGACTCTGAAAAGGTACTTAATAGACATCGCTATCTACTGGATATTGATGGAAACGCATCTTCGTGGCATAGATTCTGGCTGATCGGAACGTTTGGGTGTGTACCAATTCGATTTGAGGCAAAGTGGCTTGAGTATTGGCATGAAAAGCTTGAAGAGGGGGTAAACTATTTATATGCCGACCGTGAAACACTCATCGATGTTGTAGATTCTTTGCGGAAACAACCTGAAAGAGCGACGACCGTTGCACAAAACGCCTCAAAATTTGTCAGCACGTACCTATCGCCTAACAGTGCGCAAAAATCTTTCAACGAAGCGTGGTTGAATCGAACACACTAAAACTGCTTGATTTATTGGATTGAAGTCGAATTTGATTGCAGAAATTCTTATGGTGATTCAATGTCCACCAGCCCACAATCCTAGAGTAGCCGCGGATTTAAAAACTGTGCGACTGCTGCACAACATTCATTGATAGATGCCGCGTTCAAATTCCTGGATTCGGCATTGGAAACACTGAATTGGGTGAGGTCTGTTGAAGTAAGACCTCAACGGCTTCGGCAACAATATCTGGTCGCTTTTCTGCAAGATCAGTGGTCTCACTGGGATCAGTTGCTAAGTCATAAACTTCCCAAGGTGTATTTTCTGACTTCTTCTTCTTTATGTTCCTGCGCACTGCCTTCATGTCATCAAGCCGAACGGCCATCTGCCCTCCATATTCTGGAAAGACCCAGAGGAGTGGTGAAGGACGAGAACCAAGTAATTTTTTCCCCTTCAAAAGATGCCATAAGGAGACACCGTCGAGGCCGTCAGGTTTCTTGATTCCTACAACATCACACACTGTCGGAAAAATATCTGGAAACCAAGCCGGGGCATCAATGACTCGACCGGCCCCAGCGTTTTCCGGAAGCCTAACAATGCATGGCACTCGTAAACCGCCCTCGTAGACACTTCCTTTGTAGCCACGCAAGTTCAACGTACTGTCAAAGAAAGCGGCATCGACACCGCCTATATGGAAGTTTGGCTCGCCACGCCCCTCGTGTGTGGTACCGTTATCACTTGTAAAAATAATGACGGTTCGGTCCATCAGACCAGCTTTATCCAGTGCTGTGACTACCCTTCCAACATGGTCATCGAGTTCAGCAATCATTGCCGCATACCCAGCTCGTGGCCGAGGATGAGGAAGATATGCATTCCCACCACGATACGGTGTGTCGTCCCAAGACTCCGGAAACCGATTCACCGTTTCAATAGGTGGATGCATCGCAACGTGCGGCTCAGTAAACGGACAGTAGAGAAAAAAAGGGGTTTCAGCATTGTCATGTATGAATTGTTCTGCCTCAGCAACAATTGGCCGGGAGGCGTAGGTCTCTGCAATCCAGTCTTCCATTCGAACTTCACCCTTAGGCTGTTTCTTATGGCCTGGAATTGGATGATCATTAATATGCACTTTGTGAGCATTCCGCCAGAGACTCTCGGGATAAAAACTATGCGCAACCGCCTGGCAGTTGTATCCAAAGAAAAGATCAAATCCCTGATTATTTGGATCACCTGTACTACCAACCGGTCCAAGTCCCCACTTTCCCATTGCGCCGGTCGCATACCCAGCATTTTGCAATAATTTAGGAAACGTAATTGTTTCAGACCGAATAGGATATTGGCCCTCATCATATTCAGGAAAAGCTGTTTTCGCCTGCCGATTGCCCCGAATTTCAGCATGGCCCAAATGGAGGCCAGTCATAAGGACACATCTCGATGGCGCACACACTGGTGCACCGGAATAAAACTGTGTAAATCGTTGACCTGTCATTGCAAGACGATCAATGTTTGGAGTTGGAATTCTTTTCTGACCATAACAACCAAGTTCCCCCCATCCCAAGTCATCAGCAACGATGAGCACGACGTTCAGTCTGGCAGCTAGGCTCTGAGAGGCTGAAAAACCAGTGCAGGCACACAGCAAAGTACCAAGCAATACACGATAGAAAATGTTCATTTGAGACCCCTTACCGCAACGTAACTCATTTTTATTTTTTATTTTGTTCTTTCAAACTTTATTATGAAAATATCTGAACAAATAGAGGGCACTCTTGAAAGTGCCTAGCACAATGAATGAGTTCTAGAGGCTTTCTTTACCCAAAGAGTTCGACAGCGGAACAAAACCAAGCCTTGCTGCTGCAGGAAGACGGTTATTGAGGCGTTCGTTGTTGCCACGAAGCCAACCAAGAGGGTGACCTCGCCATGTGGCAACAACCCAACCATGTGGCCCGGCTGAAAGAGAGAGACCCTGCATGAAGTTTTTCGCTTCATGATCGCTTAGTTCATGCGTTGCGCAGGGACGCCAATACTCATCTCGCCGTAAAGCAAGCGCATGCGATGGAAGCCAGTGTTTAGCGGGGCGATAAGCGATTTCGCTATGTCGCCCACACGGCATCTCGAGATGTCGCTCGATGTCCTTTGGCAACTCTGTCCAGCGGTTTGCCTGTTGAATTCGGTAGCCCCCTTGCGTGCTGCCCACAGTTTCTTCACCTAACACCAGAAGATCTTTTTTCATATCTCTTTTACTCATATTTATATGATCCAGAGATGGCTCCCCCTTTAGACGCAAACGAACGGCGTAGGCCCCTGCACATTGATCACGATGTGGGTACAACCGATATCCACCCGGTGAACGCGGAGTCTGCCATTGTTGTAATTCAGGAACCGTTTCCACACACCAGCCATCATGTGTAGCAAGAAAGGTCTTAATGACGTCTTCATTTTCATCTGGCGCAAAAGTACATGTGGAGTAAACAAGTCGGCCGCCAGGTCGCACAAGCTGTGCTGCTGCTGAAACTATTCTCTGTTGTCTCGCTGCTGAATGGGTGACTTGAGACTTCGAAAAAGCAGCAAAGGACTGCTTTCCTCTCCCAACGAGCATTTGGCCTGTACAGGGAGCATCGACAAGCACAGCATCAAACTGCTGTATCCACTGGGAATCCAACCGTTCAGGATCTTTTGATGTGACGCAATAACGTGGGAAACCAACTCGCGCCAGATTGAACTCAAGAGCTGGGACTCGACCTCGAATTGGTTCATTCGCCAACAGAAAACCACTTCCTGGCCCTACCTGTTCAAGAATTGCTGAAGCCTTGGCACCTGGCGATGCACACACATCTGCCACCCACTCATGCGGCTGAACATCGAGAAGACGAAGAGCCAGCATGGAGCCGGCATCCTGAATAAAATACGCACCAGCAGCATATTCCAGAAACCGCCCAGGCTGATGTGTTTCACTACAAAAAAAGCCGTCTGGATACCATGGCACTGGTTCTGCGGAAAATGGCAGAAAGCCATCGCTCGCCGGCCCGTGTGCCTGTGGCAACCGCACTCGAACGGCTTTCGGCGGTCGTGTTCGAAGTGCCTCTGCTAACACGACTTGCTCATCAGAAGACAGCACGCCATCCAGATTTCCCAACGGGGGACCAGCCCTCGCTTTCTGCTTGAGACGATGTTGCTTTTTCTGTTTTGACATCACACAAATCACATGAACGCAAACATCTTTGATATCGCGTTGTCTAATCTTAAGGCACAGGAATAAAGTCGATGAGTGTAAATTGTCGAACCCCTGAAACCGTCGCTGTCAGAACGCCATCTTCAACGATTTTCTGCTCTGAAGTGGATACCCTCTGATGCACATCAGACCCGTCTTTGGTACTTATATTTTTTGTAACAATCTTCACTTGATAAGCCTGGCCGGGATGAAATCCTTCGCCCCGAAAGTCATACAGACCCTTACCGGTATTAGAATGGCGACCCATTTGAATTGTGCTCGGAATTGACACTTTCGTGAAGGTCTTGCCGTTTGCTCCAGATGCATAGATCAAGACTCGAAAAGATTTTTTTGTACGATTATATGAGGAAATACGGTATCGCTCATTTCCCGTAAATCCGCTGCCTGTTACAGCGATATCATTGCCAACTTCACCCGCAACAGCATGACGAATGACTTCATCGGCACCTGCGGCAATCTGAGAAAACCATCGCCAAATATAATAGTGAAGATGATTTGGATCGGGCGGATTGATGTAATCATCGATCGTAAAAACATTTCCCTCCAATGGCCGAATCTGAAAACCTGCGTCACTTCCCGCAAGCCCAATTTTTTGAGTCACAATATCTGGACCACCATCGTTTGCTGAAACCACGATTTCTGGCGCAATCTCTTTAATACGACCGTTGTAATCTCGCCTCTTTGTTAGCCCCATCGCCCAGGCACTCGAATTATCAGACCAAGGAAGCTGAATCGTATTGAGACCTCGCTCCATACAGTTGCCAATGATTGTAAGTGTACGAGCAAAAGCATCCTCCTCATTCTTAATACCGTCTCCATTGACGTCGACTGCACTTCCACCATCATCCCATGAAACCCAAGACTCAGCTGCGAGAACACTCTTGTGTCTATAGCCAGCTTTGTCCAACTTGTTTCGAACAAGTTCATAGTTACCCCAAACAGAAGATACGAAACTGCCATCCATCCCGCCGTACCCATCGTTTTGATCTGACACATTTAAATTCAATGCATCAACAGCCTTCATCAGCTCATCACTCGCAACGTAGCGGTCATAAAGCTCATTGACTCCACGGCCACCCTTTTCTGCGAGACCTTTCATCTGCCCACAATTTTCGCATGGACTCATTCCAGATGTGGAAATTAGCACTGGTACTTCCGGCTTTTGTTCATACACCTGCCTCACAGCACAAGCACCCTGGATGAAGATTTCATCGATCAAGAAATTCACGTCGGCACCCTTCATCATTCCTTGATTGTTCACTTCATGAGACAGCTGATACGAATCAACACGGCCCTTGAAATGTTTTGCAATACGACCTACAAAAGCCGCAAAAGCGCCTCGCTTCGGGCGCTGGCCGCCAGCCTCGCCAGACTCAGAAGCCCACGCAGGGCAATGAAAGAACACAAACTCAACTTTGATTCCACGTTTTTTACACTCGTTTACTGCTTGCTCCATAGTCTGTAAGTAACCAGACGGTTGGTTGAGATAATCTGTATGCGCTTCAGTTGGCTCGAGTGCTGACCACGCCATCCAGAACTGCACATAACTGCTATCCCGGGCAATCACTGGGCGGTGCGCATCATAGGCATTGTTGCCTGGACGGCCTGCAAAAGGCTGCCAACGCACGCCAACCTGCATGTGATCGGTTGTCCACACATATTCGTTGTTCTTATTTTCTCTTTCCTTTGCATGAAGGAAATTCGTTACTCCAGTCATTCCGAAAAGCACGAATAATAAAATCGAAATCTTTCGTAAAGAATACATTACATCCTTCATACCTTGTTTGATCTTGCCTGACATGAGACACACACTGCTCACCGAAATAACGATCATGTCTGTCTCAAAGATGTACTTTATCCGGCAAGGAATCGACCGACAAAAACCCCAACCCAGACAACTGCCAAACCAGAGAGAGTTGTGCCGACCATGTACGCTCCAGCAAGGTTCAGCTTCCCCTCTTGAAACAACTCATATGACTGAAATGCAAAACTAGAATACGTTGTAAAACCCCCGAGAAATCCCACTAGCAATATTGTTTCAAGACCTGCTGGCAAACTCACCCGACCCCGACCAAAGGCGACAATCAATCCAAAAAGAAAACTCCCGAACAGGTTGACCGCAAAAGTGCCCCAAGGAAAATCACGACCACACAACCGAACGGCTAGCATGATCACCAAAACACGCGAGAGTGTGCCAAGACCCCCACCTACTGCCAGCCAGATTGCGTGAGAAAATGTCATAAGTATGTTTAGTGCCACCTTAACGGCTGTTGGTCGTAAACCACGCTTTGCTTTAGTTAGTGAGTGCGAAAAAAGTGCTGCATAGGCAGTCAGGTCCAGACAGCATCATAGAGAAATATCCATAAACCTAAAACGTTCGTTTATTCACTTTCTGACACATCTTTTGCAAGCAAATCGATGAGAACCACTGTCTGGCGAAATCAGCGTTATACTCCGTGCTCATTCCTAAACCGTCGTTTTATGAACGTTACACGTTTGCGTGTATCACATTGCCTCAGGAGTTGGTTGCTCGCATGGTCACATTTGACAACAAAATTTTGTTCGTTGGCTTTGGATTTGTTGCTCGTTGCACGTTGCCAATTTTGCTCGACCACATAAAAATTGAACCAAAAAATATAACGATTATAGATTTTGAACCAGACGAAGAAGCACTTCGGCCGTGGATTGAAAAAGGGGTCATATTCGTCCAAGACAAGGTCTCTTCTGAAAATTTAGGAAATGTACTCGGTCGCTATGTCGGTGAAGGTGATCTGCTCATTGATCTCGCATGGAACATTGACTGTTGTGAGATCGTCAGTTGGTGCCATGACCACGGTGTGCTCTATCTGAATACCTCTGTTGAACTCTGGGATCCGTATGAACATGCGAAGGATGCTCATCCAACACAACTGACTCTGTACTGGCGACATATGAACCTTCGTCGCATGATCTCTCAGTGGACTGAATCGGGACCAACTGCTGTCCTTGAACACGGTGCAAACCCTGGACTCATCAGTCATTTTACGAAGCAGGCCCTGCTCGATATTGCCGACGCATGCCTTGAGGAACAAATGTTTTCTGGCCAACAGGCCGAACGGATTACACAGCACCGGAAAACACACACCTTTAATTACCTTGCTAAGGAGTTGGGAGTAAAGGTTATTCACTGCAGTGAACGCGACACGCAAATTTCTAATGCAGCGAAAGAAGTTGACGAGTTTGTTAACACGTGGAGCGTCGAGGGCTTTCGTGAAGAGGGGACAACTACTGCTGAGATGGGATGGGGCACTCACGAAAAAGAACTTCCTCCATTTGCATACGAACATATGGATGGACCGAAGAGCCAGATCTGTTTAGCTCGTATGGGAATGAATACGTACGTGTCGAGTTGGGTTCCAGATTACACCATCACAGGCATGGTGGTTCGACATGGTGAAGCTTTCAGTATCACTGAAAAACTCTCGGTTCGGGACAATGACGGTGTAACAATTTATCGCCCCACGGTGCACTATGCCTATTGCCCGTGTGATGCTGCCATCGCCAGCCTCTGGGAACTTCGCGGCTACAACTATGAACTCCAACCACGTACCCGCATCATGACTGATGAAATCACACATGGAGCGGATATCCTTGGTGCTCTGGTTATGGGGCATCCCTTCACATCTTGGTGGTGCGGGAGTGACCTGTCGATTGAAGAGTCGAGACAACTTGTACCTCATCAAAATGCAACCACGATGCAGGTTGCGATTTCTGTTGTTGCCGCATGCATGTGGATGATTGAGAATCCGCGAGAAGGAGTACTGCTTCCTGACGATTTACCTCACGACTATATCCTTGATGTCGCGAAACCCTATCTCGGAAAATTCATTTCCGTACGCTCAGACTGGACACCACTGAAGGACACTTCCGTCACATTCCAAGGCTACAACCATCCTGATATTGATTTGGAAGACCCGTGGCAATTTAAAAATTTCCTGCAAACTGAGAACAAAGACTGATTGACCATTTATCCAAAAATATTTCTTGTTTACACATGGTGGAACTGATCACCCTGCATGAGGCTTCATCCGAATGAACAAAAAGACATTGCTTCATCTCGCAAAGACTCACGGCACGCCTCTGTTTGTTATTGATCATGAAGAACTACGAAAAAATTACGCCTTATTCCGAAAGCATTTGCCACGAGTGCAGGCGTACTATGCAGTTAAAGTAAACAGTGATCCATCTGTTGTAGAAACATTTTATAAACTTGGTGGCAGCTTTGATGTTGCCAGCATGCAGGAATTTCATACTGTCTATCGCTTCATCGAAGGCTTACCGCCACAAGAACGCCAGGATTTTATCTGGGATAAAATCATTTATGCCAATCCAATTAAGCCTACTGAAACACTACAGGAACTTGACCGCTACAAACCACTCGTAACGTTTGATAACGAGGAAGAAGTTAAGAAAATTGCAAAGCATGCGCCACATGCAGGGCTGGCCCTTCGACTTCGGGTGCCGAATACGGGGTCAATGGTTGAGTTGTCAAGTAAATTTGGTGCATTGCCGGGCGAAGCAGTTCAACTCATTACTTGCGCACACGACCACGGCCTGACAGTCGAAGGCGTATCATTTCATGTGGGAAGTCAGTGCACGAATCCTGAGAATTACATTCAGGCTATCCATCTTTCAGCAGGTATTTTTGCAGAAGCAAAATCCCGTGGCTTCGATTTACAATTACTTGACATTGGTGGTGGTTTTCCTGCTGCGTACGACGCAAGTGTTCCCAAGTTTGCAGCATTAGCAAAAAACCTGAACTATGAAATTGACCGTCTATTTCCAAAGTCGATTGAAATCCTTGCTGAGCCAGGACGATTTCTTGTTGCCTCTGCAGGATCTGCTGTTTCAAAAATTATTGGAAAAGCAGTTCGCAATGACAAGCTCTGCTACTACGTAGACGATGGTGTTTACCATACCTATTCAGGTATCATTTTTGATCACTGCACCTACCGTATGAAGAGTTTTAAATCCGGCCCAACTCAACTGTGCGCTGTCTTCGGACCTACGTGTGACGCGCTTGATACGATTAGCCTTGCTGAGCAGCTACCCGACCTAAAAATTGGTGATTACCTCTATAGCGACACGATTGGTGCCTATTCTGCGGCCAGTTCAACTTATTTTAATGGCTTCCCACCTGCAAAGGTGGTCCATGTGAATCTCTAACTTCATTCTAGAGCAGCAACCCGAGAGAAGCCGTTACGGCCTTCTGACTGCCTCAATAATGTGGTACCCCTTCACAAGTTCTTGTGCTACGTCATTCCAAAGCTGAGGCAACTGCTCTAAATACCAAGTAGGTTGCTTTGTGATCAGCAGGAGTGTGCCCCCCGGTGCAAGAGCAGCCATGGCTGAGTTCACGAACATCTCGGCTATCCGGAAATCAGAGTAGTAGGGCGGATTCGCAAGAACGAGATCGTAGCACCCTGGATCAGGAACCACCCCCGCAGACTCAAGGCAGACCGTTATATTGGGTAGATTGTTTTCAGCTGCTGAATGTCTCAAACAGGCAACGGCACGCGCTGAAGAGTCAATCGCATAAATTTCTATTGATGGATGCCTGGCTGCGAGACCCAAACTGACACACCCTGATCCACAGCCTAATTCGAGAACACGAGCACCTTCAGCCAGATCTACAGCATTCAGAAGGTGCCGTGCCGCTGGATCAATCCGACGATGTGCAAAAACACCAGGGCGGCTCACCGCAGTAAGCAGACGTTCCCGGTCA
>CBFIHW010000055.1:0-16802 GCA_965662325.1 uncultured Pirellulales bacterium | reverse complement strand
GCTGTGGCCTGACTATGCCACTTCGGGTTCATTGACCGCACATATCACTGCTGTCTTGAGTGTGCTTGCCGCGTGGGCAACAGGGCTTTTCGGGAACATACCGGGACAAGATCTTCAACAAAGAGTTTTTGCCGCCAAAGACGCCACGACTGCATCGCGGGCATGCGTTCTCGCTGGCCTGTTGTATCTCGTGTTTGGTAGCCTTCCTCTAGTACTTGGATTTGCATCACTCATCACGCATCCTGGCGGAACGCTCGATCCTGTTGCGTACCTAGCAAATACCTATCTCTCTCCGGCCATGTTGATTGTTTTTGTAATTGCGGTGGTTTCAATGATTGTCTCAACTGCGACCAGTGCAGTGCTGGCACCCGCAACCATTCTTGGGCACAACCTGCTTGTAAGAATTCCGTACTTTCAGGATGAGCGTGCTTTGGTCCGTGACCGACTCAGTGTCGTGCTGGTTTCGGTTGGAGGCCTTTGCATCGCAATGCTCGGTGAGTCCCTTATGGGACTGTTGGACATTGCGCTTTCAATTCAGCTTTCAGCTCTTTTTGTTCCGGTCCTTTTTGGTATCTACGGACGACCACGAAACCAGACATGCTGCATTCTTGCCATGCTCTTTGGATTTTTCACGTGGTCAGTCACGCATAGCATCGAGGTCTGGAATCCCACTCACCTCAGGTTTTTCTCAACACTGCAGGTTATTCCGTCAGATTTCTATGGTCTTGCTGCCAGTGTTCTTGGTTACTGGCTAGGATTACGAGTGGGTTCGTCCGCTTCGAAAGAAAACCTCGCAAACACAATGGAATCTCCATGACTCTACTGCCACTCGACCCCCCTGAAGGTCGTGCCTGTGACACATGTCGCTTCTGGCGAAAACAGGTTCTTCGAGATGAAAATGACTGGGGGCAATGTCGCCGTATGCCACCGACACTTCCTGAGCTGATTGATGATAAACTGGTGGTTGCAGGAATCTGGCCTTCAACCAAGGCTGGAGACTGGTGCGGCGAATGGGAGACGTCCACATCAAATGATGGAGACACTACTCATATATAAATAGACTCACCCCTTCAAAGAATTACTCGAGCAGGGAGAAGAAATTTCAATGGTCTTTCGACTTATCCTTAGTTTGGCTCTTGTTCCAACCGTCATCGGCTGCATGCCAGAAGAAATTCAAGACGTGAATCAGGAACAACAGAAGTCTGGAAAGATGCAAAATCATCGAACCAACCAAGACGAGACGACTGAAGAACTCTACCTGCCTGGTCAGGATTAGGACCGGCCTCCTAAAACAAAATTGATTGTTCGCATTCCCGACTCTGGCACCGGGCATTATCCCAACACTTTTTGGCTTAGACTTCCATTATTTGGTTCGTTTTCCAGCCATTCTCCCTGCCGGCCAACTGCGACGTGATCCCAGAGATTCCCTTTTTAACTTTTTAAAGGTGACTTTTATTCCATAATTTAAATGTCCAACAGCGGCAAGATTTGGCAACATGCACTTACGAACGGGGAATTTATCAATCAATAGACGAAATGACGCCAGCCACGTAACATTTCCGTAATATTGTCATATCTCGAGATATAGTACTCAAAACACGTTTTGAGACGACGTGACCTCACCGGTAAATTGTGTCATCATCTGCACCCAGCATAAATCTACAGTTCACCATGAAAAAAGCTTTTACTCTTATCGAATTGCTCGTTGTCATTGCAATTATTGGTGTGCTCGTAGGGCTTTTATTGCCAGCGGTTCAGCAGGCACGAGAAGCATCTCGCAGGCTTAATTGTCAGAACAAATTTAAACAGACGGCACTTGCCTATTCCAATCAGGCGTCAGCCAACAACAGTCAGTTCGCTCCCCGTATGATTCAGGACCCAAATAAAAGTTGTGGTTGGGGACCTTTTCTTCTGCCATTTATTGAACGTAGCGATCTCTACAAACGGTACACTTTCGACGCGCCGTTCTCCTACGATAACCCCCAATATGGCATTGAAAATCAAACGGTTTCAAATACTCGGATTGATGATTTTCTTTGCCCATCATCTCCCAATCCAACAGGGCCGTATACCTACACACTACCTTCCTATGGTGTTACGTGGACTGCTTTTGTTGCCGACATGTCACCCGTAGCCCGTGTAGCCGAGGAACTCACGACCTATCTTGGCAAGCAAACAACAGAAGCTCAAAGAGCAGGCTGCCTAAAAGCTGATGATTCAACCAGTTATGCAGACATCGTCGATGGAACGTCGAACACAGCGCTGTTGGTCGAGATTGCTGGAAAAGATAAAGTGTGGCAAAACGGTTCGAATACCGGCAACCAACTCTTAGGAACAACTGGCGGGCTAGGCGGTTGGGCTGACGCAACAACTGGTGGAACAAAATTTCTTGGGAGCACACCAGACGGGGCACAGGGGCCGGGGGCATGTGGTGTTAACTGTAGTAATGACTTCGGTCTCTATTCATTTCACCCTGCAGGAGCCAATGTTGCTTTCGTAGATGGCTCTGTTCGGTTTATCAATGAAACCATTGATATTGAGACACTTATCGCATTCATCACACGAAATGGCGGCGATTAATTCAGACTCTGCCTTTGTAAATAAATATCATCGACTGACTCGTGCGGAGTTTATTTTTTGTCCAGATTATATTTGATCATTCTTATTTCTTTGCTCACTGGCTGTGTTCGGTCGGAATATCCAAATGAAACCTATCCGGTGAGTGGGAAAATTCAAACTATTGATGGGACTCCTGCTCGTGATGTTCGCGTGACTCTCCATTCAGAAAAACTCATCTCTGAGGGTGATCCCTTCCGGCCCTCTGGCATGACTGACGACCAAGGCATTTTCAAACTGACCACATACGAAACACACGATGGAGCACCTGCCGGCAACTATGCGATTACTTTTCGATGGGCACCGCCGCAAAAATCACTTCTTGACCCTATACCAAAGGATAAATTTGACAATCGTTTCGCGATGCCGACAGAAAACTCCTTAACGTGTGAAGTCGTAGTGAGCGACACGCAAGACCTGGGCACGTTCGAAATCGACTTAGATGAAAAGTTGATAACAAGAGCAACTAAATAGCTCTTTTTCAGTAGAACTTCGACATGCTGCATGAAAAATCTATTTAGCTAGAAAAGTTCATAAGGTCTGACGTCATATGCGCAATGCGAATTAGAGGGATAATCACAGCACGAGCACTGCGCTAGGAAAGCATAATGGGCACAAATCAACTTCTCTTGCATACCTTTTTTTATAGCTTCTTATTTTTTTTTCTGTCCGTGCCAAAACTCCTTTATGGTGGTGATTCAGACCCCTCTTTTCAATCCTCTTCCTTGGAACAAATAGAACTGTCAGACAATACAATCTTCACTGCAGACTTTGAACACCACGATTCTGGGATCTACACAAAAGAACAACTCAAACTCGACTGGGACAACCCTTCGTGGTCAGACGGAATTGAAGAACGACGAGTGTCCATCGTGGAAATCGAACCGAGTTTAAGAGCGCTCGCTGTCACGTTTCCAGCCCATACCTATGGTTCAGAAAAAAATGGAGCCGTATGGCGACTCAAGTTTCAAACATCCTATCTAGCTGCTGAAGTTCGCTACGACGTCATGTTTCAAAAAGGATTTCACTTTGTTCGAGGTGGAAAACTTCCTGGACTTTTTGGCGGCACGGGTAATACGGGAGGTGACAAACCGACTGGCAATGATGGATTCTCAGCCCGCATGATGTGGCGGGAAGGTGGACGAGCCGTGCAATATCTTTATTACCCGGATCAACCGGGCAGGTATGGGCATCAAATACCTTGGACAAACCAAGAAAATGGGCAGCAAATCAGGTTTAATCCGGGCCAGTGGCATACAGTTGTGCATCAAATTTTTATGAACACACCGGGAAAACATGACGGGATGTTGCGTGGATTCTTTGATGACCAACTCATGTTGGAAATCGATAATTTGCGATTCCGAGACACCGATGATTTTGCAATTGATGGATTTTTATTAAGCACTTTTTTTGGCGGTGGAGATACTTCGTGGCAAAGCACCGCAGAAGAAACAGTATATTTTGATAATTTTCAAATCAGAGAAATTTCGCACTGATTCGTTGGCTGAAATTGTTACTTCTCGAGAAACGTATCCGTATGCTCATACCCTGGTGCACAGGTGCAAAGAAAGATTAACTCGTCAGTACCTGAGTTTCGGATAGTGTGCCGTTCGCCAGGAGGAATTGCTATCGCATCACCCGGCCCAACGGCACGAGTTTCTTCGCCAAGCGTCATTTCTGCTTGACCATTGAGAATATAATAAATCTCTTCTGTCACCTCATGGTAATGTGGCGTGGTAGCAACACCCGGCGCCAGACGTGCTTCAGCAAGCGACTGTTGCCGGATCGAAGAGTTTCGATGAGCGAGTAGCTCGCGAATTGTTGATCCATCAGCTGTTGTGAAGGGAACAGTATCTTTTTGATTGATAACATCCATATCGTACGACTCCGTCTCCTATCGGCACATCATCTTGTGAACCGACCAGCATATCATCTCTACCGTCAACGTCCGACGTACTACTTGGTGCACCTTGAAGAACGCACCTCCTCCCAGAATCACTTTCGGTAGTCACTCGGTGACGTCATGCCCAACCCCCAAGGGGCTGATTCTCCGAGGGGCCTCAGCAAGAGCTATTCTTAATCGTTGCGTTTCTTAGCTGGATTCTCCTGCAAATCAGGAGTATCGCGGCCTCCAAAGTACTTATCCCGAATCCACTTTGGCTGCCATTTGTCCGGCAATCGAGACCGCCCCGTCAGATCAATCTCTTTCTGTATTGGAGTTTCGACCGTTAGCGGCAGAGTGTCACCAAGTCGCTGCTGCCAAGCTTTCATTTCGCAAACAAGCCGCTCTATGTCACTGGATCGGTCAGGATTCTTGGCAAGGTTTGTCATCTCTAGTGGATCTGCTTCGAGATCAAACAAAAGCTGATAATTAATTTCTGGATACACGTGAAGTTTCAAGTTTTTTTGACGAATGGTTCGCATCTTATCCTGATAGGCAAGAAAGACTGAGTCACGGACTGATTTTTGGGTTCCTTCAAAAACAGAACGAAGATCGTATCCATCAACACCGACCGGCACCTCGACTCCTGCATATCCACAAAGCGTGCGATACAGATCAAGCAAATAGGTCATCGCCATAGTCGAAGTATTCCCTGGGATGCCTGGCCCACGAACCACCAAAGGGCAGCACATCGAGTGCTCATAGACATTTTGTTTCCCGAGCAGCCCATGGCTTCCTAATGCCAGCCCATGATCGGCCGCATAGACCACAATGGTATCTTCACCGAATCTGTGTTTCTCTAGAGCGTCTAGAATGCGGCCTATCTGTCCATCTAACTGGGTAATAAGCCCGTAATATTCACAGAGCTGGTCACGGATAACGTCTGGCTGTCGTGGCCATTCCGCAAGACCTTCATCACGCCCCCCACGACTTACCTGCCCATTATCAAACGGATGTTGTGGTAGAAAATTCCCCGGAAGTGGCGGTGGATTGTCATAGTACGCCTGGCGGAATTTTTCCGGTGGATTTCGCGGATCGTGTGGTGCAGTGAACGCGACATAGAGAAAAAAAGGATTTGTACTTTTTTCTTGTGTTAAAAGAAAATCAATTGCTGCGTCGGCAAAAAGCGTGCTCGAAAAACCCTCTCCTATACGGCCGTGAGTCAGTTCACCCTCTCCAGTGAGATCTTGAAGCGGCACTCTCGTGTGATCACACATGCCACCCATCATAATCGCCTTACCAGACTGAAACCCTCTCGCTAGTGTGGGCCGCCCATTGTGCCATTTGCCTACAGCATGCGTTACATACCCGTTCTTGCCCAGAACCTCTGGCAGCAACGGCAGCCCAGTCCAGTTGCGTGTGTCATCAATCCGCATCCAATGCCGTCCTGTCATAATCATCGACCGGCTGGCAACACACACTGCTCCTGAATACGACCCCGCACAATAGTTCTGTCGACAACTCACACCCTCTCGCGTAAGCCGATCAAGATTTGGTGTTTGGATATTGCTATTCCCGTGTGCCGCAATCGTGTCTGCGCGCTGGTCATCGGCAAACAAGAAAACAATATTCGGACGATCTACTCCTGCAGATTCAACGACACCCGCAGGAAGCAGCAAGCAGAGAATTACACCAAACTCGCATCGGCTCATCGTTCCCCTCCTATATCATGCACTTGATGCACGAAATCACCCTAAGTAATGACGACACTCTACCACAAAATTTTTACACGTAATTCCTGCAACCGTTTCTATCTTTTTTCTTTCACACCATCAACAATGAAAAAAGAGATAATGGTTTGTGTACCGGCACATTACAATGTGCACGCCACAGACCGGTTCCTGCCAAGCAAAAAACCATTTCAATCCACTTAGAATTGATGTGTCATGCAGAAGCTACCTTACGCACTTGTTTTGCTGGCATGTCTTCATGCAACCTTGGCAGGTGCCAACGAGATTGCCGCAACAGAACGTCCTAACAAGCCAAATGTTGTCCTGATTCTCACGGATGACCTCGGTTGGCAAGATGTCCACTGTTATGACATTGACGAGCCATCTCCGATGGAGACACCGAACATTGACCGTCTTGCCTCACAAGGCGTGATGTTCTGGCAAGCATATTCTCCAGCGCCCGTGTGCGCTCCAAGCAGAGCAGCAATACTCAGCGGACTTCATCCAGCACGCGGCGGCATGACCTCTGTGGCAGGTGGATTTCCACCACGCCCACGCAGTCGCAGTGCTCCACAAGTTGCACCCTTTTATCTTGCTCGCATGCCGATGCAACGATTCACTCTCGCCGAAGCACTCAAGAAATCAGGTTACCGGACGGGCCATTGCGGCAAATGGCATATTTCCAAAAACCACTACGACTATCCACAACCTTATCAACACGGCTTTGACAGCTCGGTACACGATCGTGGCGTGCAGGTCCCCATGAAGCCAGATCGACTCACTGGATTTGCGACCACTAAACCTCAGGATCCATATCAACTCGATGAAAATGGTTTCCCTTTTGATACGCCGCAGCAGGCAGCACTTGAATTTATACAAACAAACAAAGAGGAGCCGTTCTTCCTCTACTACGCAACTTGGCTTGTCCATGCACCAATCGTCATGAGAAGCGAGTCGCTCCTGCGTAAATACGAAGCAAAACTCGGTGTCACACTGACTCCAGAACATGCGACAACCTGGAGAACACCAGGCCAGACGAATCCGTTTTATTGCGCCATGGTCGAACAACTTGACTACTACGTCGGCCAGATTATCCACTCACTGGAAACCACTGGCGACCCCCGATGGCCGGGTCACAAACTCATTGAAAACACATATGTGTTTTTTACTTCTGACAACGGTGGCATGGAAGGAAATAGGGATGAAATATATACCGACAACCTGCCACTTGATCGTGGGAAAATTTCCCTGAAAGAAGGCGGCACTCGAGTTCCTCTCGTTATCACCGGGCCAGATATTCCCCCGTCTATACAGAGCGATGTGATGGTCAACGGACTTGACCTATACCCAACCATTCTCACTCTGACCAAGTCAACGGCACCGAAAGACAAAATCTTTGATGGCTGTGATCTGAGCTGGCTACTCAGAAACGACCCCTCGGACCCTGAACTTGTGCGAACCCAATCTGGATCAGTTCGAGACACAATGTTCTGGCATTTTCCACACTCTGAGAATTCGTCGTCAATAAGAAAGGGTAATTACAAACTATTTCGTCAATACCAGCCACGATCGCCAGAGTCATCGAAATCGCTCTACAAACTCTACACAACCGATCACACCATGTCGCGAGACGATATTGAGGAGGCGAACGACCTGTCAAAACTGTTGCCGGCGAAAACCGCAGCACTCAACACTGCACTGTCGGAGGCAATTAAGCAGATGGGAGGGCGAGAGCCATATTTTAATCCTACGGCATCTGGTCTACCAAAGAGTGATCGGGCTCCACATATCATTGGGCACGAGCAAGCCGGCAACATGCTCGTGGTGTCATATCGAAACAATGGTGCAGATGTTACATACGCCGACCTGATCTATACACCAAACGAAGGACGAGAGTGGCTTCTTGCATCGGGCGAGGTTTTGTCTGATGAGATCGTCTACAAACTACCTTTAGGCACAACTCACTACTTTATTAATCTCATCGATGAAAATAACTTCTTAACGATCTATCCACCCATTGATGACGCGACTCTCAAAAAAGAAAATTTGAGCCTCGTGGAGGCGGCTCTCTCTGCGGGGCATCCAGAACCAACACATGGCAACGCAATTTCATTCGCAGAGGTGTACCATCGCCGTCTTTCAACCACACCGCCTACCAATCAGCTCGCCGCCTATGATTTTGAGGACCATAACCTCGATCAGCTCCACCGTGATGGAGCCGGAATTTCTATCACAAAAGTATTTTCTGCAGCTGGTACGCAGAGTCTCGAAATGAAAGAGTGTGATGACAACGATCGACAATGGATGCCACTGGTCAGCATTCCTCTTTCTCCGGAAGAGCATGGGGCAGCCACTGGGTACCAGATCTCTTTTGATGCAATGCTCGACAACGATCTGCCTGGGAATCTTTCTTTTAACATAAGGGGCCCAAAGTCCTCTGTAAAACAGAAACAAAACACCCTCGTCACAGTCGTCATTGCGAAGGATGGAATACGAGTCAACAGATGCCTCCTCGCACCTAGTGCACCCGGTAGCTGGAATCACTATGATCTTCGATGGGTACGGACCCACGCATCAGACCACTCGGTGCGTGTGACACGAACCACAGAACATGGTGACACCTGGCAGCAGGACGTTCCTCTTGAATACTATCCCTTCAAACAGGTCACCGACATACAGATTATTTCCACCGGTGATCCCAATACGAAGGCGTATATCGATAACGTCGTCATCACATCAACCACCAAGGGAGAGTAGGAGGGGCCAGCTACCGAATCTGCTCGTACCAGACAACATTGCGGCTGCCTCGACCAGCAACAAGGAAATCGATGTCACCATCACGATCCATGTCAACCGCGCGGATATCGTAGGCTTCTTGTTCACTTCCAACGTGATGTTTTGAAAACACACCGTCGCCATTGTTTTCATACCAGGCGGCCTCCTGGCTTCCAAAGGCACATGTAGCAACATCCACATCTCCGTCGCTATCAATATCAACAGCAACAAGGCAGTGTGGTTCTTGAATCGATGCATCAATATCATGTCGCTGCCAGTCCGGGCCCTCAAACCAAATCACACCCATACCATGCCCACGTGAAGCAACGAAGTCCATCATGCCATCTTCATTCACATCAACCGGATGAATATTGGTAGCGCCTGGCTCGTGCTCACTCACAAGATGTTTTACCCAAGAGCGCGTCGGATCGGGGGATGACTCCCACCAGGCAAACCACTCGCCTTGTGACGTTGCCTGAGGCCCTCCCTTGGCTCCTGTTGCCGCATCAAGAACCCCATCACCATTGATATCACCGACACCGAGATAGTGGGTCAACCCCGGCGCATCTCTATCTGCAAAAACTTTCGGCTGCCATCGTGCTGCCTGGCGCGGGTTCTCTGGCACAGCAAACCACACGAGTGATTCGGGATATGGCTCCTTGGGCTGGGCGCTGGTCGCAAAAAGCTCCAACTGGCCATCATTCTCTATGTCACCCTTTATCAGCCCGTGGATACCATGAATTGTGTCATCGATTAAATGCTTGTTCCATCGCTGCGTCTGACCACTGGCTGGCTGTTCTAACCAGATCACCAGCCCGGGATTGTAACGAGCAGCTATATAATCAAGGTCTCCATCATCATCGATATCGAAAAACTCACTGTGGATGTACCACTTGTACTCAGGGTGTTCATCCAAAACAACTTCATGCCAGTCTGGAGCAACAAACAATCGGGTCATGCCCCCTGAATCCGAGATGACATCAGGCAAACCATCGCCGGTAAAATCACCCGGAACAGCTGTCATTGACTGCTCGCCCTCATGAATCACATGCCGCACCCACTGCGATTTGGCATAACCTATTCGCATCTCAATACAACTTACAACCAGCCAGAAAACTAAGTAGAGAAGACATACATTGATTCTGTTCATCTTTCTAAAAGGCCGACGACTGTCCATGCTATCCCCCAATAGTTTGCTGTTTCAGTAGGTTTATTAATAGATTCTCGTTCTGTCCCTGGAACACGCCGTGACCGGTTTGCCAAAACCAGGCCTGCTTCGAAGATACTGGCTCCGCGCCCGGCATGCTGCCTCACCCAACAGCAAGGCAGCAATCCTGAAGAACACCTCTCAACATTTGAATTTTGTTTGCATAACACATCCCCGTGCCAAACCGGCTCCATGGCCTTTCCATACTGTCGCAATCCACACATGAACCGGACATCTGTGAAAATCTTTCATACCGGGAATATTTCCCTGTTGAACCAAACCGAAGCCGTCCCATCTAATCTAGCAGTGTTTCTTTTGAACACCTATTAAAACTGAGACCGTCTCGTTCCCCCGGTGCCGTATTACTACAGATTCTATCCAATCATCGTGGCGAGGACCCCGTGCCCCTGTCTTGGCCTGGATATTCCTTGACTGGGCAGCAAGTGGGTTCTCAACAATTTCAATCACACTTCTCGTTGCCTATTTCAACAAAATAGTTTTTGCATCGGGGGGCTGGGGCATTCCAGGGGGTGTTCTGTGGGCATGGACCCTTGCAGCAACAATGCTCTTGTCCGCACTCGTCTCGCCATTCTTATCAGCATGGGTTGATCGACGCCACCTTCATCAACGAGCCGTTGTTCTAAGCTCCATGCTTGGTGCAGCGGCATGCATTACCCTTGCTCTGTTACCAGCGACATCACAAGTTGGGATCATTGTCTCAATTATTGTTGCAACGGTGTCTTTTGATATGGCCGCAATTTTCACAGCAAGCCTCCTCCCAAAGCTGGCCCAAGGGCGTGCTGCCGACACCTTGTCGTCGATCGGTTTCGCTGCAGGATATGGGGGCGGAGCAATTGCCCTTATTCTCGCCACAAGCTTGATTGCAGCACGAGAATCCTTTGGGCTTACAGCAGCTGGAGCACTACGTGGCTCTTTCGCAATCATGGGACTCTGGTGGTTGATTTTTTCTTTGCCCACCGCGTGTGTCCGCATGACCACAGCTTCATCGCCAAACCATAACGGCACGAGTACAACAGAACTAATCCAGTTTCTTAAAACCATTTTTTCAAAAACTCAGGCAGGTGACAGTATTTCACAGCTTGGCTGGTTGATGCTTGGCGTTGTCACCATTTTGGGTGTGGTCCAGACTGCAATCCCTCAATTTTCAAATGTAGCCTTGGAGACATTCGAGCTTGAGCCACCTCAACTTGTTCAACTTGTACTTCTCGTTCAGTTTATAGCTCTTCCCGGGGCGATTCTGGTTGGCTGGTTATCAGGAGTCTTGAGCCGACAAGCGGCAGCGAACATATGCCTGATCGGATGGTCACTGGTTCTCGGTTTAGCCTGGGGGGTTGATTCCGTTCCACAACTCTACGCGATGGCCGTCTTGTTAGCTTTGGTGCTTGGAGGAATACAAAGTGTCCTCCGTGCCATGCTTGCCGTTGCAGCGCCGCCGGGTCATCATGCGGCAACCTTCGGAGTCATGCAAGTTGGCACAAAACTGACTGGATTCATTGCAAGTCTTATATTTGGCTGGACATACATGGCCTCGGGTATACCCAAGGCAGGCCTCGTCATCCTTCTGATTCAATTGATTCTTGGATGGTGGCTTCTTTCGCGTGCCCAAAAAAGTAAACAAGGATCTCTCAACGAGCAGCCAGCTCGGACTTCTGGACAGAAATAGCCTCTCAATCAATCCCTGCGTTTTTCCAGAGAAGTTCTTATGCCGAGGTAATACCCAGCACGTCGTTCATGTCATATCTGCCGGCTGGCTTGCCAACTAAAAACGCCGCGGCAGCAAGCGCACCGCGTGCATAAGAGTCTCTATTGGTTGCCCGAACATTGATGGACAGACTCTCACCCTCTAGGCCAAAGAGAATCGTGTGCTCCCCCGGATTATCACCTGATCGCACCGCATGGTAACCGACCTCACCTTCAGGCCGAGGGCCCGGGCGACCCTCGCGTCCATGAGTCTCGTGAGACTGACCCATTGCGTCTTTAATAATGTGCCCAAACTTCAGCGCTGTCCCACTCGGTGCATCTTCCTTGTGGTGATGATGGCATTCAATAATCTCGACATCAGCGCGACTGCCTACTCCCTGTAACAACCTACCCGCACGACCAACAAGATCCATGGCAATATTAACAGCCAGACTCATACTCGGAGAGATCAAGACTGGCACTGACTTTGCTGCTTCAGTAATTGCAGCTTCATCATCTGGCACAAGGCCAGTCGTCGCGACAACAAGGGGAACACTTCTTTCAATACACGCTTCGGCAATTCCGCGAAGGGCTCCGGGCAGTGAAAAATCGATGACAACATCAGCCGGCACTTCCCATGATGTACTTAGGGGTACTCCGACATTACCCGCGCCGGCGACCTCACCTGCATCCTCCCCCAGCCGCGGATGACCCGTTCGGTCAATCGCCGCAACCACATCCCATTGTTCCGGCTCAGCAACTGCACAGGCGACAATTCGCTGACCCATACGGCCAGCCGCTCCATGCACAACAAGTTTACAAGATTGAGTGTTCGTCATAGGTCCCATCCTACATCGACACACACAGACTGCTAGTGACTGCCGATAGAGCAAGCAGATTAGCTGTAAAGATCGATCGCCTGAACAATCTCATCAAACCGATTACCAACGCTTACAGCACGGTTGGCATAACTCGCTCTGCTGACACCCCGGCTACCAAGCACTTCATTAAATAGCTTCTGATCCGTTGTGTGGTAGGCAACGGTGGCATTTGGGTCTTTCAACTGATGTCCAGTGAGGATACAGACCACACGATCATCTCGACCAATAACGCCTTCTTTCACAAGCTTCCGTGCACCGGCAACACTCGCCGCACTCGCCGGCTCACAGCCAAGCCCACCTGCACCAACTTGTGCTTTAGCATCGAGAATTTCTTGCTCCGACACCTCGCGTACCACACCGTCGCATACTTCGAGCGCCCGCAGACACTTATTCAAATTCACTGGACGATTGATCTCGATCGCACTCGCAAGGGTATCTGCTCGCTTTTCATCTCGGTCGAGCTCATCATAATAATGGCACACAGGGGCCAGATCCGCCTGCCCACCATTCCATCGCATACCGCGATTGTGAAAGAGCTCGTACAGCGTATTGGCACCAGCTGCATTAATTATCGCCAGACGTGGAATTCGATCGATCAAACCAAGATGGCGTAATTCAGCAAATGCTTTTCCGAAAGAACTAGAGTTTCCCAAATTTCCACCCGGGACAACTATCCAGTCAGGCACCTCCCAATTGAGTGACTCAAGCACCCGAAACATAATCGTCTTCTGTCCCTCAAGCCGAAATGGATTCACCGAGTTCACGAGGTAAATCCCCATCTTGTTTGCAACCTCTTTGACGCGAGCCATCGCGTCGTCAAAGTCTCCGGCGATCTGGATTGTAAGGGCACCGTAGTCAAGTGCTTGTGATAATTTCCCATACGAAATCTTGCCCGAACCAATAAAGATTATGCCTCGCATGAGTCGTGTTACAGCACAGTAGACAGCCAGTGACGCACTTGTGTTTCCTGTCGAGGCACATGCTGCACGGGTTGCGCCAATCATACGAGCGTGGGAAAACGCTGCCGACATACCGTTATCTTTGAACGATCCTGATGGATTAAGCCCTTCATATTGCAGATGAAGTTGCCCAGCGTTCATGCCTATGTATCGCCCGACACCATCAGAGACCGAGAGTAAGGTCTGTCCCTCTCCGATTGTCACAACAGACTCTCGTGGAGCAAAGGGAAGCAACTCGTGGAACCTCCAGACACCACTCAGTGCGAGTGGGTCACTCCGCCGCATCCACTTTCGTTCAAACACCTCAAAGGAGCTAGGTGCAGGCAGCCGGTCCCAGTCATAGGTCACATCGAGAAGGTTTCCACACGCCGGACAACTAGTAAGCACTTCATCTATGGAAAACGTCGCACCACACGCCGGGGCGATACATTGCTGGAATGCGAGATCGGTGCGGGCGGCAACAGCCAAAGTTATCGTCTCCAGATGAAAGGGCTGATACGAATGCCCTACCTTCTCTATTCTCGGCTTTTTGGGGCGTCCAACTCAAACTCAGCCGACTGCTCCAAACGGAATTCCACCAATTTATGGACATTTCGGCAAGAGACCAAGTATCCACCACGTAACAACTCTAGACCGTAAGAAGTGGCTATTCAAAGAACATAGTCTGACAGGAGATAAAACACCAGCAGAGACCCACTCCGCAGAGGGGGCGATACTGGCGTTGACTCTTTTGTAACGATCATTAGGTTGTGCGAGTCTTGGGAATCACTCCTCACCAAAGGGGCGGGACCGCTCGACTGTGGGCAAACAAGGGAGCAGAAATCGATGAAGGTTGCTGATATGCGGACGTACCGAAAGGTACTCGAACAACTACGAAATCGGCTGCGTGGTGATGTCAACACGATGGCTGATGCAGCTCTCGGCACAAATACCGATGAACTCGTTGGGCATTCATCGACCATGCCCGTCCATATGGCTGATATTGGCTCCGATGCATTCGAACAGGAATTTACACTCTCACTCATGGCAAACGAGGAGGAAACCCTTCAATCAATAGAAGATGCTCTCACTCGAATTAAGCAAAAAACGTTCGGTACGTGCGTTGAATGTGACGGCATCATTACAAAGAAACGCCTTGAAGCATTACCATATGCTTCCACATGCATTCGCTGTGCTGAGATTCTTGAAAAAAAGATTAGTTTTCAGCCTCGACATCCCTGATAAAGAACTCGTACAAAGCCGACTTCCATATTTGTAGATCGACACATGCCGTGACTAAACAGCCCGAAAAGGGAACCATGCCGACCGATCCATCGCCCGCTTCACAACGGGCGAATATCGCGACATGGATGGTTTTCAGCTCACTTGTAACTCTGACAACAGTAGCGGACCTCACTACAAAAGCCATCGCCTTCAAAAACCTTGGTATGCCCGGTACCAGCCCGGGGTGGCCTGTTATACGGAACATGCTCTGGTACCGCACAAGTCTAAATGAAGGGGCCCTGTTTGGACTCGGCCAGGGCATGGGGTGGTTCTTTATTGCCGTCTCAGTCGCTGCACTTATCGGCATTCTCTTTAGCGTGTCGTGGCTTCGTATACGAAACGATACGGTCCTCATTGTTGCTCTGGCCTGTATCACCGGAGGTATTCTGGGAAACCTCTACGATCGTCTTGGCATCCCAGCACTTCACTGGAATGCACCACTAGAACGACAAGGTGAACCCGTCTACGCAGTCCGTGACTGGATTCATTTTCGCCTCGAAGGCATTATCGACTGGCCGATATTCAACCTGGCAGATAGCTTCCTCGTTCTCGGAGCAGGGCTCCTCCTATTTCTTTCGTTTTTTCCTCCAGCCCACATGTCAGATAGCATTTCGATAGAAACACCTTCTCAGGAGCCAACGAATGCCTGACCCCGGCATGGACGAACGTTTGGAAGTCGCCATTGCAGCCACCCGGAAGGCCGGACAAAAAACGTTACAGTGGTTCCGAACCAATGATCTTTTGGTTACCCGAAAGACAGATCAGTCTCCGGTCACTGCAGCGGATGTCGCTGCCGAAGAAATCCTGCAGAAGGAGTTGCTCGCCGCCTTTCCAGAGGACAGCTTTCTCGGTGAAGAAACAGGATGCACAACAGGACGTTCTGAATATGAATGGGTTGTTGATCCAATCGATGGCACCAAATCTTTTATTCAGGGTGTCCCGCTTTTTGCAACGCTCGTTGGCTGCCGTAAGAATGGCAAAGGCGTCCTAGGTGTCATCTTTATTCCTGCCCTTGAAGAACTTGCATATGCAGCCGTGGGGCAAGGAGCGTGGTATGAGCAGAGCGGTCGCGGGCGCGTGCCGGCACATGTCTCAACCCAAACGTCATTGAGTGAAAGCCTGCTCTGCTCGAGTGATTTTCGAGACTTTCGCCGGCGTCCCGCGGCCCTCGACGCCGAAACAGCCGGCAGAAAGGTCCGTGACGATATTGAAGACGCCTGCCGCATTGTCCGGACATGGGGTGATGGGTATGGATACCTACTGGTAGCAACGGGGCGTGCCGAGGCTATGGCTGACCCAATGCTGAATGCCTGGGATGCCGCTGCCGTAGCAGTTGTTGTGACCGAGGCAGGGGGGAGGTTCACTGACTGGACGGGTGCCTGTGACATCAGTGCTGGAGATGGAATTGCAAGCAACGGGATTACTCATGAGGACCTGCTGAAACTACTCGCTCCCGCAGCCATTCGGGGCAAATAAGGTCGAAAGCCGTCTTCAAATAGTTACTAGAACCAGCCTACGTGACTCATCTTGCGGCTTCCCGCGTCTCCGGTATCATGGGAACTTGGTTCGGACAAGGTTTTTATTCAGGAAAAGGTGATGCGATGGCGCGTGTCTGTGAAATCTGCGGAAAAGGGTTCTCGATGGGGAACTCTGTTACCATCCGTGGTAAGCAGAAATACCTTGGCGGCGTCGGTACGAAGATCACCGGAATCACGCGGCGAAAATTCAAACCAAACCTCCAACGCATACGGGTTACACTCCCAAGCGGTGAGAACAAAACCATGCTGG
>CBFIHW010000054.1:0-16884 GCA_965662325.1 uncultured Pirellulales bacterium | reverse complement strand
TCCAATCGCTTGTTATTCATCCGAACCCGAATCGAACGTGGGTACTCGCAAAACTGGCAGCAGACACAACACTCAGTGATGATCTTCGAGCAGTCGCAATTGCGGGGCTCACTCCGAGAGCGGCTGAACATAACGAATTGCTCACTCTCTTGACTAAGTCAACAAGTGAGACCGTCTCACAAGAAGCTCATCGAACATTGTCAGCAGGGATCACTGGGCGAGATGTACCGAAAAAACCCCCCGCGACTGACTTGGAGGCGTGGCAGACACTGGTTGCTAAGTCATCACGTCAGCCTGACCGTGCCGTTGGCAGAAGGATTTTCTTTCATTCGACTCTTGGAGGTTGTTACAAGTGCCACGCCATGAACGGCCGTGGGAATAGCATTGGACCAGACCTGACAACAATTCGACACCAAGCAGGTATTACGCACGATTGGTTACTGAAACATATTGTGAATCCAAATGCAGAGATCGCACCCTATTACCGCCCACAACAACTTCTGACAACGGACGGCAGAGTTCTCACAGGACTTATCGTTGGACGGGAGGGCAAGAAGCAGGCGTACGTACAGACAAATGGCGACATCTTCCTCGTTGATAAATCTGATATTGAAGAACGACGGGAACTTGCGACATCTATCATGCCCATTGGTCTTCTCGATGGATTGAATATCAACGAAATCCAAGACCTTCTCGCCTATGTATTAGAGGGTGAAGAATTCCCACCAGATACCGATCCAAGCACAGTTAAAACAAATAAAACCAAAGCAAACACCCAAACGCAAAAGCACACACACGACAAACAGCAACGCCCAAACGTCTTATTTGTCCTCACTGACGATCAGCGTTACGACGCATTAAGCTGCATGGGGCATCCTTATCTCAAAACCCCGCATATTGATCGGCTCGCTTCAGAGGGACTACTTTTCAAAAACCACTTCTGCACAACGAGCCTCTGCTCCCCCAGCCGGGCTTCAATCTTAAGTGGGCTCTACGCGCATACGCATGGTGTCTCAAACAACTTTACGGAATACCCGAAGGACATGGTCAGCTTTCCAATGCGACTTCAGGAATCTGGCTACGAAACGGCGTACGTCGGCAAGTGGCACATGGGCGAAAAGAACGACATGCCCCGTCCCGGCTTTGATCATTTCGTGACCCACAAAGGCCAGGGCAAGTACTTTGATACGGAATTCAACTTCAATGGAAAAGATCGAAGAGTCGTGAAGGGATACTACACAACCGTTGTGACTGATATGGCGACGGACTGGATCAAAAACCGTGAATCCGACAAACCCTGGGCGATCATGGTGGGGCACAAGGCCCCTCACAGTTTTTACTTCCCTGAAAAGAAATACCAACACACTTTCGATGCTATTAATATCCAGTATCCAAAGAGTGCCTTTAACCTCGATGACAAGCCAGCCTGGTTCAAAAAGCGTTTAGATACCTGGCATGGCATCTACGGGCCATTGTTCGACTGGCGAAAAAAGTTCCCCGATGAAAGTCCCGAAGCTGTTAAAGACTTTGCCAGAATGGTTCGCGCGTACTGGGGAACACTTCTTTCCGTTGATGACAGCGTTGGGCGTCTCTACAAGTTTCTAGAAGATCGGGGTGAACTGGACAACACGCTGGTGATATTCACATCAGACAACGGGCTGCTCGAGGGCGAGCATGGCATGGTCGATAAACGGACAGGGCACGAGCCGTCGATTCGCATTCCACTTGTTGTGCGATATCCCGGCCTGACCGAGCAAGGAAAAGTTATTCCACAGATAACGGCGACGATCGACTTCGCTCCGACGATCCTCGACATCTGCGGGGCACAACCACTTGAAAAGGTTCACGGTCACAGCTGGAAACGACTTGCTCAAGGCGATACCTCGAACTGGCGAACAAGTTTTTATTATGAGTACAACTACGAACATCAGTTTCCATACACACCGAACGTGCGTGCGTTGAGAACCGATTGTTGGAAGTACATTCGGTATCCACACGGTGATGGCTCACCGGATCGGCATATGGCGGAGCTCTACGACCTGAAGGCCGACCCGGGTGAAAACAAGAACTTGATTAATGACGAAGCCCATATTGATGTTGTAAAAAGTCTTCGGTCTGAACTTGATCGTCTAATCGCCATTCACGGGGATGGAAAGCCAGATGAGATACCAATAGATCAGGGGATTCAATCTGGCTTGCCGGAAGAATCAATCCGCTAGGAACTTTGATAGCCCCGCGCACCAGTATAAAAAAAGGGGCCGCACCAGTTTTGCTGGCACGGCCCCTCACTTAAAACCTGTGATCAATTTTATTCTTGATCAGCAGTGCATTCGCCTTTTTCACAGCAACTTGATTGAGCGGCAGTTTCACTGCAACCCTTGTCGCAGCATGGCGAAGCACATCCTGAAGAACAAGCACATGAACCACCAGTGCTGCATGAGCACTGGTTTGCATCACATGCACAGTCCGTACATGTGCAGTCTTCACCACAGCACACACACGCCGTTGCACCTGCACTATTAAAAGTCGCAAGAGCGAATGGTGTTGCCACCACGGCACTCAGTAGTGCCAAGCCCGCTAATGACTTAATAAACATAGGAATCTCCTTGGTCAATAAATGAAATGTAAAAACACAAAAGACTAGAAGATTTTCCGTTATTGAATCCACACACAGAGAAGTGCCTGGCGTTTATTGTTGTTTGTCGCGTATGAAGCAGTTTCAATATTCTTGGTCGATAATTGTGGCAGGCCACCATCACCATTCGATTCACGAGCAAATATCGAATAGTTCAGATCCACTTTTTTTAACGTTACCGGAACTGCCGATGAGTTCAGTCGGGCACGGAGACAACATTCGCAAGACGGTCGTTCCTGATTCCCTATCCTGAGTGTGACGCACTCAAGCAACGCTGCTTGCTCCGCAGCTATTCGTTCGCAATTGCAGCAACTGGGTTTTGGGGCCTCGACAGGCGCCTTGACGGCACAACAACCTGACTGGCTCGCACTACAACAACATTCTGCAAAGATTTCGCCTGGCAGCATCATTGCCAACGAGATCGCGACAGTTGTTAGAACACGAAAGTACTGCACGCCCGACATTCTCCGATTCGAAACTTTAAACTACAACTATAATAGAGCTTCTTTGGTATTACGCACAATGCGAAACTTTTGATCAGTCAGGAACACAAAAAGCTGTGGTTGTGTAGCCTTATCCTAACACCGGAGCCCTACAGAACCCTAACGAAGAGGGGGGAGGCTTTTACCTCCCCCCTCTATAGAGTGCATCGGGACGATTAGTAATTTATAACCTCATCACCAGCCCTTGTGCAGAGAGCTTGAAAGATCTCGTCGGTCATTCCATTGCTCAGATAGGCAACGTGACCGTCTGCAAAGACAAAGCTAACACCACCTGGGTGACGCGAATAGAAGTCCTCAAAGTGAGCACCTGAGCTATTAAAGACATGTTCACCGACACCAACAACTCGTGACATCGAAGCACATAAACCTTCTCCCACACCAATCCACATACTACCGCCCATGCGGCTATCTCGCTCACCAACGGCAATCGTTTTGCTAAGCCCGTCTCGGACATCACGGAATTTAACAGCATTCTTATTACCTTCTAAACCCGCAAAGAAGATGCCGTTGCCGTCACTTGCTTCGTCCCCATCATAACCGGGACCAGAAACACCTCCTCCATCGTCGTGAGCAATGTGCTCAGAACCAAAATTTCCAACATAATTGGTACGAGTATACTGCGTTGGACCAGCTGCTACATCAGGAGCGTCCTCTTCATCATTACTCCCACCGTCAAGGCCCGGATTGAAGGGATCTGATCCAGTATCAGAGGGACAGCGAAATGTTGGAATGACAGTTGTTCGAACCGTTGCATTTGCAGAACCAACCGCCTGATCAAAGTCAATCAGGTCATACAGGTTCTTTTGTTCCGTGTATGGGAGAAGACGAGTACTAAACCCCCACCCCTCTCCTTCATCACCATGAATGTCACCATTTTCAAGCTCCCCAATCCAACCGACTGGAAACGTTTCTGGGTTCGTATCGGCAAACATGTGTATTCCAAGCCCGATCTGCTTCATGTTGTTCGAACATGAACTTCGGCGGGCAGCTTCTCGAGCCTGCTGAACAGCTGGCAAAAGTAAACCAACCAGAACGCCGATGATTGCGATTACAACAAGTAATTCAATCAGCGTGAAACCACTTCTTTTATAACCAGCACCACATGGCACGTTAATCTGTTTTTGAAATCTCATCTTTTTACTCCAAATTCAATTTTTAAAAATTTTATTACTAAATTAATTACGCATAAAAATTTATGGAAAACAGGTTCTCACGTGCAAAAAGACTAATTTGGTTATCCGCCAAGACATTTTCTGCTGGAAGCAGAAAAAACGAATTACAATTCAGCGAAAAGAAAAAAGACTACTCACACGGCTAGGCGGTGAACGCCGGTGGAGCACGAGGTCTTTGACGCCGCGTGAGGCAGAAAGCAACAAGGGTGTTTTGTTCAGCCAACACGTTTGTGTCTGGACTGCTGAATGACGTTGCACATGGCACAGCAAAAGCGGTCACTTGTGCGTTAAAAAGACTCAAAAAATGACAGACGGTACAGTCACCTGGGCACTCATTGTGCCCGTCAGTCTTGTCCTGTGAGTAATCATCCGTGTCTTGAACCGAGTTCTCACCATCTATCGCATGTGTGCAGTGAGGCTCATGATCCTCGTGGAAAACATGCAGACATGCTGAATGCTCACAATTGGAGTGCCCGCGCGCGTGGATCCCAACTACATCGAAGCCAGCGTGGCCCATCAGGGACACCAAGCAGTACGGAATCAGAAGTAAAATGGATGTGAACCGTATCATGACGAAAAACGCTGTTTTCTCATTTTTTTCGAATACCGCGCGAGAATTCTACGAATTCGAGTATTTACTACTTGCAGTTCTATTGCAAGTAGGACTTATGCTACCACAATTGAACAACAGATCAACTCGGTTTGTATTGCAATTCAACAACTATTGCAAACAAAAAACATATGCTGTTTTTCTCGTGCTATTTACGTCTACCGAGCTTCCTGGTGGGGTTGCCCGACGAATATTGTGAGGCAGATTGCTCGCAATTACGATCCTGCTGCAGGGCATATCTGTGCAAACGGCAGTCTAAAACTAAATAAAGTTATCAAACAGATACTCTATCAAACAGATATTTGCTTCGCCCTTGCATACCAAAAAGCCGCTTTGATACCTGCCTTTCACTGAGTTGGCTTATGTCTCGCGTATCATGCAATTTCTCACACAAGAAACCGTTCTCTGAAATTTATTCCTATGGGGCTGTCACCAGTATCGAATTCTTTTCATTTTAACTCTTGTCTCCCAAGGAGTAGCCTACGTTATGTGTGGTCGATTTGCTCTCACTTCTGATGAGTTAAGCATCTGCAGACATTTTCGTATCAGTCTCAGCACTCCCATAACACCACGATTCAACATTGCGCCCTCTCAAAAAATTCTGGTCATTCGTCTTCCGTCCCAAACTCACAGGCACATGAGTTCATTGTTAAGGTGGGGACTCATTCCATCCTGGGCCAAAGATCAATCCATTGGCACACGATTAACGAATGCCCGTTCTGAAACCGTATTAACAAAACCGTCTTTTCGTGACAGCTTCCGCCAAAGAAGATGTCTTATTCCTGCTACTGGTTTCTACGAATGGACAACATCAGGGAAAAGAAAACAGCCACACTATATCCGGCTTCCATCGAACGAACCTTTTGGTATCGGTGGGCTTTGGGACTCTTGGGAACATAACAGCGAGAGGATAGAAACTTGCACTATCCTGACGTGTGACGCCAATGAATCAATGCAGCACCTCCACCCACGCATGCCAGTTGTCATACAGCCCGAGCGATATGACGAGTGGCTTGATCCAGCAACTGAACTGAAGGATCTCTCTCAAGACTTGCTGCCATTCCCAAAAGAAACAACCGTGATTTCCCAAGTCTCCGACTACGTGAATAATGTTCGACACGATGGTATCAGATGCCAACAAGAGTATTTCGACAGCAATCAGGCACACGCTACACACAACGCACAACTCCCCACAGCAAGCCAAAGACGTTTATTTGAAAAATGAGTAAACGTTTCCTATTGCTCCCTTTGAATGTCACTCAATTGCGCTCATGTGGTGTCACAGAACATGGTTATTTCTTCAGTTTCTATCGGATTTCGGTGCTTGTGTTTCAATTGTCATGGTAATTTACTCCGGCAGAGTAACTTTGGTGGGTAAGCGAAGGCAGCCGGTTGTAGAGATTGCATCTGACGAATCATTGAAAGTCACTCGGAATCTTTCAAAACAACCCGACCCACGGACATTTCTAACGCGTATTCTTTCTGTATGAACACATCACGCAAAACACTACTCGTTCTTCTTGCCTGCCTGCTTTTTCCATTGATGGAAAAAGCCTCTTCTGCGGCAAACCAAACTCCCGTTGTTGACGACGTAGCACTCGCTGAACAATTTGTAGAAGGACTCGCGGCTCTCGTTGAAAACGCACCGTCCAAAACACAACGAACACTTGAGGCGGGCACTGCCCTCCGTTTGTTAGCTCAAACGGAGGGCAGTGCCATTCAACTCCCAGACCTCCAACACATTCCAGCAGTAACGACAGAAGAGTCTCTCTATCAACGTGTGATGCCGGCGGTTGTCGTCATTGGATCTATTTACAAGTGCAATAGTTGTAATGATTGGCACCTCGGTGGAATGGCCTCCGGCTGGCTCCTCTCTGATAGTGGACTCGTCGTCACAAATCATCATGTCTTCACAGAAGAATCAAATCACTACTTTGGTGTCATGACATCTGATGGCAACGTCTTTGCCGTTCGCAGTATCCTCGCATCCAATCGTGAAGGAGACGCAGCGATCGCCCAGCTTGATACACGTGGTATTGTTCTTCCGTTCCTCAGACTCGGTCACCCAGCTGCCTGCGGAGACGCTGTTGTTGTAATCAGCCATCCAGCCGGTCGCTTCTACAGTCTCACCCGGGGCGTGGTTTCCAGATACCACCGCCATAACGCAGATCCTTCAACAATGGCAAAGTCGGGTGGGACCTCTCACCTGTCAAAGAAAAGTAACAGTGATGAAGTGTTGCATTCGAACCTAGCACCCGTCTGGATGAGTGTCACTGCAGACTATGCCGTTGGCAGCAGTGGCGGCCCTGTCTTTGACTCAAGTGGTGCCGTCGTCGGCATGGTATCGCGTACATATACAACACAGGCAACTAAAAAACATAGACGGCATGACTCGTTTGGGAACCAGATGGTTTTTAAAGACTGCGTTTCACTTGATACGATTCTCGACCTTATTGAAAATGCCAACTAGGCAAATCTGGTGATTATTCCGGAGCCGCTTCATCGCTGTCGATCCCAAGAGCCCGTCGGCGCGCACTCAATTTCTCAGTCCCCCCTTCAACAGTGAAGCCATCGGCTTCCAGTGCCAGCCGGAGATCGGCCTCTGCGGTGAGCGCATCTTCCTGACAATACAACGTCTGGCTGAATTCCGTGGGAAGCAGATCAAACCGAGGCCGTAAGAACCTTTTATGGCAGGCGAGGCTATGTAACCGCTGCCCCTTAAGATTGTGGTGCCCTTCGCGATGCTGACGAATACGATCTTCCAGTGGCTGACTCGTCTGCCCAACGTAAAGATAGCCAGCCGGTTTACCTGATTCAGTTGGTAGAGGCGTCAGTTCAATAACATAGAGATGCCAGACCGTCATATCACCGTTCACGGTATATCCCTCACATCGAAGCTGTTGGCGCAGCAGTTTCATTGCAACGTCCACCTCTGGCTTCTGCGTGGGTTTGATAAACGGACAATCTCTGCCGCCAAGCTCCGAGGGCCGAGGCATTGCCTCATAGACAACATTGACCACCCGCATACGTTTGGCCCGTCGAGATGTTTTTACCCACTGATCCAGCTCAAGCCCCGGCCGCTTCGGCAGGGCCTTGACCACCACTCGCGGCCGATCCGCCCGTCGGCGTGGTCCAGTCAGATCACTCATCTTCAAGACACAAACCCAGACCCGCTGTGTCTCTCCAAGAATTTTTGAGGGCCCTGACATAAGACTGAAACCTGTTTGAATGCTGCACTTCCTTTTGTGATCGGATTTGCAGAGCACGCTTCATGAAGATGCCTGAGTTCTTTGCCACAACCCCTATGCATGTTGCATTTTCATTCACGAGACCGATTCTGTTACACGGCACATGGCCTTCTTCAGGTTGGCTGCTCGGTTGGCCTCATTAAAATGTCATGAATTTGAACATGTTCTGGGCACGACAGCATATAGACCACGGCTTCTGCCACATCGTTCGCCTCCAACACCTTAAATCGGGAGTACACCTCACGGGCTTTTTCTTCAGACTTCATGTAGTGGCTCGCGAATCCTGTCTCAACGAATCCAGGACAAATTTCACCAACTCGAATTGAGTCACCATTTTCTCGTAACTCCATTCGCAATGCTTCAGTCAATGCACGAACTGCATGCTTTGTTGCTGAATAGAGACCAGCTCCAGCAGGCACACGCTGACCAGCCATTGAGCCGATATGAATAATATGACCCGGGCCACCTCTGGATCGCATATCGGCCAAGGCATCACGTGTACAAATACATAAACCGAGCACATTCACGTCAAGCATCTCTCGCCACTCGTCAACCTGGCCTTCAGCAAGCGTCGCCGCATGACCAAGCCCCGCATTGTTAACCAGAACATCAACACCACCAAACGTTTTTTTGGCAAGCAAAAATGCCTCCTGAACGGATCGCTCATCCCGAACATCACACTGGACAGCAAGGCTATTGCCTCCCGAGACATCCGCCTTCTGAAGAACTTCAGCAACTCGTTCTTGTCGACGAGCAGACCCAACAACCCGCATTCCTTCAGCCAAGAGCCGTGTCGCAACGGCTGCCCCGATTCCATTACTGGCACCAGTAATGAAGGCTGTTTTCCCTTTCCATTGATCCATTCCATGGCCTCTTTGCGTCTCATCCATTCGTCAATCCTCTTTCTGTGAATGCACTCCTGCCGCATCCCGTAGCCGGAAAACACCTGCACCAAACGGTATCTAGCTATGATTTTACCACCATCAAGGAAATTCTTTCTGAAAGGCTGAAAGAAAAAAATCCTGGTCGAAACCCGTAGAATACGTTTTAACTGGGTGATCCTCGCATCCCGAGTGGCACCACAATTCATTGGACCGAAAAATATATTGCCTGAGAGAAACGAAACCCATGACAGAAGACGCCGCTGCTGCACCTCCCAGCCCACAACGTGAGACTATTTTTGTGACTGGAGCGACAGGATATGTAGGCGGAAGGCTTGTTCCGCTGCTGCTTGAGGCCGGCTACCGGGTCAGATGTCTTGTTCGGGAACCACGAAAACTTGACGCACGACCCTGGCGGCAACATCCTCAACTCGAGGTGGTCAACGCTGACCTTGCCGACCGGGAAGCTGTTACAGAAGCCATGCGAGGCTGCAAGGCTGCATACTATCTCGTGCACTCGATGGTTGCGACAGGTGGTACCTATGCTGATCGCGACCGAGACCTGGCCCGTATGTTTGCAAATGCAGCACGATCGGCCGACCTGCCGCGAATCATATACCTTGGTGGCCTTGGTGAAATGGGTCCAGACCTTAGTCAACATCTTCGTTCGCGACGCCAGGTAGAGGAAGAACTTGCTTCATCGGACGTACCAGTCACAACATTTCGAGCTGCCATGATCATTGGGTCAGGTTCGGCATCTTTTGAAATCTTGCGATACCTTGTTGAACGCCTTCCGGTTATGATCACACCAAAATGGGTCACTACAGAATGCCAACCAGTTGCTATCTCTGACGTTCTCCACTGGCTTGTTCGATGTCTTGAGGTTCCAGATACAGCCGGCAGGACTCTCGAAATTGGTGGTGATGATGTCATGGCATATCAAGAACTTATGCGAGTCATGGCAGAAGAACTTGGCCTGCAACGACGAATTATTCTACCTGTACCAGTACTTACACCTCGGCTAAGCTCACACTGGATCAATCTTGTTACACCAGTCTCGTACCGAATAGCTCGCCCACTTGCCGAAGGACTCAAGAATCGTGTTGTCGTGACGGATAACACGACTCAACGGCTCATGCCTCATAAGGCACTGGGTGCTCGTGAAGCTATACGGCGAGCTCTTGCAAAAATTGAACAGCAAGCTGTTGAGACCCGATGGAGCGTGGCCGGCCCGGTGCCAGGCGATCCATCTTGGGCCGGCGGCACAGTCTTTACCGACGAACGCGTGGTTGATGTTGAAGCAGATTCAGCAAGCCTGTATGCGGCAATCTGCCGTATTGGGGGAGGAAACGGATGGTATGCGGGAGACATTCTCTGGCGGATCCGAGGGTGGATGGACACGCTTGTAGGAGGCCCTGGCCTCCGCAGAGGCCGAAGACTCCCAGAAACAGTCGAGTTCGGCGAGACACTCGATTTCTGGAGGGTCGTTGGCATCGACAGAGACCGCTTCCTCTCGCTCCGCGCAGAAATGAAACTACCTGGTGAAGCACAGCTTGATTTCAAAATTGAACCTATCGAACCGCAACGGGAACCACCAATCACACGACTCGTTATGACCGCGCGATTCCGTCCGCGGGGCCTTGCTGGACTCCTTTATTGGTATGCAGTCATTCCACTCCATGAATTTGTCTTCGGAGGAATGCTCCGAGGCATTCGTAAAACAGCCGAAGCAATGCATCGCTCGAACACCTCAATCCAAAAAGCTTCCCCGGCACATGATGAGGTTCCTGGTTATGGGCGAGCCCGACTCTGGCTAGGAATTACAGGCGTTGGGAGCATTGTCACGATTTCTGCCGCTGCACTCTATTTCCATCTTCCGGAACAATTTCTTCCTGGAACCGGTGCAGCATTAAACAACCAGATCAAAGGCATTCTTGCATTCATTCTCTTGTACACGGCCCTTCAACTACCACTTGATCTCTTTGGTGGCTATCTTCTGCCTCGTCACTACCAGAGACAGCATCCTCATTTCAACAACTTCCTTGTTGTCCTTCTTCGGGGAGTCTGTATTCACTCGGGACTTCTGGCACTTATTGGAATATCACTCCTTCTTGCTGCAAGAACGGCTGGCATTCTTGGTGTTGTCGGCGTTGGAACGCTTCTGGTCGTCACGTTATTGCGTGGGTCAATTACACTTGCTGCTGCCATTGCTCATCTTGAACTCACCCCCAGCACTCCTGAACTTCAAGATGATCCAGCGTTACCGGCTGTTCCTGCATATATGGGCGAATCTGATGACGAGGGTTTTGCTGGAAGTATTGTCGGGTTATTCCGACCCAGAATTGTGTTGCTACCTATGCGGTGGCGCGAGGTACTCGACTCTGATGCATTTCGTGTTGCGGTCCAGCGTAGACAGATGGCTATCTCGACTGGCAGCTGGTGGCGTGGCCGCCTGCTTGCACTCACGTTTACTCTTGCTGGAATTATTTTATCTGCCACGCTTGTTGGCAGCAGCCAACTTGCCTCGGCTCAGGGCATTGCCACCTTCAGCCTGATTTTCACCCTGTGGTCATTCCTCGGACTGCTCACGCTACCGACGCCAAGCCGTCGTGGCGTTGCTGAAGTAGACCATGCTCTTCTCGCACATGGCTGTGATCGAAACATGCTGGAACGGACGATCACAAACCTAGACAATCTTCAAGATCGTGAACGCGAGCGGCCCCCTCTTATTGAAACCGTATTTCACCCGGTCCCAAGTGTACAAGCCCGACTTCATGGGCCACATGCAACCGGCATCAAAGGCACGTGGAATGCCGCAAGAACAACTGTCGCAATCAGCCCTGCTGGACTTGGGCTTCTAGGACGAGCCGTCCACTGCAACTGCGGCAGACCTGCACTGTGGGTATTTCTTCCAATCGACTGACCATAATCTAAATCACCGCCACTTCAATGTCACACTCAGTCGCGGCTATTGAGTTTACTCAACAGTCGAAGTATCTCGAGATAGAGCCAGACAAGTGTCACCATGAGTGCAAATGCTCCATACCATTCAAGGTACTTTGGTGCACCGCGATTGGCTGCTGTTTCAATGAAGTCGAAGTCAAGAACCAGATTCAGTGCCGCAATGATGACAACGACAACACTGAATCCAATCCCGAGCGGCCCGGCTGAATGAATAAATGGTATTGGAAAATTAAACATCCCGCCGATCATTGAGATGAGATAGACAAAGAAAATTCCTCCGGTCGCCGCCACGATACCCAATTTGAAATTTTCAGTCGCTTTGATCAGGCCCGATTGATAGCACAACAAAAGCGCTGCGAGCGTGCCAAACGTTCCTCCCACTGCTTGAATAACGATGCCTGGATACTGTGCCTCGAAGCTCGCTGAAATCCCTCCAAGAAAAAGACCCTCGGCAAGTGCGTAAACCGGTGCGAGCATCGGCGCCCATGTCTGCTTAAAACAGATTACTAACGCCGTAATAAACCCAACAATCAACCCACCAAATACCCATGGCATCGCTGCACTTGAGCTTGCTTCGGCAGCAACAGCATTAAATGTTCGTGACCAGGTAAAACATGCAGAACAGAATGCCAACGCAAGAAGAAACATCGTGCGGTTCGCAGTGCCAGTCACCGTCATGGTCGTGACAGGGACATTTTCGGCTGCACTATCGCGAGGCTGCAAACCAAAGTCTTCAAACGTGCGAGAGTTGAGAACAGGGTTTCCTGTACGCATGGGATCGTTAACCTTCTTGTTTCAGGGCATCACTTTCCGACAACATCAAAAAAGTCGGGTGATATGAGTTCAAAGCAAATCATACTGAATCAGTATGCCACGTGTCGCCACCAAATATCCCCTTCTTGTTTCCTGGGCCATTTTCACCTAGCAAGATCACGAACCCACATACCTGACAGGCACATGAACTACTTTTTAGGGGTTTCACGTATCTCAATACCCGGGCCATTCCTCGCTTCTTCTCATTCATGGTTGCCTGCAGGAACACGCCGTCTGCAGGCATGGTAAGGAGGTACAATAGGAGACGGTACACTCGCTGTTTTCAAGCATCACAGAGGACCATCTGATGCCAACATATGTCTACGAAGTTATTGAAGAGGACGGAACAGCCGGAGAGCGATTCGAGGTTGACCAGCCAATGAGCGCGGATCCGCTCACTGCTCATCCTTTGAATGGTAAGCCGGTGCGTCGTGTGATTACTGGTTTCAGGATTGCTGGAAAATGGTCTGACATCGGCACCCAAGACAAATTGTCAGATAAGAACCTCGACCGGATAGGGTTCACAAAGTATGTTCGCTCCGGAGATGGGTACTATGAAAAGACTGCCGGAAAAGGGCCGAACATGATTTCTGGCAATGACGATACCTAGAGTAATCAGCCTCACCCCAAAACAGACACGTAACCTCGACACTCACGATCGCCACTGTCACGTCAGCATACTCAACTCCCCTGTGGCTCGATCCAAAAACCGTCCTGACTGATTACCGCAGCCTCAGTGCAGCTCAAAGACTGCCTCGATTTCAACAGCAACACCCGCAGGCAGTGAAGAAACACCAACTGCACTTCGCACCCCAACGCCGTTTTCTGCACCCCAGACCTCTGCGTAGAGTTCACTGCAACCATTAACGACTGCTGGATGCTGAGTGAATACATCTGTTGCTGAAACCATTCCTAGTAGTTTCACAACCCGAGAAATCTTATCGAGGCTTCCGAGGCAATGCTCAAGCGTCACAAGACTCGCAAGCCCTGCTCGCCGCGCTGCGTTTTTGCCAGCTTCGACATCCAAGTCTTTTCCAAGGCACCCCAGGATAAGACTCCCATCAGGCTCAAAGGGCAGATGACCTGAAACGTAGACAAGTCCACCGACCACTAAACACGGCTGATAGAGCCCCGCAGGTTTGCCAACCGGGGCTTTCACATCATTAAGCGACTCAAAACACTTCTGGGCACTCATGCAGACCTCTCTTTGCTTCCATAACCGCGTTGAATCTTACACCCTTTTCTTGCCAGAGCATTCGTTTAGGCCAATCGCCTTGGACGATCCCATTTCAAAGCCATCTCAACTATGAATTGACAGTGCATCGATACATGAACGTGGCAAAACACTTGCTTTCTGAGACAATAACAGCAGAAGTAGCAGCGTGGTATAGTGAAGGTGAAATTGCCGTAAGCCATAACACTTTATAGATCAAGATATTTCCTATGGATGCGAAAGACTCTCCCCAAACCCAACACGCACACCATCGGAAAATGGTGCCTCGTATAACTCAAATTCTGGGGCTCACCCGTTGGTTCAGTATTGTTACGGTGTTCTCATCACTCGTTGGTGCTCTTTTGATGTTCATCATCGGAGCGGCGAATACCGTTGAAGCAGTTCTGCGATATTTTGAGATCGATGGTCGAGGTGTTTTACTCAACCATTTTTTTACACCGACCTCACCAGATGCTGCACCACGGCCTGCGGCAAACCTCCTTTTGCTCGAGTCACTTGATAACGGCCTCACTGGGCTCACCTTTTTGTATTTCGCGTACGGTATCTATGCACTATTTTTGTCGAACTCAATGGCAGTAGGCACGGCTCCACACTGGCTCAAGGTTGAAAATATTGGATCGCTGAAAAAAACATTGCTGGAAGTTGTTGCTGTTCTTCTTGCCATCATGTTTGTACGAACACTCGCCGAAAAGATGATTCTTGACGGCCAATCCATCGGGCCAGGATGGGAGATGCTCATTATGCCAGCGGGCATTCTGGCAATCGCAATCAGTAGCCGGCTCATGTTCGATCGCCAATCACTAACTCGTGATGCAGGGCTGTAACTTCCGACCAAAAGCGAAAGTCCACCCCGTTGTGCGAGGTGGACTTTCAAATTCGCGCCGGGGCCTGAGTACCACCCCCCAGAAGTTTCAAGCGAGTACGGGCCATTGCCCACGGCACGAGTAAGTACGCTGGGCGATAGAAAGAAGTTCGGTTTCGTAGCTGACAAACTTCAGTCTAAGTCAGAGAAATGTGCCTTCTTGGCCAACGTTTAATTGCCTTCGGGTGCATCCTGCCGCCGAAACGTATGCTCAAAAGCTGGAACAACACCGTCAGCACGCAAAGCCTCGAGTGCCTTCTCCGCTGCACCCTGCTCTGCTTCTTTCTTATTTCGACCCCAGGCAGGAGCATACCGTCGCCGACCAATCTGGGCCCGCACCTGAAATTCTTTGTTGTGATCAGGCCCTACCTCGTCGATCACCTCATAGGTCGGCGCTATTCCATACGCTCCCTGGGCAAGCTGTTGCAGAAGGGATTTATGATTTGATCCTTCTTCTCCAGCCACTACTTTTTCGATTTCAGGACCAATCCAGGTATCAAGAAAAGCCCGAGCAGGCTCAATACCTCCATCGAGAAAGATCGCAGCAACGAGTGACTCAAACATATCTGAAAGAACTGAATTCGGCACGGGGCGATTGACCGCCATGCCCTTTCCAACAATAAGAAAATCGACCAGCCCAAGTTCAATGCTGATTCTGCTGCATGTCTCTCGACTGACAACAGCCGATTTGATTCTCGTGAGATCACCCTCGAGGAGTTCAGGAAACTCGACGTAGAGTCGATGACAGACGACAAAACCCAAAATAGAGTCCCCCAGAAATTCGAGCCGTTCATTTGATGCCAGGCGATGAGTAGCCCCCGAAGCATGTGTCACCGCGGCTTCAAGCAGCTGTCGATCAAGAAACTGGTAACCAATCCGCTTTTCACAGGCGGCGAGGCTCTCAGGAGTGGTGTTTTCGTTAGGTATCGGCGTCTCAGGCATATTCATGAACTCCCAAAGCTACACGGTAAAAGCCGGCTCCCTCCCTTGTCAAACATCGGTCGGCAGCCCCTGCCTTGATCGTTAATTCTGCCTTTCAGGATTTTTGAAAATCTTTCGAACCCCTCGGGGGAGATTCCCGTATAAGTCTGTGGAGGTGTTCTGTCCGCACAGGGTGATTCCCGACGTAGGTATCGCCTAGAATGGCTGTGCGGACCTATGATAATGAGGAGAACGTCGACTGCCGTCAACGGAAACGGAATTCGGCCAGTCAACCGCATTCGGACTATGTCTGAGTATTAAAAAGGAGGAACACAACGTGAATCATTTTCGAACTATGCGTAATTTGAAGAGGCTACACAGCAGGACCAATACCCTCATGCCGGCATGTTTAATGGTGGCACTGGCTCTGGGATCAGTCGGCCCAGTGACACTTTTTTCTGCCGAACCAACAACCGCAGACCCGGTTGCTGCAGCAAATGCACTTTCCCAGGCATTTCGGAATGCAGCTGAGCAAGCAACTCCGAGTGTTGTTGTTGTTCGCAGCGAAACGAAAGCTCAAAACGTCACATCAAAAGGTGGTCAGAATCGTGGAGAAAACCCTTTCCGCGGAACTCCTTTTGAAGATTTCTTTCGAGATGGAATGCCCGAGGGATTTTCTCCGAGAGGGGGGGCCCCATCACGATCGGGAGTGGGTTCTGGTGTGATTGTTGACGCAGCAGGAATTGTCCTCACGAACAATCATGTTGTTGAGGGAGCTGATGAAGTAACAATTGAACTATCCGATGGGCGTGAATTCAAAGCGGTTGATATCAAAACTGACCCAGACAGCGACCTTGCTGTTGTTCGACTTGCCAATGCGGAAAACCTACCAACTGCAGCGCTTGGAAATTCTGACGAGCTTGTGATCGGAGACTGGGTACTTGCAATCGGTAACCCCTTTGAACTCGAGACAACAGTAAGCGCCGGTATCTTTTCGGCGAAAGGGCGGGAACTTGGTCGTATTCGACGAGCCAAATTCTT